>JAFUHF010000020.1 GCA_017468985.1 Bacteroidaceae bacterium
CATCCTGTGGCCGTTCGCTACGCCTACCACAACTGGCCGTCGGAGGCTAACGTCATGACCCAAACCGGACTGCCTCTTCCCTCCTTCCGTAGCGACGATTGGGAAATCACAGACCTCCTGCCGCCCAAGAAAGACTAAGGCATATTGAGCCTTTTCGCTCACTAACATTGTTTCAGGTATTCCTTTCACGCCATTTCTCCATCAGGAACCCGTTGGCGCAGACAAACGAAGCAACAATCTGTATCGGGAGGCCATTGAATACTGAAAAAATGATACAGAACCTGGTCGGGAAGTCGTTGAAGGACGTAGAAATGGCGCAGAACATGATATTTGAACATTGTACGTATTTCTTGACATTTTCGAAGATTACGTCCCACGTACTTTCAATTTTCGGTTTTTTGGCGTTCTATAAGCACATAAATAGAGACTCCTTTGCGATTCATGGAGCCCCAATCACCACTATTTATCGCACTATAACAGCGAATTACAGAAGACCATACTCAACTCCACGCTCAATGAAGTCTCAAGAGAACCCAAGGATTAATTTTTATACCCTTAACAAATCACGTTAACATATCAGTTCATTCCGAGAGCATGAACCGTTGAAAATCCGCAATATCGTGTCGACTGACTCCAGCCTTGAGAAAACAATTGCGAATCTTGTCCTGAAGCGTGCGGCCTGAATATTGCTTCTCCAGCAACTCTATCATGGCCTTGTAGGCATAGCGATTGGAATGACGCACGCACAGGCCGGTAATGTCACAAAATGAAGTGAGCTCGTAGTCCTTGTCCAGATCACTCTGGCTCACGCCCAGCAGTCCGCAGAGCAAAAAGGCAAGAGTTCCCGTTCGGTCAGCCCCTCCCCAGCAGTGGAAATTGACAGGAAAGCCCTGGCGCAAACAACTGAGGATATAATCGAAGCATTCTTTGTAAAGAGGCTGTAGAGAATCTATCTTAACGGAGGGCTGGATGCTCACGCGGCGATAAGATATGTCGCTACCCAATGCCGAAGAGAAGATATCATCATCAGGCAAAGGCGTCAGATCCAGTTCGTCGGGCGAACGAAGGTCTAATTCTGCCCGTATGCCTACATATTGTCGCAACTCAGCCACATCAGCATCTGAAACCTGAATAAAATGCTCGCCATTCATCTCTCCTCCGCGATAAAGCAGGCCGTACTTGACGTAGCGACCACCCTTGACAGGCCATCCGCCCAAATCGCGAGCGTTGTGAAGGCTGGAAAGATGGAGCATGCGCACTTGGCCGTCAATGCGCAAGCTATCACGCTTCAGTTCACTCGTTTCTCCCTTGAAGTTCTGCGACGTTACCTTATAATAATAGGTCATGCCAGAATTCAGGTGATAGACATCAATCGACAGATTATCACCGCTGAGAGAGAATACTCGCACGATTTGCGAGAAAGCAGAGTCTTCTGCCACGATTACCTCATAGTTTACAGCTTTCTTCGCTCGCTCCAAGTGATTTTTGCCACCAAAGGGCGCTCCTAGGGATAAGCCGTGGAGAGTTCAACATACTTTCTGACCTGAGAATGGTCATAGGTCGCGCCTTCATAGTTCACTTCGGCCATATAGCGAGCCACCGCATCGTTTTCCACGCTGAACACGTACTGTCCTCTTGCCCCATGACACAGAACAGCATCAAAAGAAAGTAAATATTTCGGCCTTTCACTCTTCCGATGGATTATCCTCGTAAAGGAATGCTAAGCGATCGGGTAACTTCGTATAATCGTCAATCTGGATGTAATCCATACCATAAAGCCTAACATGGCTGTCGTTTCCGCCGTCGCCAAAATCGTCGCCCACGAAGAGCACTTCGTCTTTTTTAAATCCATGTTCTCCGGCATAACGCATCGTAGCAGCATACTTATTGAATTTCTTTTCGGCCAAATCGAAAGAAGTCGTTCCACCAATGAATACGGCATAGTCCTTAAACAGCTGGCACACCTCGGGAAACATGACTTGGCGTTTTTTCTTGTCAGGATCGAAAGCGAGTTTGTCTTCGGCCTCAGCCTTGGTGCCAATCAGCGCAAAAGTCATCATGCCCGATGGATGGAACTCAACAGACTCTCCTTTATAATCAGTATAGCCATACTTACGACGCAGATAGTCGCACGTAGTGAGCACGTAAGCCGTATCCACACTAACATGCTCCTGCCTGATGATCTGTAACTGCCCATCCACCACGCGACTTTCCTGCATGCTATAGTTGCCCATGATGTCAATAGGATAATGGTTCATCTGATTATAGATTCTTTCGCAACCGCCACCGCCACACATCACAAGCTTGTAGCGTTCACTCAGTTTATCAAGTACAGCGCGGTTAGCGTCGGAAAGCGGAGTCTTGTGCTGCGTCAAAGTTCCGTCCAGATCGAAGCAGATAAGCTTCTTCTGTGCACGGATTTCTGCACCACGCAGGGCCACATCCTCAGGATCAATGCGAGTAGCCCCCTCAGCATAGGCTGCGAAGAGTGCAGTGCTGTCTTTTGGAGAGGAGACTTCGGTCTTTTTCTGTTGCCCACAGGCTGAGGGCACCATCGGCATGGCCACAAAGAGCATCGTCAGCATGGGCCAGAGCATTATTCTTTTCATCATGATCAATTGATTAATGTATTTGCTGCAAAAGTAATAAAAAACTTCCGATTCCTCATCAAGAAGAGTCTATCTAAGTCTCTTTCATTCCGCCTCAAGGTCAACTTCAACATACGCAAGAGGTGAAAATTCGCTTTCGTCAACGTTCCGGTTAAAATAATTATCGTAATTTTGCACTCACATGAATAGAATGCTCTACATATTGGTTTCCATCTGGCTATCGCTCACGCTAGTGCTCACTGGCTCAGGTGTAGCTTTTACGCATTGCGCACATTCGGGCAAGGTGAAACTCACTATTCTGCAAACCAACATGGGAAAGCATTGTCAACCCACTCAAAGTTGCATGAACGTAACGGTGGTCAAGCCCACGCCTGTAATGGGACAGGCAATCAATCCACTGAGCATCAGTTACGTTGCAGTCACGCCTACCATACACATTCATATTCCCCAATTTATACCAGTGCTTCGCGCAGGATTCCTTCTTCCCATTGGCGAAGCCCGTCATGGTCCACCCCGACATTACTTAAACCTTTTGCGCACACTGTTGATTTAAGGAGCTCCATTTCCGAGGACGTTAGCGTACCCTCGGGAACGTGGGTTTATCATCATATTCTCCTTTAACATCAATCAACAGTCTTTTATGCGTATACATTATTATATAAATGTGGGAATTATTCTGATGTTTTCTGTTCATTCGGCAGCACAAGACACAGATTTCCATCCAACCGACACCGTAAAGATGCACTCAGCCACCGTGAAGGCCCGGCGTCCAGGCACCTTGCAGCTCAGAGGCGCCCAAAACGGCACCCTCATCACGCGTGAGGAGCTTTTCAAGGCTGCATGCTGCAATTTGGGAGAGAGTTTTGTTACAAATCCCTCCGTCGATGTCAACTATGCCGATGCTACCACCGGCGCACAACAAATCAAGTTGCTGGGCCTGAGTGGCACATACGTACAAATGCTCACAGAAGCCATGCCTAACTTTCGCGGAGCAGCATTGCCTTATGGTTTGAGCTATGTTCCAGGCTCATGGATGCAAAGCATTCAGGTGTCAAAGGGAAGTGCCTCCGTAAAAAATGGTCACGAAAGCATGACCGGACAGATCAACATAGAATATCTCAAACCCGACGACACCGAAGGCCTTCTTGTCAATGCATATGGTAACTCCAAGAGTCGCGCAGAGGTGAATACCGTCAGCAATATTCACCTCAACTCTAAACTCTGCGCCGAAATTCTTGGTCATGCAGAAAAAGGATTTGGCCACCATGACGAAAATCATGATACTTTTCTTGATCAGCCGCGCACTACGCAGTGGAATCTGCAAAATCGCTGGAAATTCCATCAGGGAAACTATCTAATGCATGCAGGAATCGCCCTTCTGGGTGAGGAGCGCGATGGCGGACAGCGAGTACATGCCACACACCTTCATGACGAGCCCTATCTCACCTTCATACGAACCCACCGCTATGAAGCCTACATGAAACATGCCGTCATCACTAACCCTGAGCACGGAACAAATGTTGCTCTGACCACCTCAGCATCCATTCACAAACAGAACGCTGCATACGGGAAACGGTTTTATCACGTCAACGAGAAAAGCCTTTACGCCCAGCTCATGATGGAAACGCAGCCCTCGTCCGAACATCAGCTATCAGCAGGTCTCAGTCTCATACACGACGATCTTGGTCAGCGCTATCTGCTCTCTCCCACTTCTTCCAATGAACCTTTTAGAGACCACGAACGCGAAACAGAGGCTGGTGCCTACGGACAATACACGCTTTCGCTCTCCACATTCACTTCCATGATGGGATTGAGAGTAGACCACAGCAGTTTACATCAAACGTTCCTCACGCCACGCGTGCACCTCAAGTGGAATCCCACTCCCATCTTTACCCTTCGGGCATCAGCTGGAGAAGGCCGCCGCACACCTCACCCCCTTGCAGAGCATCAGAGCCTGCTTTCCTCTGGAAGAAGCATCGACTTGCAAACTGTTACCACCGAACGCGCATGGAACTACGGCGCAAGCGCCACGTTGTCCATTCCTCTTCATCGGCAGTTACTGAAATTGGGGGCTGAGTATTACTATACCCGTTTTCGTCGGCAGTTGGTCGTAGATTATGATGCCGATCCCTCTTCCATCATTCTCCACCCACTCCATGGTAAGTCTTATTCGCATACGGTGCAGGCCGAAGCATCCTATCCTATTCTGAAAGGTCTCCAGCTGATGGCCGCCTACCGCTGGCACGACGTGCGTTCCACTTATGGCAACCAGTTGCTCAGCCGCCCATTGACCAGTCACTCAAAAGGCTTGCTCACAGCCTCCTTCAAAACTCCCCTTGGCCTCTGGCAGGCCGACGCTACGCTAACGCTCCATGGCGGAGGCCGTATGCCTCAACCCCGAGTGGACACTGGCGGTTCCCCCCTGTGGAGTTCCCGATTCCATAGCTTCGAACAACTTTCTGCTCAAGTTACGCGATGGTATCGCCACTTTTCTGTATATGTTGGCGGCGAAAACCTCACAGGCAAAACCCAAAAACAGCTGATTATCGCCGCCGACCGTCCATGGTCCGCCGACTTTGAGCCTACAATGGTGTGGGGCCCCGTTCACGGAGCCACTTTCTACACAGGCATCAGAATCAATCTTGGAAAATTATAACATCAAAAAACGTTTATCATTATGAACAAAACCATCCTTCTGGCCCTTATGGCCATGATTTCCGTCAGCCTCTCTGCCAGAGAGCTGCAAACCGTTCGTTTTACCACCATCCCACAGATGCATTGCTCGGGCTGCGAAAAGAAAATCAAAGGCAACCTCCGCTTTGAAAAGGGTATCAAGATGATTGAAACCAACGTAGATAGCCAAACGGTTATTATCCGTTTCGATGCAGACAAAACGAGCCCGGAGAAGCTGCAAAAAGTCCTTGAAAAGATAGGCTACAAAGCCCGAATGCTGAAAAAGGGTGAAAAGGTAGTCCGCCAGATGGACGGCAGCTGCAAGAACATGTAGAAGGGGTCATAAGACATTTCCTTTTGCCCTTCCTTCGCTTGAAGTGTGGGCATTATGATTCGATCTTGAAGTTACTCACGCTCAGATGCGCAAAGAAAAGCGAGCTTTCCTTTGCGCATCTCTCACTTAATCGTAACTTTGCATATTATTCAATGTTTAATACCAAAGAAATGAAGAACTATCTCTCTTTATGGGCCGTTTTCCTGCTTCTTTTCCTCCGAGTTCAAGGTCTGAAGGCTCAGGGGCAGGCCGTTTCGCTCGCCATTTTGTCCGCTAAATGGGAATACAAGAATGTAGGTAAAGGCATCGTGGGCCGCAGTGCCCTTTTCTGTTCCCTTTACGGTGGACCACAAAGCGTAAGCATCGTGGAAATCAATCCTAAGGAAAAACGCCGTGCCGGCATTGGCATCTCCAGACAGATGAAGCGCATCTCCGAACTTGCAAGGGAATATAAAGCCGTGGCTGCCATCAATGGTTCTTACTTTAACATGCGCGCCGGCAATTCTGCTTGCTTCCTCAAGGTAGATAAGGCCGTTATCGACTCTACCGAGGCTTACGAATTCGACCTTCGCGTTACGGGGGCCGTCATTACGCGAAAAGGCAAGCTGCATATTGTGCCCTGGACACGACAGATAGAACGTGGATACAAGAAAAAGGTCGGAACCGTTTTGGCTTCTGGTCCATTGATGCTTCTTGGAGGGAAATATGCTAATTGGAGCTCTTGTCAGGAAGGCTTTATCAATACCAAACATCCGCGTAGTGCCATAGCCATCACCGATAAGGGAAAGGTACTTCTCATCACCGTTGACGGACGTTCGCGCGAGCACGCCATCGGCATGAACATCCCCGAACTGGCCCACCTTATCAAGGTTCTCGGCGGCAGAACGGCCCTAAACCTTGACGGAGGCGGATCTACAATGCTCTATCTTGATGGAAACATCATTAACTACCCCTGCGACAACCGAAAGTTTGACCACCAGGGAGAACGACGCATCCCCAACATCATTTATTTTAGATAACCCCTATCCCAAAATCCTTATGAAGAAGTCCATTCTCTTAACTTTCTTTACAGTAGCGTGCATTACCGCCGGAGCCCACCTCAGAATCGTTGGAAATAATCCTAACATCTCCTACACCGGGCGCACCCTTGCAGAGAAAGACGGAAGCGTGAAATTCGATTGGAGCGGCACTTACCTTCAGACCGACTTTACCGGCGGATCCATAGCAATAGTCATCTCCGATACGCGAAATGACTATTTCAACCTCTTCATTGATAGCAAACTGATACGCAAGTTTCAGGTGAGCAGCCCTACTCCCACCACCATACAGCTGGCTGAAGGCCTTTCTCCAGGCACTCACCGCCTACGGTTACAGAAATGTACCGAAGGTAATCAAGGTTGCACCACGATTCATGCCCTTCTCATCAGCGAAGACGGTACGCTCCGCCCCGTAGCGCGAAAGCCACGCCTCATTGAGTGCATCGGTGATTCCTACACCTGCGGATTCGGGACAGAATCAAAGAATGCCACCGACCATTTTCAGGCTGAAACCGAAAACTGCAATCAGGCCTACGGTTGTATCATCGCAAAATACTTCAATGCCGACTATGTCCTGATAGCTCACTCGGGAAGAGGAATGTCGCGCAACTACGGCGACAGCGTTCAGCTCTCCAAAGCCAATATGGTAGACCGATATCTCCAGATTTTCGATGATTTCAGCCAAGAGCCCTATAAATTCAAGGCCTACAGGCCCGATCTTGTGACCATTAACCTTGGGACCAACGACTATTCTCCCGGAACAGGTCCCACGCCTGAGCTCTACACCTCGCAATACCTCAAACTTATCAAACAGGTGCGCAAACATTACGGCGAGGTGCCTATTCTCTGCATCATTCCTCATTCGTGTGGTGCTCCGCTAAAGACTTCCCTTGATACTTTGCGCAACCATATCAAGAATCTGAACCATGTATACATGACTGAACCTATGCCAGGCATTGTTACCCCTGAAAGAGATCTTGGCGCAGCCTACCACCCCAACTATCAGGGCCAACGTAAGATTGCCATGACGCTCATTCCGCGCGTTGCAGCCATTATGGGATGGGAACTCGAAGAAGGCATCGTTGAATAAATCCTCTTCAGCATGGCTAAGAGTAAAACCGTCTACGTATGTGACCAATGTGGGCAGGAGTCGCCCAAATGGATCGGAAAGTGTCCGTCTTGTGGGGCATGGAATTCCTTCAAGGAACTCCATATCAGCGCTCCATCTCCCATCTTGTCTATCGGAGGAGGCTCTTCGTCCTCTTTACACGCAAAACCTCTTAACACCATCGAGATTACCGAGAAGCCTCGCATTGATACGTGTGATAACGAACTTAATCGCGTTCTCGGCGGTGGCATTGTACCTGGTAGCTTGATCCTTTTAGGCGGAGAGCCCGGCATCGGAAAGTCCACGCTCATCCTACAGACCATCATGCGTCTCAAGAAACGCACGCTCTATGTTAGTGGAGAAGAAAGCGAGCATCAACTCAAACTTCGCGCCAACCGTTTAGCCGAAGGTTTTGGGTATAATCCCTCTGAGGACCTGCTCATACTCTGTGAAACCTCGTTAGAGAAGATCTGCGAAGAGGCACGTGCCGCAAGACCAGAGTTAATGGTGATTGACTCCGTTCAGACCATTGGAACTGCAGAAGCAGAATCGCTTCCAGGCAGTATGTCGCAGGTGCGCGCCTGCGCCACTCAGCTGTTGCGTCTCAGCAAAGAGTGGGAAATACCTATTATTCTCATTGGACACATTACAAAAGACGGAACTTTAGCCGGTCCTAAGGTGCTGGAACACATTGTTGACACTGTTTTACAGTTTGAAGGTGATAGGCAATACCTCTATCGGGTGCTCCGGACTCTGAAAAACCGATTCGGAAGCACGGCAGAGTTAGGTATTTACGAAATGATGGGTGGCGGACTGCGCGCTGTCAGTAATCCGTCCGAAATGCTGCTTACCAAAGAAAACGAAGGACTGAGCGGTGTAGCTGTAGCTTCTGCCATTGAGGGGGCTCGCCCATTCCTTATCGAAACTCAGGCTCTGGTAAGTACTGCAGCCTACGGCACCCCCCAGCGCTCGGCCACGGGCTTCGACCTGAGGCGACTTAACATGCTTCTGGCCGTACTGGAAAAAAGAGTGGGCTTCAAATTGGCCCAAAAGGACGTATTCCTCAACATTGCAGGCGGACTGCGCGTTTCAGATCCAGCTATCGACCTCAGCGTAATGGTATCCATTCTTTCGAGTAACTATGACGTCGGCGTTCTTGATGCCACGTGCATGGCCGGCGAGGTAGGACTCAGTGGCGAAGTGCGTCCCGTAACACGTATTGGCCAACGCATCAGTGAGGCCGAGCGCTTGGGATTCAAACGCATTTTCGTACCCGAAACAAGCATGAAAAACGTAGACCATCGCCACCATCACATTGAAATCATACCCGTAAAAAAAGTGGAAGAAGCTCTTCGACAGCTGTTCAGTTGAACAATTGCTTTCAGAATTGCTCTTTCTTCCCACCCTCAAGGCTTATACATACCACGAATGATTAAAGAACTTGCTCTTCGCCTTTCGCCGCAGACAGCAGCCCGGCATCATTTGCTCATTGAGAGAGTTTCACAGGAATTGGGCATCCAACAGCATCGCATCTGCTCACTGCGCACGCTCCGCAAAAGCATTGACGCACGCCAGCGCACCATTTTCATCAATCTTTTGCTCAGAGTCTTCATTGACGAGGAACCTCAAGAGCCTGCATTTCTCCCCACGGTCTATCCTAATGTCAACGAAGGCAATCCTGTTGTCATCGTGGGAGCTGGTCCGGCCGGTCTATTTGCAGCCTTACGCCTCATAGAACGCGGTCGCAGGCCCATCCTTTTAGAAAGAGGTTCCGACGTTCATCAGCGACGCAAAGACATTGCGCTTATCTCTACCGAGCATGTGGTGAACAGCGAAAGCAACTACGCTTTTGGTGAAGGGGGAGCAGGAGCTTTCTCTGACGGCAAGCTTTTCACTCGCAGTACGAAGCGTGGTAACGTAGACCAAGTGCTTTCCGTATTTTGCCAGCATGGGGCCGATGTATCCATTCTTTCTGACGTTCATCCCCATATCGGAACCGACCGACTGCCAAAAGTCATCGAAAACATACGCCTCACTATTCTCAAATGCGGCGGTGAGGTGCATTTCAACTCCTGTGTCAACCAGATTCTCGTCAATTGTCAGGGTAAAGTTGAGGGTGTAGGCTGCACCAACGGCAAAGAATACCGTGGGCCTGTCATCTTAGCCACCGGCCACTCTGCCCGTGACGTCTACCGCATGCTCCACCGAAGCGGAATTGCTTTTGAAAGCAAAGGATTAGCCATTGGAGTGAGGTTAGAACATGAAGCACACGTCGTGGACCAGATCATGTATCATCAATCCGCCGGTCGTGGTGCTTATCTTCCGGCCGCAGAATACCGAATGAGCGCACAATGCTCTGATCGCGGCGTCTATAGCTTCTGTATGTGCCCGGGTGGGTTTGTGATACCTGCCGCATCAGGGCCTGAGCAGTTGGTTGTCAATGGCATGAGTCCCTCTGGACGAAATGCCAGATGGAGTAATTCCGGCATGGTGGTAGAAACGCGGACAGAAGACCTTAACGAGCCCTCACTGAAGGTCGCCATGGATATTGCCATGCAAGATGAGTGCTATGCAGAAAGCTATGGGAACTATGTCACCGAAGGTCATCCTTTACGCATGATGGCGCTTCAAGAAGCCCTTGAACGGCAATGTTGGCTACAGGGAGGACGACGGCAAACCGCCCCGGCCCAGCGCATGGCAGACTTCGTTAACCACCGATTAAGTGCCCAGTTGCCTTCCACCTCTTATGTGCCGGGTATCGTGGCCTCCCCACTCCACTTCTGGATGCCAGAATTCATCGTAAAACGTCTGAAGGAAGGCTTTCTGAGTTTTGGCAGGCGCTATCATGGCTTTCTTTCTCAAGAAGCATTGATGCTCGCCGTGGAAACACGCACATCATCACCCGTACGTATCAACCGCCATCCTGAAACACTGGAACATATCAGCCTCCAAGGACTCTACCCATGCGGCGAAGGGGCCGGCTATGCCGGCGGCATTGTTTCAGCAGCCATCGACGGGCAACGTTGCGCCGACAGCATCCCGTAGTTTGCAGAGATTTTATTTCCTGCATGAACCCACTGAATGCTGTCAGCTAAATTATGCCCCAAGTGGGACCTCGGCGTTGGGCCTGATTAGTTTTTCAGATTAGCCTCTTCCAAACCGTACTTATACTTGCGGTCTGCTGCCTTCAAGGCAAAACCTATAAGCAGTGACAATACAGCGATGGATGTAAAGATGATCATCGGCAACGTGTAGTTGTACTGATTAACTTCCAATCCGTTCTGCACATGCGTGCCCACAATGCAATATTTCTCAAGTACGTGGCCAATAAGCGCCGGTATACCCCAAAGTCCTATATTTTGAATAAAGAAGATCAGTGCATAGGCCGTTCCAAGCTGTTTTACAGGGAAAATCTTAGCCACGCTGGGCCACATGGCGCTCGGTACCAGTGAAAAGGCCACACCGAGAACAATCATCAGGGCAATGGCTACCCATGCAGCATGAATAAAGGGAAGAGAATATACAAAATGTACCATGATGAGCATAGCCGAACCGAAAATCATGATGCTGGCAGCCTTTCCCTTCTTGTCTATCATGCCTCCAAAAACAGGAGTCAGGATAAGCGCCCCAAGGGCAGGCAGTCCTGCAAATGTTCCAGCCAAATCCTCATTCACCCCATACTTCGTTACCATTAATTCCGTGGCAAACTTCTGAAATGGGAACAC
Organism: Bacteroidaceae bacterium; assembly: GCA_017468985.1. Classification (GTDB taxonomy): domain Bacteria; phylum Bacteroidota; class Bacteroidia; order Bacteroidales; family Bacteroidaceae; genus UBA6382. The sequence continues at coordinate 11,487 of JAFUHF010000020.1, forward strand.
GCAACTGTAAAAAAGCACACAAAGCAGGGCTATGAGCCAGAAGCCAGGATTCTTTACCACAGCCATCACGTCACTAAAGGAGAATTTTTCATCATCGCCTGACGTAGTGTCAATCTTCACCTGTCGATCAAGCTTCCTATCCATGAATGCGAAGGCCAGGAAACTGATCATTCCGCCCACAAGCAGACATCCGCCGATGAAGAGTGGCATAGGCAAACCAAAAGATTTCGCCACGGGTATGGCTGCGGCATAAGCGGCCTGCGATCCTATTCTCGCCAGAGCCACCTGCACGCCCATGGCAAGAGCAAGCTCCTTTCCGGCAAACCATTTGGCGATAATTTTGCTCACTGTAATTCCTGCCACCTCGGCTCCAACGCCAAAAACGCTGTAACCGGCCGAAGCCAGGAATACGTCAAACTTCATTCCGAAGATTTGCTCACTTGTACCACCATAGGTAGTGATAGCCAGATATTCAGCCGTCGTACCACCCACCATGAGCAGGGTAGCCAGGATGCCAGTGAAGCGAATGCCAAAGCGGTCGAGGATTAAACCGCCCCAAATGAGCATCAATAGGAATACGTTCAGGAAGCTATAGGCTCCCGTAAAGGTACCAAACTCGCCGCTGGTCCAACCCAGCTGTCCTTCGAGCATACTCTTCAGGGGGGCCATCACGTCGTTCACGTAGTAAGCCGCCATCATGGTGAAGGCCACCACAAAAAGCGCGCCCCAACGGGCAGTGGCAGAGTCGTTGAGTTTTCGTTGAATGGATTGTGTCATGATATTGATAAATTTCTGATTATTCTAAGTTAACTCACAGCCTTCATCCTGCTGCGAAGCATGGTACGCATACCATACACGGCTATCACCAGGAAGCAAAACATCGGAACAATAAAAGAGGCGCTTACACCCGACAGACCAAGAAAATTTTCCTGGTCAATGATCCATGCTTGCAGTGGTGGAAGCACGCTGCCGCCGAGAATGGACATAATGAGTCCGGCTGAAGCCAGTTTGGCATCATTTCCCAGGCCTCGCAGTGACTCGCCATAGATAGTAGGGAACATGAGCGACATACATACCGATACGCCCACCAAACAATAAAGTCCTATCATTCCTTTTCCAAAGATCACCCCGAAAAGTAAACCTATTGCGGCAATGGCGAAGGAGGTGAGCAGGCGTCCTGCGCTTATATAGCGCAACAGGAATGTACAAATAAACCGACTCACACAAAAAAGCACCATGGCTACAATGTTGTAACGCTGCGAAAGAATCTCCGCTGCCTGTTCCGACATGTCAGGATGCAGTTGCATCAATACTTTTGTGCCATACTGTATGATGAATGTCCAGCACATAATCTGTGCTCCCACATAAAAGAACTGTGCCACCACGCCTTCACGATAGCGCGGAATGCGCAGCAACCTGCAAAAGGAAGAACGCAAGTCATCGCGCCCCTCTGCATCATGGTGACGGGGAATGGGCAGAAAACGTATGGCTAAAAAGATGAGGGCTATCACGATTCCAATGAACAGATAGGGCTGAATCAGGATGTGGAGGTCCGCCATTTTCATTGATTCAAACTCCGACGGTGACAGTAGGGCGCGTTCATCTGCAGAGAGCGGATACAGCCTGGCCTGTATGAAGATCATAGCCACAAACATGCCTCCCAGAGAGCCTATGGGGTTAAATGACTGTGCAAGATTGAGACGCCGTGTGGCGGTAGACTCCTCGCCCATGGAAAGCACGAACGGATTGCAGCTGGTCTCTAAAAAAGAGAGTCCGCAAGTCAGAATGAAATAGGCGATAAGAAACGGATAGTAATTTCCTGACAAGCGAGCAGGAAAGAACAGGAAGCAACCTGCTGCGTAGAGCGCAAGTCCCATGAGTACGCCTGCTTTGTAGGAATATCGGCGTATAAAGAGTGCCGCAGGGAAGGCCATCACGAAATATCCGCCATAAAAGGCCACCTGTACGAGTGTTCCCTCCATTACCGACATCCGAAAGATTTTGGAGAAGGCCTTAACCATGGGGTTGGTGATGTCATTGGCAAATCCCCAAAGCGCAAAACAGCTCACTACCAACAGAAAGGGAAGCACGTAGCTCACCCCGTCCTTCTTCAACAGGTGCTGCTCCTTCATGTTTCGTAAAGATGAAAGATGCGTTCCATTAACTGCCACTTCTGATCCGATGTTGCGCCAGGTTTTGCCTGTTGATACTGCCCCGTAAGCTGTTCCCACTCCTTTTGTTTGGGCAATGAGGCCATGCGTTGCATGGCTTCGTCCCAGTTAAAGTCTAACGGCACCTCCACGATCATGAACAAACGCGTTCCGAGCAGATAGATTTCCATCTCCAGAATGCCCACCGCTCTTATGGCCTGCAACGTTTCCTGCCATACACCCTCTCGGCTGTGAAGCTGTCGATAGGTTTCTATCAATGTAGGATCATCGCGCAAATCGAGCGTCTGGCAGTAACGCTTCACGGGTTCTGCAAAGCGTTTTTGAGTATAGCCTGACAGCGTGGAGTCCATCTGTCAGAAAGTAATGGTCATCTTTCCCGATTCAGCGTCAGGTTCAGGTTCAGCGGCTGTAGCAGCCGGCTTGTTTTCCTGCACACGGGCTTTGATGCTCCTCAGGGTTTCACCGTTGCGCTTATAAGTAGGCGTGGTAACCACCATGGAAATGATGTTGTCGTCATCCAAACTTTCTTTGGTGAACCGGAAAATGTTGTAGCGCTTCTTTATGGATTTTCCTTTCTCTGGCCCGTAGAGTTGTTCGGAAATATTGATGATTTTCTCTGCTTTCTCGGTGTCGATGCCATCTTGCGAGAAGAGTTGGTCTGCTCCTTCCACCTCAGCCGTGGCTTCGTAGAGCCCGAAGCCTGTGGCAAGAATCGTGATCTTCACTTTCTTTCCCAATGAGGCATCAGTACCCAAACCAAACTTGGCTTCCACGTTTTGGCTGAATCGGCTCATGAACTCGTGCACCTCATTCATTTCTTCCATCATCAACGAGTCACCCTCTTGCTCGGCACAGAATGCGATATTGACCAAAATCTTTCTGGAGCGGTAAATGTCGCTATGATTGAGCAATGGGGAGTTGAGCGCATCCTCAATGGCCTTGCTCACGCGGCCTTCGCCTTCCCCGTAGGCGGTACTCATCACGGCAACGCCTCCATTCTTCAGCACCATGCTCACATCGCGGAAGTCAAGATTCATCGTACCGCGCAGCGTAATGATTTCTGCAATGCTTTTGGCCGCTACGCTCAGTGTGTCGTCGGCTTTTGCAAAGGCATCGATCACCGATAGGTTGGTGTAGATTTCGCGCAGGCGCTCATTGTTGATCACGAGCAGTGCGTCTACGTGTTTTTGCATTTCGAGCAAGCCATTGAGGGCTTGGAAGATCTTCTTTTTGCCTTCAAAACGGAAGGGAATGGTCACGATGCCCACCGTAAGAATATCAAGGGCCTTTGCCTCACGTGCTATGATGGGAGCAGCACCCGTGCCAGTGCCACCGCCCATACCGGCAGTGATAAACACCATTTTTGTGCCATCGTTGAGCATGGCGCGGATGTCTTCCAGACTTTCTTCGGCTGCCTGACGAGCCCGTTCGGGCTTATTGCCTGCTCCAAGACCTTCCTTGCCCAACTGCAGATGGGAAGGAACCGGCGAACTGTCGAGCGCCTGTCGGTCGGTGTTGCAAACCACGAACGAAACGTCATGGATGCCCTGGTTATACATGTGATTCACGGCATTTCCGCCTCCGCCACCTACGCCGATCACCTTTATGATGGTAGGTTTCTGCTGGGGAAAATTGAAATTCAAAATGGTCTTATTGTCGTTGTCCATCGTCTGCACTGTTTTAATGATTATAAGGGAACTTTACGCTAACAATCGCTTCACTACTTCCGAAATCACCTTGCCTTCGGCCTGACCGGCGAGCTGTTTGGAGGCTACGCCCATCACCTTGCCCATATCCTTCATGGAAGCGGCGCCCGTCTGGGCTATGATGCCTTTCACTATGGCCTCTACTTCCTCCAGCGAGAGCTGCTTAGGCAAATAGTTCTCTATGACGCTGGCTTGCCCTTCTTCCTGGGCTGCCAGATCGTCGCGTCCCTTCTCCCGATAGAGTGCTGCGGCATCACGGCCCTGCTTGGAGAGTTTTGCAAGGATTTTCAGCGCTGCTGCGTCAGGGAGTTCGTCATTTGCTCCCGGAGCGGTCTTAGCCTCAAGGAAATACTTCTTAATGTTTCGCAATGCCTCCAAGCGCACCTTGTCCTGGGCCTTCATGGCGGCAATGATATCTTTACTTACTTGTTCAAATAATGACATAGCGATGAATGGGGTTTAAATGTGATGAGTAAAGGGTTATTCGTCCTCGCCAACGATGACTTCGGAAATGGATTTCAGGCGGTTCATGGCTTTTTTGAAGATGGAGGGTCCTTCCTTCTTGGGTTTTTCCTTCTTTACCTTCTTCTCCTTTACCTCTTCTTCCTTTTTGGGCTCTTTTTCGGGCTCTTCGGTGGGCGGTGTGGCAACATTAGTGGACTGATTATCGTTTCCGCTAAAGATGTTGCTCTCTACTTGCTCTTGAACTACGCTACTGGTGCATATCTGATTGCCTTTTGCCAACAAACTGATGGCACCGAGCAATTGTCCATCGGAATTTTTGTTTGTATTCTTCGCAAAGTGAACCGTAGTGCGTGAATTTTTCACTACGCGAACCTTATCGAATCCCGTTATCTCGGTAAACGCCTTTGTAAGGTCTTTCAGACTGGCACCGCCGCCGATCAGCCACGCCCCTGCCACTAAGGAGTCGCGCCCATAGCCAGAATCGGTGATTTGGTCCTTCACATTCTGGAGTATTTCTTCTGTTCGGGCTTGAACGATGTTAAGGAGGGTTTGCTTCTTGATGGTAGAACCGTCAGGCAGCGTATAGATCACTACGTTGGCCTCTTCTTCGGTGAGTTCGGTGGCAACGGCACCATAGGCGAGCTTCAATTCCTCTGCATCCTTCTCCTCCAGTTGCAGGCTCATGATGTCGCGCGTAATGTGGGCGCTACCCAATGGGATGACGCTGATGAATCGCAACAGATTGCCCTTATAGACCGAAACGGTGGTTGTATCGGCGCCAAAGTCTACCAACACGCAACCCGAGCGCTTCTCCGTGTCGGACAAAACCTCATCGGCCACGGTAAGGGGTACCAATTTGTCTTCCACTACGTGAATACCCACCTTTTCAAAGCAGCTGTCAATGTTGGAGCGGAGTGTGGGACGGGCCACGATGTTCAAAAAGTTGCCCTCTATATAGTCACTCAGCACGCCAATAGGGTCGGTTTGCTTCTGGGTACCCACGTTGTATTCCTGCGGAACCACTTCCAGTATGTCGCGGTCTCCCGTATCGGCATCGAGGTTGTCCTTAAGCAATCGGTCCACTGTTTCCTTGGAGATGGTCACCTCACCGGCAAAATTTTCGGCTACGGCGTTGGCCAGAGAGTGTATGCTCTGTCCGCCAAACCCTACGTACACCTGCTTAACCGTTCTTTTGAGTTGTTCCTGGAGACGCTTAATGATGGATGTCACGCATTGCGTGGATTTGTCCATATTATAGATCATTCCATTCCGAATAAAGGTGGAGGAGGGTTCCTGAACCACTGCTTCTACATGAATACTGCCGTCGGGCAGCTTCTTACCGCATATTCCCGTCACTTTCGACGAGCCCAGTTCGATTGCAATAATAAATAAATCCTCTGTTGCCATATTTTTTGCTATTCTTTTTTCGTACAGATTATCTGATTGTTGAATTGTAGGTCTATCTTGCTGTATTTATTCCAGCCTACATTGTTGAGTGCTTCTTCGTAGAACACCTTGAGCCTGCCCAGCTTCTGCTCTACGTCTACCGCCTCGCCCAGATACACAATATGGTTGCCAACGCGCGGAATAACCTCCAGCGTAGAGTCAGCCAGGACGTGAATCTGGAGTATCTGGTTGTTCCAGAATTCATTTTGCTGCAAATAGCACCCAATGGGTGCCAGCGAGTGCTCTGCAAAGTGACGGCTGACGGCCCCGGTGGCCAGTACGACGTCAGCCGGATATTTTACCTTCCGCAGGGGTTTGCCGTGAGCGTCAATGAAGTAATCGCCGCCTTCGTCACTCAGTATGCGCATCACTGGAAGCCGTTGCGACACTTTCACATGTACCACGTTGTCGGCTGTCTTGTAACACTGCGCTTGCAGGATGAACTGATGGGCCTCCAAGGCCTGTTCCATCTCTTTCAGGTCGATACGGTTCATCGGAATTCCCTCTGGATAGAGATGCTTCTGCTCCAAAAGACTTCTCACCTCGTCATCGGAAATAAAGGCCGCACGCGAACTGTCAGAAACAGCGATTTCCACCCTCCGGCATGCGTTCGTATTCTCGCCTTTGCTGAATCGCGCCACGGCCACCACAAGATAAGCCAAAAGCGCAATGCCTACCAGTAATTTCAACAATGACTTCATCCGATTCTTACTTTTAGAGTTTCTTCTTCAATATCTCGATCATGGCTGGAACCTGATCATCCAAGTCACCAGCTCCCAGAATGATGAGCACGTCATACGTTTCGCTCTCCACCATCTGGAGTACGTCCTTTTTCTCTATGATCCGGGCCTCCACGCCAGGGCTCAGGTGGTCGTAGATAAGCTGGCTGTCCACCCCGGGGATGGGAAGCTCGCGAGCAGGGTAGATTTCGGTCAAAATAACCTCGTCGAGCAGCGAAAGGCTTTCGGCGAACTCTTGGTAGAAGTCCCGGGTGCGCGAATAAAGGTGAGGCTGGAAAATAGCCGTAAGTTTACGCCCTCTGAAGACTTCGCGCAACGAAAGGATGCAGTTGCGGATCTCCATGGGGTGATGGGCATAGTCACTGAGCAGCACGAGACGGTCTGTCATGATTTTAAAGTCGAAACGCCGCTCCACTCCCTTGAATGTGGCCATGGCCTGGGCTATATGGCCGGGCTTTGCGCCGGCTATCTGTGCCAGTGCCATGGCGGCAATGCCGTTTTCGATGTTGATGCTCACAGGCACGCCCAACCCTACGTTCTTGATATTTCCAAAGGGCGAAACGAGGTCGAACTCTATTGCTCCGCCTCCTATGCGCTCGTTTTCAGCGTGGAAGTCACCCTCGGAGCGCCCGTAGCTGAAGCAGCGGACCTCCTGCTGAAGGCGCGGTGTCATGGCCAGCCCTGAATGGATCACCAGCGCGCCCTCGGGCCTGATGAGCGACGAATAATGCTCGAAACTCTCGATATAAGCCTCGGCCGTGCCGTAAATATCGAGATGGTCGGGATCGGTGGCTGTAATCACGCTGGCATAGGGTCTCAAGTGGTGGAAGGAACGGTCAAATTCGTCGGCTTCTATCACTACGTAGGGACTGGTGGGGCTAAACAGATAGTTAGTGCCGTAATTGTTGGATATGCCACCGAGAAATGCGTTGCACCCCACGCTACTTTCGTGAAGCAGATGGGCTGTCATGGCAGAAGTGGTGGTCTTGCCATGGGTTCCGGCCACACAGAGGCCTTTCATGGCCTTAGTCAGAGTGCCCAACACTTCGGCGCGCTTCTGGAGTTCGTAACCCTGGGCCTTGAAGTAGAGCCACTCGCGGTTGTCGACCGGAATGGCCGGCGTATAGACCACGAGGGTATGGTTTTTGTCCTTAAAGACGGACGGTATGTTGGTTTCGCTGTCCTGGAAGTGGATGTTGGCCCCTTCCTGCTGCAAAGCAGCCGTGAGATGGGAGGGCATGCGGTCGTAGCCGCCCACGCGGCAGCCTTTTTTAAGGAAATAGCGCACCAAGGCGCTCATTCCTATGCCGCCGGCACCCAGAAAATACACGTTACTGATATCTTCAAGCTTCATTTTTGCTTCTTGCTTTCTCCTTAGCGATTGTTTTTACGCTTGCTTACTGATGCTGATGGGCCGTGAGGGCCACTTTCGTCTCATTTATGACTACCGGCCCGGCGCTCTGCCAGACGGATCACTTCTTTGGCTATCACCTTGGCGGCATCGGCGTGGGCCATGGTCTGAACGTTGCGCGAGAGGGCCACGAGGCGTTCGGGCTCGTTTACGGTGCTCACCGCCTTGGACAGCAAGGCCATCCTGGCCTCTGAGTCCTTCACGTAGATGGCAGCGTCTTTCTCCACAAGGGCCAGGGCATTCTTGGTCTGATGGTCTTCGGCCACATTGGGCGACGGAACAAGGATGGAAGGCTTGCCCAAGAGGCAAAGTTCGCTGATGCTGCTCGCGCCGGCTCTCGAAATGACCAAATCGGCAGCTCTGTAGGCCTTGGCCATGTCGCTGATGAAGTCGCTCACGCACAAATTGTCCGGACGGCCCTTCTGCTGGAGCTCCTGCTGTATTTGCTGGCTGTAATACTTTCCTGTTTGCCAGATGAACTGCACGTTGGACTGCCGGATCAGGTCCAGATGGCCCAACACGCTCTCGTTGATGGTCAGGGCTCCCAAGCTACCGCCAATAATGAGAATGGTCTTTCTGGAAGGATCGAGGCCGAAACTCTTGATGGCCAATTCGCGCGAAACCTTGGTGGACAAGAGTTCCTGACGCACGGGATTGCCCGTAATCATGATCTTCTGGGCAGGAAAGAAGCATTCCATGCCGTCGTAGGCTACGCAGATGAGTTCTGCCTTTCGCGCCAGCAGCTTGTTGGTAACTCCGGCGTAGCTATTCTGCTCTTGAAGCACGTAGGGTATTCCCATTGACTCGCACGCGCTCAGCGTGGGACCGCTGGCATAGCCACCCACACCCACGGCCACCTGCGGACCGAACTCGCGCACTATGCGTTTGGCCATCCGGCGGCTCTGGGCAGCCTTGAGCAGAATGCCCACATTGCGCCATACGCGTTTGCGGTCAAAACCATTCACGGGCAGGCCCTTTATTTCGTAACCTGCGGTCGGAACACGGGTCATTTCCATTCTTCCCTCGGCTCCCACGAACAAGATTTGTGCGTCGGGCCGTTCTGCTTTTATGGCATTGGCTATTGAAATGGCAGGAAAGATGTGACCTCCCGTGCCACCGCCACTGATGATGATTTTAAGCTCTTCTCCCATACCTGATGTGGTATACATTCTATTAAGGAAGCAAAAATACAAAATTATTCCCGTTTAAACCTTGGGCGCGAGACGTTTTTTCTCGAAAAAAAATTGCAGAGCAAACAGCAGATGGTCTACGGGCTTTGTATATCAATAAAAAGGAGACGTCAGGAGGCCCCTACCCACCAATTTTCGGCCTCAAAACAAGGCATGAATCCCCCAAAAAGGCTTCATTCTGCCTAATCGCAAGACTGAAGACCCGAAAAACACCCCAATTCTGCCCAATCGCTTCACATTCACCACAAATCAAGCCTCCATTCTGCCCAATCGAAAGACAGAAGACCCGAAAAACATCTCCATTCTGCCCAATCACCCCACATCAAGCCCAAATCAAGCCTCCATTCTGCCCAATCGAAAGACATGAGGCCGAATTTACACCCCAATTCCCTCCAATCGCAAATCCGAAAGGCTGAAAAAAGGCTTCATTCAGCCTTCACTCATCATAGTAAGCCATTTTAAAACCGCAGCCCAGCCCTTCGGATACAATGGGCGCCCCATCAGACCACTCAATCGCCCTCTGACAGAAAAAGGAAAGAGGATGCCCAAACGGACATCCTCTCATAACCCGATATTTATTATAACTACAATGGCTTTATCGTGCTACTTTTTCTAAGCGCTTCATCATGGCAAACATAAAGATAGCAGCCACCACGCAAACAGCTATAAATACGCTCCAAACAGCCCACAAGGGGAGGTCGCCCCACAGATAGCCGCCTACTCCGACGAGCTTATTGCCTATGGCTGTGGCCACAAACCATCCGCCCATCATGGTGCCCTTCAACTTGGGAGGAGCCACCTTGGAAACGAACGATATGCCCATAGGGGAGAGCAAAAGTTCGCCGAAAGTAAGGATAAGGTACGTGGAAATGAGCCAATAAGGCGACACGAGGGGCCCATAGGAACCAGCCTCGGCCATAGCCTTCTGAGCATTGGGCGTGAGCAGACCCTGCGAGGCAAACATCATTACAAAGAAGGCCACACCGGCCACCAGCATGCCGTAAGCAATCTTGCGAGGGGCTGAAGGCTCCTTGCCCTTGCGCGCCAGAGCGCCAAATATGGCCAAGCTCACGGGCGTAAGTGCCACTACATAGAATGGATTGAATTGCTGAAAAATGGGAGCACTGACTGCAACGGCTCCGCTAAGCTGTGTATACTTCCAAATGAGAATACCAACAGAAACCACGATAACGGCAGCGGAGATGGCTTTTCCTTTTGACGTTTTACTCTGGAAGAGAGAGAACAAGGCATACACAATGAAGATGACAAGCACCAGGTTCCACACGTCGAATGCCATAGCCTGCAAACCTTCGCTCGACTTGGCCGTGAACTCATCGGCAAACCACGTGAGCGACAAACCATTCTGATGGAAAGCCATCCAGAAGAAGATGACAACCGCAAACACCAGGCAGAGAGCAACAACACGTGCTTTCGTTTCCTGAGGAGTAAGCGTTTCTTCCTTTTGAACCGCAGCAGCGGCTTTGGCCGTCTTTCCACCCTCCGTATGACGGAAAGTATGACGGAAAGCATAGAAGATGATAATGGAAACAATCAAGGAAGCGCATGCCACCGCAAACGCGAAGTGGTAAGAATCGGCCACGCTCACTCCCAGACGGGTCTGACCCCATTCCATGATTTTAACGGCCGCAGTGGGAGCAAACAGAGCGCCAATATTGATGGCCATATAGAATATGGAAAATGCCGAGTCGCGTTTGTCAGCCAATTTGGGGTCATCGTAAAGGTTTCCGACCATTACTTGGAGATTTCCCTTGAAAAGGCCTGTGCCGAAGCCTATAAAAACCAGCGCGGCAAGCATGGCGATGAGCGCAGGAGTGTCACCACCCAAAGGTACCGATAATAGCAGATAGCCAAGGAACATAATAATGATGCCGTAGGTTACCATCTTGCCGTAACCGAACTTGTCGGCCATAAAGCCTCCAACGAGAGGGAAGAAGTACACTAACATCAGAAAATCGCTGTAAATCTCACCGGCCCACCCTGCGGAGAGACCGAAATTGGCGTTCAGGAAGAGAACGAAGACGGCGAGCATCGTATAATAGCCAAAACGCTCGCCCGTGTTGGCCAATGCCAACGCATAAAGACCTTTGGGTTGTCCTTCAAACATGATTATTGATGATTTTTGAATATTATGATAAACAATGGGGACAAAATTACAAAATACTTTGGTAATAATCATGCAATGGAGAGCTTTAGTTTTATTGAAGGAAAGAAAACAAGGAAGCCTGACAGAAGAAGAAAAGAAGAAAAAAGTTCAAGAGCAAGACAAATTGAAGCAGAAAAGGCATTTTTCCGCACCTCTGTAGTATGTATTACGCAAAAACTTCGTAATTTTGTAGCTTACATTAGCTACAATGGAAGATAAACAGCTGATTATCGACATCGACAGGATTATCCGCGAGAAGGCCGGCCGCAAGGCACGCTGGATACCACAATTTGTGGTTTCCTGGCTCAAACGAACCGTCCACCAGAAAGAGGTGAACCGCTTTCTGAATGCTCATAAGGACGAAACCGGCGTAGAATGGCTCAAATCGTGCGTGAAATATCTGAAGATGGACCTCACCATCGTGGGAAAAGAGAATCTTCCCCCTAACGACGGGCGGTTATACACTTTTGTGTCGAATCATCCGTTAGGCGGAGGTGACGGAGTAGCATTGGGAGCCCTGATTGGCGAACACTACGACGGCAATATCCGATATTTGCTTAATGACATCCTGATGAACCTTCCGGGACTGCGCCCCGTGGGTATTGGTATCAACAAGACCGGCAGTCAAGGGCGAAACTTCCCGAAACTGGTAGAAAGCACTTTCCAGTCGAACAGTCAGGTACTCATGTTTCCCGCAGGCATTTGCTCAAGGCGGCATCACGGCATAATTCACGATGAACCATGGAAGAAAACATTCATCAGCAAGAGTATTGAGACCCAACGCGACGTGATTCCCATCCATTTCAGCGGCGAAAACTCCCCATTCTTCTATCGATTGGCAAATATCAGCAAAATGCTCGGCATCAAGTTTAACATTGCCATGCTTTTTCTGGTTGACGAGATGTACAAGAACGTAGGAAAGTCATTTGAAATAAAAATCGGGAAACCCATTCCATGGCAGACCTTTGACCGATCCAAAACAGCCGCACAGTGGGCCCAATACGTTGAAGACATCGTATATCAGCTGTAACAGAACAGCGCGTAGACCCAAAAACAAGCTCAGAAATCCCAAAGAGAGAGAAGAAAGAACAAAATACAGCGCAAATCACGCAGCCACATCATACTATAATATATAATGGAAAAGATTATTGACCCTATTGATCGTAAACTGCTAAAATCGGAGCTCACTCCCGAGCGACAGCTGCGACATACGAACAAGAGTCATAACGAAATTTACATCGTCACATGGCAGAACGCCCCTAACGTTCTGAAAGAGATCGGACGCCTGCGCGAGATCGCATTCAGAGTTGCCGGAGGCGGTACAGGAAAGTCTGTTGACCTGGATTTCTTCGATATTTGCGACCATCCCTACAAGCAACTCATCGTTTGGAATCCAGACGACGAAGAGATCATTGGCGGATACCGATATTTACCCGGCGACGAAGTAGAGATTGACCAGAAAGGGCAACCCATACTTGCCACGAGCCACATGTTCCATTTCAGTGACGCATTTATGCGCGACTACATGAAACAGACCATAGAACTGGGACGATCGTTCGTTACATTGGAATACCAGAACACACGGAAGACGGCGGCTAAGAGCCTTTTTGCCCTGGACAATCTGTGGGACGGTCTGGGAGCACTCACCGTAGTCAAACCGAATGTAAAATACTTCTTTGGAAAGATGACCATGTACCCGAGCTTTAACCGCACGGCCCGTGACATGATTCTTTTCTTCCTGAGCAAACATTTTCCCGACCCTGACAAGCTCGTTACGGCCAATCATCCCATTTCTCTCGAAACAGACCCCGATTTCCTTCAAAAGCTGTTCCGAGAAGACTCATTTAAGGCCGATTACCGCATACTGAACAGCGAGGTACGCAATTTAGGCTTTAATATACCCCCATTGGTCAATGCTTACATGAGTTTAAGCCCGACTATGCGCTTCTTTGGCACTGCGATCAACGAAGAATTCGGAAAAGTAGAAGAAACAGGCATCCTGATCGCCGTTGACGAGATTTTGGCCGAAAAAAGAGTGCGCCATATTGATTCTTTTGTTCGCGAGCACCCCGAAAGCCTCCGCCTGATCAAGGATGTACTGACGCAGCCGCTCACACAGTCATCAGATTAAGAATCCCGTTCATGTTTTTATAAAATAAAACCGGTGGTGAATAAGCTTCACCACCGGTTTTTCATTTTCGCGCCTCATGGGATGGGCTGCCGCCCCATGGACATCGTTCTAAAGGGTCTTTTCAATGACGGGCACGAGGAGTGATTCCATCACCTCATAACCAGCCTTGTTGGGATGCACTCCAGGGTTGTCCGTAGCCAATGCTGGCTTCATGCTTTTGTTATCGCTGTCCACCATGGCAGAAAAATAATCCACGTATGGCAGTTTGTTAGCCGCTGCATAGGCCTTGATACGGGCATTCAACGATGCTATTTTCTCTGGAGCATCGGTAATCTTCTTATTCCAGCCAAAACCGGCGTGCGGAAGCACGGAAGTAAGAATAACCTTGATCTTATTGGCCCTTGCAAGCTCCACCATAGACTGAAGATGGCCAAAGGTAAGCTCTTCACTGTAGTCACACGAGTTCTCTGCCACGTCATTGGTGCCTACGTTGATCACCACAAGCCTGGGCTTGAGCTTGATGACGTCTTCGCGGAAGCGGAGCAGGAAGTTATACGATGTTTGACCGCTTATTCCCCTGCCAATATAACCGTACTTCTGGAAGAATTCAGGATGTTTCGTCACCCATCCCTCGGTAATGGAGTTTCCCAGCAAAACCACACGCTTTTCACCCTTCTTCGGGGCTGGGAGCTCGGAATTAGCCTTTGCATAACGCGGCGTATTGCCATAATCTACTCTCTGTGCCCGGGCCGAAGGGCCATTCAGGCATAAAACGCCGATAACCATCGTCATCAACGCGATCTTTACGTCTTTTTTATTCATTCTTTGCTTGATATTTGGTCTGTTCAATACTCGTTTTAAAGATTTGGCTTTGCCGATTGGTTGGATGGACTCGTGTCCTTCACTACTGGCCAGCCGTTTTTCCAGTCCACCCTGTCAAGCAGCACCATTCGTCCTACTCCGGGGGCTGATTTCTTATACGCGTGATAAGGTATCCATGTCGTGCCGTCATTATCTTCTATCAGTTCGGCATTATGACCCGTTCCAGCCCAGAAGTCGTTGCCTTTGATCAGTACTTCATGCTTGTTATTCAAGAGGGTCTCTCCTGCTTTATTCAAATAGGGACCGAAAAGTTTCGATGAGCGTGCTATGACCGTCTGATATGTACTGTTTGCACCCGAGCAACACGAGCCTGTCGAGCCAAAAAAGTAGTAATAGCCGTCCTTTTTATATATATATGCACCTTCGTAGGCACTACCGGCAATCTTAACCTTGTTGGCTCCTTCCTTTATACTCAGTCCATCATCGCTGAGCTCTATGCCGTAGATGCCATGAAAGCTGCCCCAAAAGAGGTACTTGTGGCCGTCATCCTCTATATAGAATGGATCAATGCTGTTTGTTACCCCTATTTCGTAACTGGTGAAGAGTTTTCCGTCGCCACCTACGGGTTTGAAGGGTCCCATGGGTTTGTCAGCGACGGCGACTCCTACGCCACAGCTGTCAATGCCGCCCCATTTCGACATAGCGAAGTAAAGCACGTATTTATCGCCTATTCTATTGATGTCGGGAGCCCAGTAGCTGTTTACGCCCTTCACGAAAGTGGGGCGTTCCTGGTCGGTGAAGGCTGTGCCGATGCGAGACCAGTTGACCATGTTCTTCGAACGCCATATATTGATGCGACTACCGGTGGCGTAGAGGTAGTAGAAGCCGTCGTCGGCTTTCATACAGGAGGGGTCGGGTGCGTCTTGGGCTATGATGGCGTTACTATAGAAGGTACCGTTTTGTGCCACGGTTGTAAGCACCTGGCCCCTCAGTGCGCTACTGCCGCCCATCGTTGCTGCAAGGGCCAGAATCGCTGCCGCCTTGAGCATTGTCTTTCCTAATGTTGCCATTTTTCTGAGGGTTTTCTCGGTTATCATTTCAGTTCCAGTTTAAAAGTCCGTCCGCCGGCCCTCACAATGTAGAGTCCGGGCTGGAGTTCCCGTGCGAGGGTCTGCCGGCGTCCCTCTATGGAATAGAGTTCATAGTGATCCGTTCCCGTCACTATGATTTGCCTTCCTACCACTGCCACACTCACGTCCGACTCTGCCTGCAGGGGCAGGATGCCCGTCGGATCCTCGCCTTCCTTCACCAGATACCACGCAAACCCCGTAAAACGGGAGTTCTTTATGGCCGTGGTGATGCGATCGGGTGTGATATTCACGTTTGCCGCATTCATGAAGCGCACAACGCCGTAGTCATCCACGTAACTGAACAGATGCTGCCCGTTTCCCACCGTGCTCACCTCCCACGCCGCTGCCTGACTCTTCGCAGAGGCCTCCTTCACGTAGTAGTACGTTTCACTGATCAGCACAGGCTTCTTTCCCAGGTAGCGCTTCGTTTCTTTGTTGCGTATATAGTATGACGTAGTGTCTGTGTTGGGAATAAACTCCCAGAGTTGCCTCGCGCTCTGCTCGTTGTAGGGTTCTATGCGAAATTCGTCAGAGTTCTCAGCCTTCCCCTTGTTGTCTTCCAAGCATTGGTTCCTGAACGTAGCCTTGGCGCTCACCATCCGATAGTATTGCCGGCCTCCTTCGGGGGTCTGCAGTTCTATCTGAGCCCGGGCCGAAAGTCCGCCCAAGCCCATTGCCACTGCCATTTCCACCACAGCTTTCTTCATCGTCTGTCGTTTTGGGTTATTTCTGTCATTTTGGGAGATGCTCCCCTCTCGGCCGTCGCTTTCAGACACCTCATCGGCCTTCTTCCATGCAAAGTTAGGCTTTTTCTATCATACGGTGGCCTCGTGCACCTCTTTTTCTGTTTTTCGAAGATGGTGAGGCGCGCCATTCTTTTCGAAATTTCCCAAATCATTGTCCAAATTTCTTCTATTCCCCTTTCCGAGCTCATTTTCATGCGTTTTTGGAAAATCAAGTAAGGATTGAATGTGTAATTTTGCATCCCCATTCTGAATAATCGAGCCCTATTCATGAAGAAATTCTGTCTTATTTCCATTGCGCTCCTCTCCGTCGGAGTTGCTCATGGCCAGCAGTTGCTCAGCCTGGACAGCTGTCGGGCCCTCGCCATGCGTAATAACAAACAACTGCTCATTGCGCAAGACCGCCTCAGCGCCGCGCAATATGAACAGCAGGCCGCGCATACCGCCTACCTGCCTAAGGTGGGTCTCTCGGGAGCCTATGTATGGAATCAGCGCTCCACGCACCTTCTCTCGAAGGACACGCAAAACCGCCTGACCCATTTGGGCACTAATGCGAGCACCGATCTTTCCCAGACGGCCGAAGCGTTGGCCCAGCAGAGTCCCCAGCTGGCTCCCTTACTGGCCAGTCTGAGCACGCCGATGGTGTCAACACTCAATCTGGCCGGTCAGAATATCGTAAACGCCCTCCAGACCAGCACCTACAACGTCTACGCCGGAGCGCTCACCCTTACGCAGCCCATCTATCTGGGCGGACGAATCAAGGCCTACGATCAGATCACCCGATTCACCACCCAGCTCCTCGGTGCCCAACGCCAGCACCTCCTTTCTGAGGTCATCTACAGCACTGACCAGGCCTATTGGCAGATTGTTTCGCTCTCTGGAAAGAAGCGCTTAGCCGAGTCCTACGTCCAGATGCTCCAGAAGCTCAACGACGACATCTCGAAGATGTACTCCGAGGGCCTCACCACCAAGGCCAGCACCCTCACCGTCAACGTCAAGCTCAACGAAGCCGAGATGACCCTCACCAAGGTCAATGATGGACTCAGTCTGGCGCGTATGCTACTCTGCCAACTCTGTGGTCTGCCCATCAGCGACGCCATCCGCCTCTCCGACGAGGCTTCCGACGAGCTTCCGGTAGACATCACCCTCTCTGCCGCCGACACCGCCCAGGCCTTTGCCCTCCGCCAAGACCTCCAGATGCTTTCCACGTCTGTCAAACTGGCCGAACAGAACGTGAAGCTCGTTCGTGGCTCCTTCCGTCCGTCCCTCATGGCCATGGGCGGCTACAGTGTGATGAATCCAAACGTCTACAACGGCTTCGAAAACAAGTTCAAGGGCAACATCAACGTAGGCATCGCCCTCCAGATGCCCATTTGGCGGTGGGGCGAGAGCCGTTACCGCATCCGCGCCGCCCAGGCCCTGGCCGAAAGCCAGCGCCACTCCTACATTGAGGCTAAGGAGCGCATTGACTTGCAGGTCCACCAGGCCCAGTTCAAGCTCAACGAGGCGCAAAACAAGCTCCGCATGGCGCGCAAGAACATGGAGAAGGCCGACGAGAATCTTCACTATGCCGACGTGGGATTCCACGAGGGCGTAATCCCTGCCTCCGACATGCTCGAAGCCCAAACGGCGTGGCTGCAGGCCAGAAGCGAGCGTCTCGACGCTGAAATAGAGGTAAAACTCGCCTACCTGTACCTCAGCAAGTCTACCGGACGCCTCCGCTTCGAGTAGCGAATCCCGTTCCTCCGTTCTGAAATGTTTCATTATCCCGTTCACATATCGTTCATCCTTTTCAAGCAAACCAATCATTCATGGCAAAGAACAAGTCAGAGTTAGGCCTGATTTTGCGGCCTATCATCTTCATCACGATAGTCATTTTAGCCGTCGGGCTCATTGGCTACTTCACCCTGGGTCACGACTCCGAAACCATACAGGGCCAGGTGGAAGTCTCTCAGTATCGCGTGTCGGGCAAGGTTCCCGGACGCATTGACGCGCTTTATGTCCAGGAGGGTCAGACCGTCCACGCAGGCGACACGCTCGTGCGCCTCGACGCTCCGGAAGTATGGGCCAAGCTCGATCAGGCCCGCAGCGCCGAAGAGGCCGCTCAGGCACTGAGCGACAAAGCTCGCCGCGGCACCAGACAGGAACAGATACAGTCAGCCCTCGAACTTTGGAAAAAGTCGCAGGCCGGTGTCACCATTGCCGAGAAAACCTTTACGCGCATCAAGCATCTCTACGACGAGGGCGTGGTTCCTGCACAGCGCCTTGACGAGGCCACAGCCCAGCGCGACGCTGCCATAGCCACCGAAAAGGCCGCCGCAGCACAGTACCAGATGGCCCTCAACGGCGCACAGCGCGAAGATAAGGCCGCCGCCCAGGCCCAGGTGGCCAGGGCCCAGGGAGCAGTGAGCGAGGTGGAGTCCTATTTGCAGGAAACCGTGCTCACGGCACCGGCCGACGGCGAGGTGAGCGAGATTTTTCCCAAACTGGGAGAGCTCGTGGGTCAGGGCTCGCCCATTATGAACGTCAGCATGCTGGACGACCTCTGGATTACCTTCAATGTGCGTGAAGACCTGCTGTGCGACCTTTCCATGGGGGCTGTAGTCACCGGCTTCGTGCCTGCGCTCAATAATAAGGAGTTCAGCATGAAGGTCTACTACCTGAAGGACCTTGGCACCTACGCCACGTGGAAGGCCACCAAGAGCACGGGGCAATACGACCTCAAGACTTTCGAAGTCAAGGCTCGTCCGGAGGTTCCCGTGGAAGGACTTCGTCCGGGCATGACTGTGGTACTCCGCCGCTGATCCTCAAAAGCTCCGACCATGCGCCGACCCTACGATTCCCTGCACTCTTTCCTGACGGTGTTCCGTCGGGAGTGGCTGCGCATGTGTTCACGCCCCATCTACTTCTATTGCATCATCGTTGCACCCCTCGTTTGCCTGCTGTTCTTCACTTCGTTGATGAAAGAAGGGCTTCCGTCCAGGCTGCCCGTAGCCGTGGTCGACCTTGACCGCAGTGCCACGTCGCGCAACGCCATTCGCACCTTTGCTTCCATGCAGCAGGTGGGCGCCCCCTTGGAGTGCTCCAGCTTTTCCGAGGCACGCGATGCCTTGCAGCAAGGCCAGGTCTACGGTATTCTGCTCATTCCGGCCCACTTCGCAGAGGATCTCCAGGCTTTCAGGCAGCCCAAACTCTCCTACTACACCAGCTACACCTATCTCATCCCGGGCTCGCTGCTCTACTCCAACATGCGCAAGCTCACCGAGCTCATCTCGGGCGCCGCGCTACGCTCGCAGCTCCGCGCCCGAGGGGCCACGGAGGACCAAGTCCTGGGCTACGTCCAGCCCATCGTCATTGAGTCGCACGCCCTCTTCAACCCCAGCCTCAATTACTCCATTTATCTCACCAACCTGCTCCTCCCCGGCGTGCTCATGCTGCTCATTTCCATCATGACGGTCTACGTCGTCGGTTCCGAGGTCAAGGAAAACACTGCGCGCTTCTGGCTGGAGCGCGGCAACCACTCCATACTGCTCTCCCTCACGGCCAAGCTCCTGCCCTATACGCTGGTGTTCTTCGTCATAGGCATGGCTTGCGACGTTTACCTCTATCTCATCCTTGACTACCCCTGTCATTGCGGTATGCCGGCCGTTTTGTTCCTTACCCTGTGCATGGTGCTCGCTGCCCAGGGCCTCGGACTGCTGTTCTTCGCCCTGGTTCCCACGCTCCGCATGGCGCTGAGCCTGACCTGCCTGTGGGGCGTCGTTTCCTTCTCCATCTGCGGCATGTCCTTCCCCTACGCCGCCATGAGTGCCCCCATCAAGGCGCTCAGCCACCTCTTCCCCCTCCGTTATTACTATCTGGTTTACGTGGCACGCCTCCTCGACGGCCATTCTTTCCTCACGGCTTGGGAAGGCTACCTGGGCCTCTTCGCTTTCATGCTGCTTCCGCTGCTGTTCTTACTCAGGCTCAAGCGCGAACTCATCCATACAGACTACATCCCATGATCGTTTCACACTTCCACAGCCTCTGGCAAGGCCTGAAGGACACTCTGCACATCTGGCAGCTCGAAAGCCACATCATCTTCCATGATGCAGGAGTGCTTATATTCTGTCTGCTCGTGCCGCTGGGCTATCCGCTGCTCTATACCGTAATATATAATACGGAGTTGATGCGTGAGGTACCGATCACCGTGGTAGACCAAAACCACAGCGCCCTCTCGCGCGAGTTCATCCGCAAGGTGGACGCCTCGCAGTGGGTCAAGGTCGTCAGCTCCGCACAGAGCGAAGCCGATGCGCAGGAGGCCATCAGGGAAGGCCGCACCTTTGGATACCTGCTCCTGCCCGGCGACTTCTCGTCCCGACTCGCTGAGGGACGTCAGGCCTACGTGGGCATGTATGCCGACATGGGCGGACTGCTCTACTACAAGGGCATCCTCCTGGCCGCCACCGACGCTTCCCTTGAAATGAACCGCGACATCAAGATTCGGCGCGCCGCAAAGTTCACCGCCGAGGAAGACCAGATAGCCGCCTATCCCGTAAAGAACGAGGAAGTCACCCTCTTCAATCCCACGCAGGGTTTTGCCTCCTTCCTCATACCGGCCGTCGTGATTCTCATCATTCAGCAAACCCTCCTGCTGGCCATCGGCATGGCTGGAGGCACGGCTGAGGAGAAACAGGAGTATGGCGAGCTCATTGCCACCAGTCGCCGCAGCAGAGGCACCTTCCACATCATTCTGGGACGGGCCCTGGCCTACCTGCTCATCTACGCCGTCACTTCTGCCTACATGACATGCGTCGTTCCCCACCTGTTCCAGCTTCCTCAGCTGGGCAGAGGAGCCGACCTGCTGCTGTTCCTCCTTCCCTACGTGCTGGCATGCATCTTCTTTGCCATGACGCTCTCCATACTGATGCGCCATCGCGAGATGAGCATCATGGTGTTCGTTGTGACCTCCGTACCCTTGCTGTTCATCTCTGGCATATCGTGGCCCGCCAGTGCCATTCCGCCGTTTCTCAAGGGCGTATCGTGGCTCTTCCCCTCCACTTTCGGAATCAATGGCTATGTACGCATCAACACCATGGGAGCCACGCTCTCGCAGGTGCGTTCAGAGTGGCTGGGCCTGTGGGCACAGACCATCATCTATTTTCTCACCGCCTACCTCAGCTGCCGAGTGATACTCCATCGTAGCACCAGGCGCGCCGCCGCCCTGAAAGGCTGAACCGCCCCTCCCTTCTCCCTTTCCGGAAGCCGAGAAGGCCCAACCGTGCCCCGTTCGCCGTTTCTCAACCCCTGAGCAGGCCCAATGGAGCCTCGTTCGTCGTTTCAAAGCCGATGAGAAGGCCCGACAGAGCCCCATTCTTCCCCATTCATCCCCTGAAGAAGGCCGATGGAGCCTCGTCCGCCGTTTCTCAACTGCTGAGCAGGGCCGATGGAGCCTCCATTTTCGTTTCCCCGAAGCACAGAAGAGTAAAGAATAAGTCGTACCTTTGCGCCATGAAGCACAGCCTCTCCGCCCGACAATGCACCTTCGCCGCCGCCCTCGCGGTGGCCCTCGGCTTGTGCGCGTTCTACTTCAGTCCCCTTCGGGCCGAAGCCAAAATAGCCTACGTGGCCGCCTTTCTGGCCCTCACGCTGGCCCTGCACTGCCTGAGGGAAGGAACCCGGGCCTGGTGGATGGTGGGCGGACTGCTGCTCAGCGCCGTGGGCGACTGGATGGTAGCCCGTCACGACTTTCTGCTCCAAATGGGAGCCTTCATGCTGGCCCACGTGGCCTACATCCTTCACTTCCTGCGCCTCCGCAGGCCTGCGCGCCGCCTGCCCCTCCTGCTCACGGGCGCTGCGGTCGTGGCCCTGTGCCTCACGGTGGCCGTCCGCGTGCTGCCAGGCGTAGAACAGAGCATCGTCTTCTGGGGCGTGGGGCTCTACAGCCTCGTGATCAGCACCATGCTCCTTGCTGCCTGCCTCACGGGCCGCACCGGCTACTGGGCTGGAGCCGCCGCCTTCGTGGCATCAGACTTCATCCTGGCGTGGAACAAGTTTGTGGCCCCCGTGACCGACGCCCACTGGTGGATCATGGTTCCCTACTATGGCGCGCAGCTCCTGCTATGGGCCACCGCCTGGAATGACTCAAAGAAAAACTCCAAACATGCATAGACTCCAGATTCTGCTCCTCATGGCCGCCCTGACCATGGGGATCGCGTCCGCTCCAGCCCAGCCGCTCAGCCCCACCGAGCGCAGCATGGAGGCTCAGGGCATGGTAGACGTCACAACCGTAGACAGCACCATCAGGGTGAGCCTCATGTATGCCCGGACCGACAATTTCACGGGCCAGCTGCTCTACACCGATTTGCATCGCGCATACCTGCACCCCAAGGCTGCACGCGCCCTGGCCCAGGCCCAACGCTACCTCAAGGCCGCTCACCCCCATCTGAGCCTCAAAATCTACGACGCCTGCCGCCCCATGAGCATTCAGCAAAAGATGTGGAACACCGTCAAGGGCACCGCCGTGCAAGATTACGTGAGCAACCCTGCCAACGGCGGCGGACTGCACAATTATGGCATGGCCGTAGACATCACCCTCTGCAATGAGCAGGGCGACAGCCTCGCCATGGGCACGAAGGTAGACCACATGAGTTCCCTGTCGCACATCGACCGTGAAGACGAGCTGCTCAGACAGGGCAGGCTCTCCAAGGAAGCCGTGAGCAACCGCCGCATACTGCGCAAAGCCATGATGCAGGCCGGATTCAAGCCCCTGCGCACCGAGTGGTGGCACTTCAACCTCATCTACAGGGCCGAAGCGCGCCGCAACTATCCCTACGTCAAGTAGCCCCACCCCTCTTTAAGCAAAAATAACGACAGACAGTTGACAGATTATGCCAACATTTCGTATCTTTGCAAGCATTAACACATTAACATCAAAAGCAAGATGATCAGAGCAATAAGCAAATGGTCGGTTTTGGCCTCACTGATGCTGAGTGCCGCCGTGACCCTCCACGGGCAGAACAAGGTAAACGAAGTGCCGGACTACAAGTATGGTGCCAATCCGGACTACCAGCTCATGAACTGGAAAAAGAGCAGTCACTCCCTCCGCTCACTCCAGAAAACAGAAAGCCAGAGACCCGACCATTGGAACAATGCCACGCTGAAATACTTCCCACCCATCTTTAATCAGGACGGACCCTCCTGCATGGGATCATCGTATGTAGGTTACATCTTCACGTACGAAACGAACGCTCTACGGGATGCCGACGGAGCCGATGAAGAGAATCAGTATGCTGTATTCTTCAACTGGCTTTTCACCAACTTCAATTCGAGTAAAGAAAAGATGCTCATCAACGTGGGCAACCCCAACGCGGTGACCTACTCGGGACGCACTTACTCCTCCAAGTTCGGTTTTCAGGACTGGAACAACAATGAATTTGGCTGGATGCAGGGTTACGACCGATGGTACAGCGCCATGCATAACCGCGCGGCCAAGACGGGAAGCTTTCCGATGAGCGTTGCAACCGAAGAAGGACGTGAGGCCGTTAAACAGTGGCTCTGGAATCACAGCGGCGACGAAGATTTCAGTGGCGGAGGCACGTGCTACGTTGTTGTGGCCTCTGACATGAAGAAAGGATACGTGCCCAGCACTCCCACGAACCGTGAAGCCGGCGCCGTAGGCAAGACCTACGTTATTTCATGGGGTGCATCCATGGACCATGCCCTCACCCTCGTGGGCTACGATGACAGACTGGAGTTCGACCTTGACGGCAACGGCGTTTATGGCGAAAAGGACAAAGACGAAGTAGGCGCCTGGATTCTCGTCAACTCGTGGGGCTCCGGCTGGGACAACGGCGGCTGGATCTACTGCCCATATAAATATGGAGGAGTGACCAACAAAGGCGACAAAGACCCCTGGAAACCTGACGTGATCTTTGCACGGAAGAACTACCGTCCGCTGCGCACTCTGAAGATCACCATGGATTATGATAACCGGCGCGACATCAGTCTCGCAGCAGGCATTGCAGCCGACACAGCTGCCATGAAACCTGACGCAATAGTCAAGTTCGACCATTTCAAGAACGCAGGATCGAAGGACGCCAATGCTGCGGCCGTTCCCATGCTGGGACGATGGGTGGACGGCATGCATTATGAGCCAATGGAGTTCGGATATGACCTGACAGACCTTAGTTCGGCGTTTGACCGCACCAAACCTTTGAAGTACTTCTTTATTGTATACACACAAAGCGGTTCAAAAAGCTCCGGCCACATCGTGAACTGCTCGCTCATGGACTACGAAGGCCAGAGCAAGGGCGTGGAGCTGCCTTTCAAGGTAGAAAATCTTGAAATCCCAGGCGGCGGCCAGACCACCATGATCTCTGTCATCGTAGGCGGAGAGCAAATCTATCCGCCTATGAACCTCACGCTCACCGGCAACGTGCTGAACTGGCAGGCACCGCTGCCCTCATCGCTCACCCTGAAGGGCTACAGCATTTTAGCCGACGGAAGTGAGTTCAAACAAGTACCGGCCGACGTGCTGACCTTCAATGTTCCGGCCGGCGAAGAGGCCCACTACTCCGTGAAAGCCATTTATGGCGATGACGACAACACCATCCTCTCCTCTGAGAGCAACTCAGTGGCCGCCTACCAGCAGAGCGAGGAAGGTGACAATCAGGTAATGAATCTCAACTGGGCCAGCTTCAATGTTTCGAACGTGTTTACCCAGCCCTTAAGCAAGGCCACCATAGAATTCTGGATCAAGCCCAACAGCCTTACCAACTACAACCAGCAGATAGGGCCGGGATGGGGCACCTTCCTGATGCACGCCACAAGTTCGGGCGGCTATGCCTTCGGATGGAACACGAGCACCGGAAACAGAACCGACGGAAGCTCCGTCATGCTCAAGCGCAACTCTTGGCAGCATGTGGCACTGACCGTCAACAACAACACCATGACCCTCTACATCAACGGGTCGCGACGACAGCAACTCACTTCAACAGAATACAGCGGCCTGCCAGCTATGGAGAGCTTCATCTTTGGAAGCAACAACAACCCGATGGACTGCGAGATAGACGAACTAAGGATCTGGAGCGAGGCGAGGAGTGCATTCGACATCTATAAGAACATGCGACTCGAATTGGCACAACCATCGGCCTATCCTTCACTGCTCGCATACTATAAGATGAATACCTTGACCATCGATGGTCGAACCCTGATCAAGGATTATGCTCGCGGACACCATGCCACACTGCTCGAATACAACAAGGCCGAATGGAAGGCCGAGGCTTCATTCCTCCGCCCCAACGTGGAACCGGCTGCAGACTTCCTCCTGGGTTCCAACAGCTATTATGCCGGTGAAGCCATAGAGCCCACACTGCGCAGCTTGGTCAATACCAAGGAATGGGCATGGAACGCCCCTGCAGCAGGCATTGAAAACCTCAACGTACTGAAGCCCACCTTCGTTTTCAGCGAGGCAGGCGACTACCCCAACACGCTCAAGGTTACCGACGTGCAGGGACAGACCGCAGAACACACCGAGACCGTTCACATTGAGGCCGTAGAGGCTCCGCAGGTGGACTTCAGCATTACTGCTGAAAACATTCCGGCCGGCGACCACTTCAGCTTCATCAATACGTCGAAGGCAACAGCCGCCACCTACGTATGGAGCATGCCCGGAGCCGAGGTAGAGACCGTTCACGGCACAAACGCCGGAGCCACTTATACCCAGACGGGCGAGCATAAGGTGACCCTCACAGCCACTAATGCTGCCGGAAGCAAATCAGTGACCAAGACCGTTACCGTAAGCAATTCCGCCCCCAGCGTAGACTTCTACGTGCATCCCTATGCCGTGGTAAAGGGTGACAAGGTCTATCTCAACGACCGTTCGCGCTACCAGCCCACCGAATGGTTCTGGCAGATCACAAATGGAAAGAAAAATGTAGGCATCCGCACCCAGAATAGCTCTTACACCCCCACTCAGCCGGGCTACTACAACGTGCAGCTCACGGCCACGAACGCGGAAGGCAAGGGCACAGCATCGCAGACACGCTGTTTTGTGGTGGCAAACGCCGACTCAAAGAACGGCCTCAACTTTGGAGGCGACGGATACCTGCTCAAATTCGACGATCCCTTCACTTCGAGCGTGAGACAGTTTACCATCGACTGGTGGATGAATCCCACGCAGCTTGAAGGAGCCTTCTCACTGTCCGACAACGGAGGAAACTACTCCCTGACCACCGACGAAAACGGCAACATAACCCTGACCTGCGGCCAGCGGAGCAACTCCAGCACGGACGGCTTCGTCATTGCCAACAGCTGGCACCACTATGCCCTCACCTACAACAATGGACGCACGGCATTCTACAGAGACGGTGAGCTCTTCAATGCTCCGACGATGAGCATGGGCCTGGCCACTTACGACTTCAGTTCCGGCATCACCATAGGCTCCGCCACCAAGGGCATGCACGCCAGCATTGACGAATTGCGCATCTGGCAGGCACAGCTCAGTGCTACCTTGGTGAAGAGTTACTGCAACCAACCCATCGACAACGTGGAAGAAGCCGAGAATTCCCACAAACTACGCCTGTACTACAACTTCAACCAGACCGGAGGCCAGCCGCAAGACCTGACCAGCGGAAAACACCACGGCGTACGCTCCGGATTTGGCCCTGACGGCGATGCCTGGGGCCGCTCCATAGGCGTATTCACCCTAAACTTTGAAAATGCAGACGCCGAGACCGACGTTTCAGCCCGTTACCTCACGAATTATCGCCGCCCGTTCCGCAACACAGGCAAGACCGTGCATCCTAAGTACCCCACGCGCTTCCTTGAACTGGAAACCGGCACGGCTAACTCGGCGTGGGTGCTGAAAAACGAGGTGCGCGACGGTGACGTGGTGACGGGAGCCCATGTGGACACCCAGAAGAACTACGACCTGGTGGTAGAAACGCAGTGGACCGACTTTGCCTCGCAAATCAGTAACCACATACTCTACCAAACACCCACGCTCCCCACCGGTATGTATCGCTTTACGGCCGTAGCCGACCCGAACAACGGTGGCTTCAATGCCGGAACGAGCAAAATAGTGGCCACCGACGGTGACACCCTCTGCAACATCGTCAACATAGAGCAGGCCATTGCTCAGGCACCGCTCAGTGACGGCAGCATAGAGTTCGTGGTCAACAAGGAGGGTCCCGTAAGCCTCGGCATCATCTATGTCATGTCGGGCTACCAGTCGGCACCCATCAGAGAGTTCAAGCTGGAACGAATGGCAATGGAAATTGTGGAAGGCAATGGTGAAACCAGCGTGAAAGACGCCGTGAGAAGCGGCAAGCAGAAGGCCATCAGCACCGAACGAGGCGGCCTGCGCGTGGTGAGCGACCAGCCCATCGAAGTAAAGGTTTACGATGCTGCCGGCCAATGCTTGTGGAACGAGCTCATGAGTGGCAGTAAGCACATTCCACTGCCTAAGGGCATCTACATCGTGAACGGCGAAAAGATTTCCGTATCGAAATAAGGCCCCAGAGAGAAAACGGCTGTCTATCGGGAGGTGGACAGCCGTTTTTCGTATCCTAAAGTACAGAACCGAGCCCTGCATAGTAGGCCTTGCGCCGGCCATTGGGCCAACGATAGGTCTTCCACTGGGAATGGGCGTAGGAGAAATCATGTTGATGAAGATAGGCTTCCAGTTCGAAGGGATGGGTGCGGTAAGCCATGCGCGAACGGCCCGTCACCATGAACAATTTGAGCCAATACCATATATATAAGGTATAGAAGGCTGCCCAGGAGCCCAGCGCACGGGCTTGCAGCAGATGTATGCGCTCGTGATTGAGAAACACTTGGCCCGACGGCGTTTTCAGGTAAGCCTGCATGGCCGGACGAGGTTCGCGCGTCCACACCGTGCCAAAAAGCGTGATGCCCAGATAGCCGCGCGGCGGCAGCAGACGGTGGCCGCAGCTCAGACGTATGCCATTCAGGCGCACAATGCCTCTCAAAGACGAAGACTTACGCACGGCGCTCTCCTTTCAGCCGATATTTCCAGAGCTGCCAGCTGTTGACAATGTTTTGCCACAGAATATAACAGCCGGGGCCCACCGTAGAGAGAGGATTCAGATAGGCAGAAGCGATCCAGATGGCAAAGGCGGTGTTTTTCTGGCCCAGGCCCTGTCCGCACTCCACCTGCACCCCCATGCTGCGCCCCAAGGCACGGCCCAATGCAAACTGAACGAGGCAGCAAAGCAGGGCACTGAGAGCAATCAGGAGCAGGACGGGCCCCGTGGTCTGTGCGTGAAGGATGTGCTTAAGGGTGGTTCCCGTTACTATGGCCAGGCAGCAGGCCCACAGATAGAAGGACAAGTCGTCCATGGAGAGGAGCCAGGCATGAAGCCTGTGGCACCAGTGTTTTACGAAGTAGGCAAGCAACATGGGGCCGATGAGCACCATTACCACGCGCTGCAGAATGGAGAAAAAGGCCGCGCCGAAGCTGATGTGAGTAGACAGATCGACCAAAGGCAAGGCGGACGGAATGATGAAGGCGGTAAGAAGATTGGACAGACAGGAGTACGTGGTCATGGCTTCCAGTTGTCCCCCCAACTTTGACGCAACCACGGGAGCTGCGGCGGCGCAGGGGCAGATCACACACATGAGCACCGCTTCCATCACCACGAGGCGCTCCGCCTCAGGATGGAGCCAGAGCATAGGAACGAGCAGCAAGGCCATGAGCACTAACTGCAAGAGAAACAGCACGACGTGCCACCGCAACAGACGCATTTTATGGAAATCGGCCTTGCAGAAGTTCGTGAACAGCACCATGAACATCACCACCGGAAGCAGTTTTTGCAAAAAACCATCGAAGAACGAGGCAGCCGCATCGAGCTGCGGCACGGAAGCAAAAAGCAAATAGAGCACCGTGCCCGTGAGCATGGAAAAAGGAAGGGTCCAGTTCTTCAGAAACTTCAACATAAGCCTGCGAAGGATTTTGCACCTGCAAATTTAGTGCATTCCGAAGGTAAAAGCACAGCCCACCGAGCCGATAAACACCCCAAGTCGAAAAAACCACCTCTCGTTCATCGCTATTCCGCAACCCGAGTTGGCAATGCATTCCCTTGACCTCATTACTGAAGGCTGCAGGCCATCCATTGGCCCCATGCTCCACCACCCCAGCATGCAAAAAGCGGAAAACTAAGGCCTCCACTACCCCTCTATCCACCAAAAATCGTAACTTTGCATCAAGTACATCAAAATTACATTCATCATGAACCAAGTTGAAACCCTGATTGCCGAAAAACTGCTGGAGATTAACGCCATTAAGGTGCAGCCCGAGAAACCCTTCACGTGGGCATCGGGCTGGAAATCCCCGTTCTACTGCGACAACCGCAAGACGCTTTCCTATCCCTCCATTCGCAGCCTGATCAAGATAGAATATAGCCGCATCATAGCTGAGAACTTCCCTTCTGCCACGCTCATAGCCGGTGTGGCCACGGGAGCCATCGCTCAAGGAGCGCTGGTGGCCGACGAGCTGGGCTTGCCCTTCGTTTACGTAAGGTCGAAACCCAAGGACCACGGCATGGAGAACCTCATTGAGGGCCAGATTCCCGAAGGAAGCCGGGCCGTCGTGGTGGAAGACCTCGTTTCAACCGGCGGCAGCAGCCTGAAAGCCGTAGAAGCACTGCGGAAAGCAGGCGTAGAAGTGTTGGGCATGGTGGCCGCCTATACTTATGGTTTCCCCACAGCCACGGACGCCTTCCAGGAGGCTCAGGTGAAGCTCGTCACACTCACGAACTACCAGGCCGTGATAGAGCGTGCCCTCAAATCAGGCTACATCAACGATGCCCATCTGCCCATGCTGGCCGAATGGCGCAAAGATCCCGCACATTGGAACCAATAATCAAACCATCATGAGTCAGACAGACTTTGTAAGCAGCATAAAAACCATACCCTACCCTCAACAGAGGGTATACGACAAGTTATCCGACCTGAACAACCTTCAGGCACTCAAAGACAAGCTCAGCGAACCCAACGTGGAGGAACGCTTGCAGCAAATGGCCGCAGAAGGAGGCGAAAGTAAGCTGGTGAACGCCTTTGGCAACCTGCGCGAAAGACTGGAACAACTGGAGTTTGACCGCGACACGGTGACCGTGGGCGGTTCTCCACTGGGCAACGTGAGCCTGCGCATCACAGAACGCGAAGAGCCCAAGACCATCAAGCTCACCGGAGAGGGTACACCCGTGGCCACCACCATGTGGGTGCAACTGCTGCCCTCGGGAAACGATGCCTGCAAGATGCGCATCACGCTCAGGGCCGATCTGAACATGTTCATACGCGGCATGGTGAGCAAACCGCTGCAAGAAGGCGTGGAAAAGATGGCCACCATGCTGGCCTCCATATCTTATTAATATATTCTACCCCCTTTCATCATCATGGCCAACAAACTTTGGGAGAAAAGCGTAGAGGTCAACGCAGAAATTGACCGTTTTACCGTTGGACGAGACAGAGAGATGGATCTTCTGCTGGCTCCATACGACGTGCTGGGCTCGATGGCCCACATTACGATGCTGGAAAGCATCGGCTTGCTGCGGTCGGACGAACTGAGGCCCCTGTTAGCGGAACTCGCCCATATCTACAGCGAAATAAAGCACGGAAACTTCAGGATAGAGGATGACGTAGAAGATGTACACTCACAGGTGGAGCTGATGCTCACCCGTTCGTTGGGCGACGTGGGCAAGAAAATACACAGCGGACGTTCGCGCAACGATCAGGTGCTCGTAGACCTGAAGCTCTACATTCGCGACCAGCTCCGCATCATCGTGGAAAAGGCAAACGACCTGTTTGAGGTGCTTCAGCAGCAGAGTGAACGCTACGCCAAGGCGCTGCTGCCCGGATATACCCACCTGCAAGTGGCAATGCCCAGCAGTTTCGGCCTTTGGTTTGGTGCATATGCAGAGAGCATTACTGACGACATGCTTTTTCTGCTCGCAGCCTACAGAATGGCCAATCGGAATCCCCTTGGATCAGCCGCAGGATACGGATCGTCGTTCCCGTTACGCCGTCAACTCACCACAGAACTCTTGGGCTTTGACGGGCTGAACTACAACGTGGTTTATTCTCAAATGGGGAGGGGCAAAACAGAACGCAACGTGGGCTACGCCCTCTCATCGATAGCCGGCACACTGGCCAAAATGGCCTACGACGCCTGCTTGTACAACTCTCAGAACTTCGGCTTCGTGAAGTTGCCTCCCGAGTGTACCACCGGAAGCAGCATCATGCCTCACAAGAAGAACCCAGACGTGTTTGAGCTGATTCGCGCCAAGAGTAACAAGATTCAGGCCATGCCCCAGCAGATTCTGCTCTTGATGAACAATCTGCCCAGCGGCTACTTCCGCGACCTGCAGATCATAAAGGAAGTCTTCCTGCCTGCCTTCGCTGAACTGAACGATTGTCTGGACATGACAGCCTACATCGTGCGCCAGATGGAGGTAAATGAGCACATTCTGGACGACGACAGGTATAACCTGATGTTCAGCGTGGAAGAAGTAAACAAGCGCGTGCTCTCCGGCACACCGTTTCGCGATGCCTACAAGCAGGTTGGCCTGGAAATTGAGGCTGGGAACTTCCATCCCGACAAGAACATCCATCACAGCCACGAGGGAAGCATCGGCCATCTGTGTAACAAAGAAATCAAGGCCCACAT
The DNA here is from genome assembly GCA_017468985.1 of Bacteroidaceae bacterium. Lineage (GTDB taxonomy): Bacteria > Bacteroidota > Bacteroidia > Bacteroidales > Bacteroidaceae > UBA6382. The sequence goes on from JAFUHF010000020.1 coordinate 43,273, forward strand.
GGACGACATCCTGCAACAGTTCCACTTTGAGCGCGCCCTGCAGGCCGAAGAACGCCTCTTGAGTTCCGCCGGTCAACCCCTTTAAACAATGAAGCGTCTCCTGCCCCTGATTCTGCTGAGTCTCATGATGCTCGCGCCCACTGCATGTAGCCGCGATGACGTGGAAAATGTATACTCCAACTACCGAGCCTACTTCCGCTACGACAAGGTAATCACTGCCCATCCCCTCTACGTAGCCCTTACGGGCACGGGGGAGTATTGCAGCATCTTTGCCCAAGGTACCGAGCAGGGCACTACGCTCTACTTCCAGGGCGTTTACGAGCAAGCAAAGGATTTGCTCACCGCACCAGACTATTACCAGTCCGTGATCTGGATTGGTGGACTCATCGTAGGGCGGAGCAACGTGCCTGACATGACGGATGGCACTCTGCCGCTGTTGTGCTTCGACCGTGTGTGTCCCAATTGTTATAAGGACGACAACATCTCGAAACCTCTCACGCTTCAGGAGTTTGGACAAGCCTCGTGCAGCCGCTGCAAGCGCACCTACGACCTCAACAACCTGGGCATCATCGCAAGTGGGGAAAAGGGCATCAAGCTCATACGCTACCACATCACTTACAACGGCTCGAATACCGTTGTAGTAAGCAATCGCTGAAAAAACAAAGGCCAGAATTTGCTTGGTCAACAGAATTATATTAATTTTGCACTCACAAAATGCGGAAATAGCTCAGTTGGTAGAGCACGACCTTGCCAAGGTCGGGGTCGCGGGTCCGAGTCCCGTTTTCCGCTCACCATGGAAGCTCGAATGGTGGAATCGGTAGACACGAGGGACTTAAAATCCCTTGACCCGGAAGGGTTGTGCGGGTTCAAGTCCCGCTTCGAGTACAAGAACCGCTGTCAGTCATCGCGACTGACAGCGGTTCTTGTTTGATTCAGATGCAGAATGGAAGAATTAAGGACTCTGGAAAAGCAAAGGAAGACATGCCCATGCAGTCCCACATGGACCGTTATCTGCGACCCTTGTTGGACGGTCGCCTTTGGAAGGAAGAACTCAAGAGAAAGATCGCCGGCACCTTGCGTAACTCCGGCAGAGAGGTCTTGCGCCACTCGGCCACTGTCATGGTACGGATGAATTCCTCCGGACACGTGATGCCTGCGGCTATACAGAGCCGCGTAGACGAATGGAGCTGCGAGAGCAGCGTTTCTAACATCTGCGCATTGCGAAAAGGAGTCTCTATGAAGATTTGTGTCTGCCCTTCGGACTGCGAACGAGCCTCAAGCCGCCGGATAGCTGCTGCGCGATCACTCTCGTGAGAAGGCAGATAGCCGTTAAAGGCAAAATTTTGCCCATTCATACCCGAAGCCATGAGTGCCAAAAGGATGGAACACGGTCCCACAAGGGGAATCACCCTGAGCCGTAGCCCTTGTGCAATGGAAACGATGTCGGCCCCGGGATCTGCCACGGCAGGACAGCCTGCCTCAGAGATGACTCCCATGCTCTGTCCCTCGAGAAGGAGAGCAAGATACTGCCGAAAGAGAGCTGCATCGGCGTGTTTGCCCATGGGATAGAAGGTCAGGGCATTAATGTCGATGGAAGGAATGGCGGCCTTCAAGAACCGGCGCGCCGTACGTTCTTCTTCCACAATAAAATGACTGATCTGGCTTATTATGGTGCGATTATAGTCCGGGAGCACCTGGTCCTGAGGCACCGCACCCAACGTAACAGGTATGAGATAGAGTGCTGTTTCCATTAATCTAATAAATCAGTTGATGTAAATGGCTTTTGAAAGTATTATGACGGAAAAACTTTTGAACGCTTGGCGGCACCTCACTTCCACTGGCTGAAGCACCTGATACGCCTCACGTAGTAGGCCCACAAGAGGCTTGAGCCGCGCTGCTCAGGAATTTGACGGAGGATGGTCTGATGCAAATTTTCGCAACGCACAGCTGCATAGCCGGGCCTCATCTGCCAGAAAGCCCGACGGGCCTTCACCACAGCCCTGGCCTCGCCCCAGCGACCAGAAAGAAGCATCTGAAGGGCCGCCGCATAGTCTAAGAAGAACCGAACGGCCATCACCTGCCACAGTTGAGGGTTCGGAACATTCTTGTAGAGCATAAGCAGATTGTTTCTAAAGTTGAGAAAAGTCTTGCGCGGATTGCCTTTGGGGAGTGTAGCCCCTCCAACATGGTAGACCACGCTTTGGGGCAGGCACCACAGCTCATGGCCGCGGCTGCGCAAGCGCCAGCAGAGATCTATTTCCTCCATGTGAGCGAAGAACTGGGCATCGAGACCGCCACACTGCAAGTAAACAGCCGTGCGCACCAGCATGGCAGCCCCTGTGGTCCAGAAAACAGGGACGGGCGAGTCGTATTGACCGTAATCCTCCTCCACAGCATCCATCATACGGCCTCGGCAGTAGGGATAGCCCCATCGATCCATGAAACCACCGGCTGCACCGGCATATTCAAAGTGAGAAGGGCGCTGCTCCGATCGCAGTTTGGGCTGGCAGGCAGCCACATTAGGATGGAGCTCCATGAAGTTGAGCAATGGAGAGAGCCAGCCTTCAGTAACCTGCACATCATCGTTGAGCAGCAGGGCATAGGGAGTGCTGACTTGAGAGAGTGCAAGGTTGTAGCCCTCAGCAAAACCGTAGTTCTGGGGGAAAGCCATCACTTCCACCCCTTCCACAGACTTAAGCCAGAGCAGGGAGTCGTCTGTAGACCCATTGTCGGCTACGATCACCCGGGCTTCAGGACTATAACGTAGCACAGAAGGCAGGAAGCGGCGCAACATGTGCAAGCCATTCCAGTTGAGAATGACGACCGAAACGATTTTATCCTGATTGTTCATACGATTTTACCAATAAGGGCCGATCCGTCGGCATTGAAGCCACCGAGATGCACGCACAAGAGCTGATTGTCGCCTGCGGCATGGCGGAAAGCCGGAAGCTCCACGCGTACATAGTTGTCCGTAAAGCCACGGACGACATCGCCTCTTCGGGCATGCTCTAAAAGCACCATGCGCTCCGTGCCCACATATCGGGCATAGAAAGCGCGCCGCTTGTGTTCCGAGAGCGCGATGAGCCGCTGGCTTCTCTGGTGCTTCACAGGCTCGGGCACCATGTGAGGTATGCGAAGTGCAGCCGTACCCGGCCGCTCTGAGTAGCTGAACACGTGAAACTGCGCCACGTCGAGGCTGTCGCAGAAATGGAAACTCTCCTCGAAGCACTCATCGGTCTCACCACGGGTGCCCACTATCACATCCACACCTATGAAAGCGTCGGGCATCTGCTGCCTGACGTAACTGATCCGTTCGGAAAAGAAGCACGTATCGTATTTGCGGCGCATGAGACGTAACACTTCGTCGCTCCCACTTTGCAGAGGGATATGAAAGTGTGGCATGAAGGCGCGCGAGGAGGCGCAAAAGTCTATCACCTCCGGAGTAAGCAGGTTGGGTTCTATGGAGGAAATGCGGTAGCGGCTGATACCGTCCACCTGGTCGAGTTCACGAATCAGATCGATAAAAGTTTCACCAGTGGACCGTCCGAAATCGCCAATGTTAACTCCAGTGATGACAATCTCCTTTCCACCACGCTCTGCCACCTTACGGGCCTGGGCTACCAAATCGACTATGGCTCCGTTACGGCTTCGGCCACGGGCGTAAGGGATGGTACAATAGCTGCAAAAGTAGTTACACCCGTCCTGCACCTTTAGGAAATAACGCGTGCGCTCACCACGCGAGCAAGACGGCACAAAGGTACGGATTTCGCTCATGGCAACAGGCAGGACAGAGGGTTGATTTTCACTTTCAGCAGCGAAATGAGCCTTGATCAGGTCTACTATACGTCCTTTGTCCTCCATACCTACCACGACCCCCACTCCTTCAATGGCTGCTACTTCATTGGGCGAGAGTTGCGCATAGCAGCCAGTTACCACCACGTAAGCTCCAGGGTGGTTTCTCACTGCTCTATGAATGGTCTGGCGACATTTATGGTCAGACGTCTCTGTCACGGAGCACGTATTCACTATGCAAAGGTCAGCCACTTCTCCACTCTTTGCCCTGACCACACCCTCGCGTGCCAATCGGTCACTGAGCGTGGCTGTTTCGGCAAAGTTGAGCTTACAACCTAATGTAAAATAAGCCGCACGAAGCCCCGAAAGGGGACGTTCACCCCTTAAAAGACGTTCCTCATCGGCAGAAACCGGCATGTTCATGATGCAAAGTTAGTGCAAGTTGACCGAAAAGCAAAGAAGGTTCTTTGGTTTTTCGTTCTATACCCCTGAGCCTCCCTAAACATCTATAGACCGCTAAATGCAAATCTATGGATCGTTCCAAGAATGACATGTCCATCTTTCAAATAGTTAAAAATTTTCAAGAAGCATCATTTATCGCTTTTTGTAATGCGCTACTTATCAATAATCTACTAAAGTTACAAAAAAACAACTAAAAAAAACGTCATAAAACATTCCATACTTTTGAAAAAGTGCGTAACTTTGCACCCAGTTTTATAAGCAATTGATTGTTTTAACATTAAAAAGTAGGAAAAAATGAAAAAGTTAGTATTGGCATTTGTTGCTGTTGCTGCAATGAGCTTCGCTTCTTGTGGTAATAAGCCGGCTGAAGCTGCTCCTGCAGTAGAAGAAGAGATTGTTGCTGTTGCCGAAGAAGGTGACTCCATCGACGCTGAAGCTGTTGTTGAGGACGTAGTTGAAGAAGCCGAGGCTGCTGCTGAAGAAGCTCCCGCTGCTAATTAAGTTTCAAAACAAACTTTAAGAGATTGTAACCTGCAGGCCTAAGCCTACAGGTTTAATTTTTTGTATTTACGCCCGGGTATCAGTAGCCTGGGTTTTGCGTAAAGGCACCAGTGGGTGCCACCAAGTTTTGTGGTATGGGGAACACGGTTGTATAGCCATTAGTTTCATCGGTCAGCTGTGGTCTGTCGCTATACGCACGCGTATACTGACCAAACCTCACCAAATCCTGCCTACGCCATCCCTCCCATGCCAACTCCAACTGGCGTTCCCGAAGTAGAGTAGAGAGTGTGGCTGCAAGCGGTTCCATGCCAGCACGCTGGCGCACCAAGTTGAGCTCCACATCACCACTCTCACCGCTGCGCACCTTAGCTTCGCTCTTCATCAACAATACATCAGCATAACGAAAGAGCACAATGTCATTATTCATGAGCTTGCCATCCTTGGTAGCTGTAGGATCAACGGCATACTTCTTCATACGTGCTCCGGCCGTAGCCTGATGGGGATGGCCCGTAAGCACGAGCTGCACATCAAGAGGATAATATTGCAAGGTATCGCCATTCTGCAAAACGATGGGTTGCCCATTAAGGTCGGTCACGCGGTCGGCATAGTATGTTTGGGCAAAACGAGCGTCTTGCTGGTCTGTACCATAACTAAAGGTCTCTAAGGCCTCAAGCGTTGCACTGCTCCCGTTCTCTGCCGTAAATCCATAGGCAGAAGCATGACCGTAATGATAGGACCGAAAGAGGTTCTGCATCTGGTTTGTATAGGAAGCAGGATCCATAGGTATGGTAAAGATGTTCTCTGACGACGTTTCGTTATAAACGGCAAAGTTGTCAGCAAAATGTTGCGCTAACTCGTAGCCGCATGCCTCTAAAGAGTCTGCATAAGCCCAGCAGGTCTGCCATGCATTGAGATGAGATTCTCCCACTTTAAAGAATATTTTATCGCCAGATAGTGAAACCGTGTCAGTCCAGTCATCATCGGCATAAACCTCAGCATTGAGTGCCAACTTCGAGAGCAGGAAGAAAGCCACTGGACGCGTCAGGCGGCCGTAATACTCACCTAACTGTTGGCTGGCCTTCAGGGGCAACAAGGGCAACACCTCTTGCAGCTCATCCGTAACGTAACGGAACACTTCACTGCGTCTGCTCTGCTGAACAGCACTCAGTGGCACCGTGCTGCTGGTAACAATGGGTACACGAGCAAACAGATCAAGCAGATAATAATAGTAAAGCGCGCGCACTGCCCTCACCTCTGCTTGCCATGCCAATAGTTCCTGCGGAGTGGCCAACGAAGTATACTGCTGCAACTTCTCAAGGGAGCGATTGGAGAGCACAATAACCTTATACAGGTAGTTCCACGTGTCGGTCAGACTCTCGTCATTAGCGGTCCAGGTGTGAAGAAAGAGGCTCTGCCAGTAACCACCGTCATACCAATCACCACCCCGAGTAGGTATCATGGCTTCGTCAGTGGTGAATGTCTCTAAATCATACACACCGCGGTAGGTTCCCTGCAATCCTTGGCTTTGCGAATAACCTCCGATGTAGTTATAGAGTGTGGCCACGGTGTTCAGATAGAGTTGGGATGACGAGGTGTAAACCTGCGACTCGTCTATCTGGTCGCGCGGCGATTCATCAAGAAAGTCAGAACAGGATGTCAGGGAAATGAAAGCGAGGAGGAATGGAATGATTTTCTTCATCGTTTTTATTTTTAAGAATTAAAACTGAATGCTCACACCAAAGGAGAACGTACGATAAACAGGATAGGTGCGCTTATCGTCTATGCCGAGCGTAGACGATACCACGGTGTGATTAATCATGGGCGTAAGCCCTGAGTAGGAAGTAATGGTAGCCAGATTGTTGACAGAAAAACTCAAGCGTAGATTACTGATGTAGCGCACTGTAGGCTTAAGCGGAACATTCCAGCCCAGAGTAATGTAGTCCAAATTGAGATAATCGCCGCGCTCCAACCAGTAGTCTGATGCCGTTTGATCGGATATATTACTGCGTGGTGCCTCTTTCATTACATTATAATAAGGTAGGCTACCCATATTCATGTAAGTCAGGGCTGTTCCATTGTAGATCTTATGTCCGAAGGCTCCGTTCATCTGTAACGCGATGTCAAAGTTCTTGTAGCGGAAACTGATGTTTGACCCCAGCAGCATTTTTGGCGTGGCTTGTCCGGCCACATAACGGTCGCCGCCATCTTCCAAATTCACCTGACCGTCTCCATCAAGGTCTGCCAAAGCATAACTGTATGTACCGTCGCCATTTCGCGTAAGGCCCGTGCAGTGTGGCAGGTAGAACACGCCCAAGGGCTGTCCCACAATTTGGTATACAATATTGTTATAACCTCCGTGAAAACCAGCTCCATTAAGTCCACCCAGCGCAGTATACTCTGGTGCCGACAGATGCTCTCCGCCATAATTCCCACTGAGCGAAAGCAACTTGTTACGCTGGAAGGCCACGTTCAGATTGACGTTGAGGTCCATATGCTTCTTCTGAATGATCGACGCTCCGAGACCAAGCTCCACCCCACTGTTACGCATAGAGCCCAGATTGGCCAGCAGGTGGTCATAAGCAAAGGGAGGTACACTCACTTCGTAAAGATACAGCATGTCGCTGGTCTTGGAGGTATAGAAGTCGGCATTGAGCACAATGCGATCATTCAGTAAGCCCACATCGGCTCCAATGTTGAAGGTACGCTTCACCTCCCACTTCAGATCAGGATTGGCGTTGCGCACAAGTCCCAGCGTAACTGTGGGCATACCGCCCGAAGACACCACTCCGTTGGGTTGCATCAGTTGCAGGGAGTTATAGCTGTCTATGGCTCCGATGTTACCCGACAGTCCGTAGCCTGCGCGCAACTTCAAATTACTCAGCCACGTCAGCGGTCTGAGCCATTCTTCGTCGCTCATCACCCATGCTGCAGAACCTGATGGAAAGAAGCCCCAACGATTGTTGCGTCCCACCTTCGAACTGCCGTCGGTTCGGGCATTCAGGGTGAGCGTATACTTGTCCATCAACACGTAGTTAACTCTGCCAAGAAAGGACGACATCCGAGGATCTTCGTATGCCGATCCCGTGGCCTCCCATAGCCTCACGGCACCGGCCGACAGATTATGGTAGCCATATTCATTGGTCGTGAGGTTAGAAACCTGCGTATGAAACTCCTTCAACGTGCTCTTGGAAGCCTCGGCCAGGCCGAGAACGTCCAGATGATGCACGCCAAAGTCCTTCCTGTAATTGAGCGACACGTTGCCCAGCAGTTCCTCTACCTTGCTCTCGCCGCGATATATTTGCCCATGACTCCACACAATGGTAGGCATAAACTGCGAAAGGTTCACCACGTTATATGAATAGGAGCCAAAAGCTGAGAGAGTAAGTCTGGGAGCCAAATGGGCCATAGCCTTCAAATGAGTATTGAAATGGGCATTGTCATCGTGGTCAAGAATGCTTAGCAGTGACTGGGGATGATTGATCTGACTCGCATCTCCATACTGATTCCACGAACCATCATCATTCATTCCTTTGCGAAACGTGGGATTGAAGGCAGCAGAGGAGTAAAACAGTTTCTGCTCATCATAAATATATTTATCTTTCTGCAACGAGCCAAAAACGCCAAGATCCACGGTAAGCAATTGATCGAAAGCCTTCTGTGTCACGTCAAACTTGGCCGTAAAGTTACGATTACCGATGGTTTGAATGACACTATTGTGCTGCATCATGCCCAAAGAAACTCTGTAACTCTGCTCCTCATTGCCACCGCCGAAGGCGATGTGGTGGTTCTGCACAAAACCGGTACGCGTTATGGTGTTTGGAAAATTAGTGGCATAGCCATTGTCCACAATCTGCATTCCACGCGCCGCCGTCTCCTGCCGATAGGCATCAGCACTGAGCATTTTCAGATTCTTATAGATAGCATCCAAGCCCACGTGGCTGTCATAACTGATGCTGAAAGCTCCGCCACGACCTTTCTTCGTGGCCACTTCTATCACGCCCGATGCACCCCGGCTACCATACTGAGCCGTTTCCGAAGCATCCTTCAGAATAGTAAAACTCTCTATATCCGCTGGGTAGATGTTGCTTAGCGTAGTGAGGTCTGACGACACTCCGTCAATGATCACCAAGGGATTATTCCCTCCCGTGAGCGAAGTGGTACCTCTCACTCTCACGGAGCTCAACATGGCACTCGTGTTCGTTCCACTCGTAATGCTCACACCGGCAGCCTGGCCACTCAGAGCATCAAGCGAATTGTTCACCAGCCCTTTATTCATCCGGTTTTCGGTCACCTTGTCTACGGTTCCCGAGATGGTACGCGCATTACCTCCGGCATAGCCCACACGGAGCGAATCTTCCTGATCAGCATGGATTGGCAAAAAGATTGCACACTCCACCATCAGCAGCATGGTTCTGAAAAGTCTTAGCATAGCGTAAAAGAGTAGTAGTATTTGTATTGCAAAGATAAGCCAATTATTTGGGAATATCAAGTATAAGCCTCTTTAATCTTCACACCTACAGCCATCACGCTCAGTATTCCTGCCACCCCTGCCGTTTTAAGACATTCAGAGTTGCAGGAGCAATCATATCCCGAATGTTTTTCTTACCTTTGCATTATGACCATTCACTGTGAAGACGAGAAGTGGATGCAGCGCTGCCTGCAACTGGCCCACCAAGGCATCATCGGTGCTGCGCCCAATCCCATGGTAGGAGCCGTGATAGTCTGCAATGGCAGCATCATCGGTGAAGGCTATCATGCACGCTGTGGCGAAGGCCATGCCGAAGTACGTGCCTTTGCCTCAGTGAAGCAGCCCGAACTGCTTCCTCTGTCAACCCTATACGTAAGTTTAGAGCCCTGCGCTCATTATGGCAAAACGCCCCCCTGCGCTCGTCTGATCATTGAGAAGGGGGTCAAGAAGGTGGTCATAGGCATGCAAGACCCCTTTTCTAAAGTTAATGGCATGGGTATTCGCATGCTGCTTGATGCAGGCATTGAAGTAAAGGTTGGCATCATGCAGCAGGCCTGCCGTGAATTAAACCGCAAATTTCTCACCTTCCACCTGAAAAAGCGTCCTTACATCACGCTGAAGTGGGCCCAATCGTCCGATGGTTTCATGGCTCCGTCCCATCCTACGGAGCAGGCCGTTTTCCTGTCCACGCCCCACACCCTGCTCCACGTACACCGTCTGAGGGCAGAGCATCAGGCCATTCTCGTAGGTCGGAATACGGCCGAGACCGACAATCCGCGCCTCAATCCACGATTGTTCAAATCGGGCAGAACGCCACTACGCATTATACTCGACAGGGAAGCACGCCTGCAACCATCACTTCATATCTTCGATGGCAGTGCCACCACCCTCATTGTTGGCCATCAGGACAATCCCTGTCGGAAAGCCTTGGGAACCTACCAATTTATGCAGATACAAAGAGGAGAAGACCCCATTCAGGCTCTCCTCCACCATTTATACGAAATGCAAATCACCTCTCTGCTCGTAGAAGGCGGACAGCAAGTGTTGCAAGCATTTATCCATGCTGGACATTGGGATGAAGCCCATGTAGAAATTGCCAACACGACCTTCCATGGCGGTCTTCCAGCACCCGAGCTTTCTTCTTTCTCACTTCTCGAGGAAAAGCCCCATTTTCATCACCATCTGCGCCATTACCTCAACGCCAGCCTCTAAGCAGACCGATGCCCATTGCCATCGCCAGCCCACTTACCACATTCGCATTACTCGTTCACGCACATGAGAAATAGAAGCAAATGAAAGGCGGCTCCCAATATGGGAGCCGCCTCATCAAATGAATGTATGTACGAACAGCTTTTTAAAGCCTACTTCACGGCAACCTTATCCTTACCGATAACGTAAATGCCCTTAGCAAGACCCTTCTGAGCCTCCGTAGCCTTCACGTTCTTCTTGATGAGTTTGCCATCGATGGTGTAAACGTCCACCAGTTCCTTAGCACTGTTCACCTTCACGATGCGCAGTCCGCTGAGCAGACCTTCGCAGGAAATAACCAAGTCGGTTGCACCATCTTGCGTCTTCACCTTAGAAGGATCAATGTAACCACGCTGACCGTCAATCTTCACAGCTGCATCGGCTGTAGCCTGCAAGCCACTGTTTACGATGTAGCCTAAGCCCTTCTTCTCAATGGTCAGTCCGTCGAGCGTACCAATGAGGCCATTGGCTTCAGTAGCTTCAGTAATGACATTTTCGGGAGCAAATGAATAGAAGTAGTCCCATTCACTGGTTTCCTCGTCGTATGCCGTGTAATCACCGAAGGTCATCACGAACGGTTCACCGGCCTTGATGTCATCCTTCAGGGTGAGCTCTACGGTTGAAGTATTACTCTCTTCGTCATAGCTTACACTCTTCACGGAGTATGCCTTCACATCAGGATTGAGCTCCATCAAACCGTCTCTGCCAGCCGGGATGTCGAACGGCAGGGTCTGAATACGGATGCTGTTTTGCTTAATCAGAATAGCGATATCTTGATCTTCGGGAACTTCTTCCACTCTCCAGCAAGAAGCACCATTGATGCCTGTTGGCCAAGGAACGATCACGCTACCATCCTGCTGAGCATGGAGCTGGTCTTCAACCGTATACTTGTCGTTGATTGAAACGAACTGCAACTGACCCTGACCAATGTAGTCTACGCGGAAAGGATCCGGAGTATTCTGCACCTTGTTACGATAGTTGGTACCACGGCCAAGGCTCGGACCGAAGTAGTGAGCAGTACCAAGGTTCTGGATAGCATAGTAGTCCGTGCCTTCTACCGGAACGAGACGCCACATAGCATACGGATCATTGTAGAACTCACCTTCACCGTTTTCGTTGAGCTGACCGAAGTTCACTTCAGAACCAACATTGGTGCTGGTCATGAACATGGCCTTGTCCTTACAATATTCCAAGGTGCTTGCACTTACGATGTAATACCACTTGTTGGGCTCAATCTTGTTGATGTGTTCCAGCAATGCGGCCTTTGCGGCATTCATAGCCTCAATGGCATTATTGATCTGCTCGCGTGTTGGGCGATCAGCATCTACGCTTTCGTATGCCTGCTGAACAGCGCTGGTAAATGCGTCTACGCTTGACTGACTGTCAGCATAACCTACTTCACCTCCTACGAGCGTGTTTTCAGCATAGGTATTCATCGTATTGTAGGTGCTTACGAGGTCTGAGGTGTTGGTCGATACAGCCAACAATGCATCGTAAGCGGCCTGCAGTTCATCAAGGTCGTCTGGCCAGATGGTGTGAGGAGCAGTAGCTTCATTAGCCTTGTCCAGGACGGGCTTCAGGTTGTCAGCAGCTTCCTTAACAGAGGCGTCATAGTTGTATGGAATCTCATCAGCTGCCTTCGGAATGTACATCTGGAATGTACCGAGGTTGAAGTAAGGATACTGAGTTGTTCCGTTAACGCGGCCGCTGGCCTGGTCTGTAGTGTGAAGCACTACGAAACGATAATAACGATAAGCCTGATCGGCATGAATCTCACCTGTATAGGTAGCAGCATTCGTATTGGGGATGGTTTCGGCGTCATCTTCATAGTTCACGTCATCCACCTGTGTCCAGCGATCGTTCATGCTGAGCACATCGCCACCCAACTCCTCGTCATTCGTTCCATAAATCACGAAATGGTTCGGCGTATCATGATTGCCGCTTCCGCGTGCTGCAAAGAAGTAAGTCAGATCCTTCTGTGGACGGGTGCGCAGGTCGATTTGCAGGTTATGATAGTCTACAACGGCCTCTGCAGTCCAAGAGGAATGGAAGATCGTAGTATTGCTGTCGTCAAGCAGGTTAGCATAGCTTCCTTCGCTGGGAGCCTTAGCATTACTGTTGAGCTGATCAGCATCCGTAATCAGTTTGCGCTGATCGGTGGTTTCTTCGTTATACAGTTTGTTGGCTGCCGTACGCAGTGTTGCGTATTTTGAGTCAAGGGCATCGCGGTCAATGTAGAGTGCTTCCACTGCGGCATAAGCCTCAAGCAGAGCTGTGGTATCGGCCAGGTTCACCTTTGCTTCGCGAGGATTCTCCTGCGTGTCGTAAACGTCGTTCTGTGCCTTCTGAATGAGAGCTTCGAGTTTGTCGTAAGCCTCCCTCATGCCGTCCACGCGCTGATACTGCGACTGATCTGTAGGCTCAGAGCTATACACATGGAATTCACTCATCGTATAGAACGGATAACCCGTAGTGGTATTCTTACGGCCTGAGCGCGTAGCACGCACTTCGAAACGAACATAGCGATAAGGCTGATCGAAGATAATGCGCGGCGATGTGTAAGTCTCCGTATTAGCCTGTGGGAAGCCCTTGGTGAGTTCCGTAACATTCACCCATGCTTCAGCGCTACTACCGGCATCAATGCCCAGTGCCTCATCGTTGGTGGCATAGATCACCAAATCAGTGGGGAAGTCCAGATAAGAACTGTTACGCGGTGTAAACTTGAAGAGAATACCGGGCTGAGCCTCTCTGAGGTCTACCTGCAAGTTGTGGTATTCATCAAGCGGAGCCGAAGCAGAATAAGATGACGAGAAGTGCGTACCAGTATTGTTGTCAATGAGGTACTTCAGGCGACCTTCGTTGTGCCATGCATTGGTAATATATTGGCTCTCTTCGTAGTCGTCGTCAATTTCATCGGCCACCTTCGTAATGAGATCTTGATATTCGTTCACCAAGTTGCTGGCCTTATTAACGCGGTCTATCACGCCTTGCATGATAGCAGCATCGCGCTTGGCAGGACCTTCAATCTCCAAAGCAGCGATCAAGTCCTGATCGGTTTCTTCTATGAACTTCCACTGCGACTGACCTACGTTGTCACTGCCCCAAGGCACAATGTAGCCTTCCTTACCGGCACCACTGCTATGGCTTTCGGTATGATAGTTAACGGCATATTGCCAGTTAGCAATCACGGCATTGCTTATTCCGGGAAGGAGCTTAATGGTCTGGTTGGTCACCAGCTCTTTCGACATGGGCACGTGCGCTGATGTGGCATCAATGAAGTTGATGTACTCCTGCGTACCAACGTTCTTGATGGAATAGCCTATGCCGCCATCTTCATCTTCAGCCACCTTTTCAATCTTGAAGAGCTGGAAGGGATCCTTGCTGCTAAAGTCCTGCCACTTCAGCCAGCTGTCTTCGCTGGCATACATAGCCTTTCTTACCCCCTGCTGTGCCTCATACTGATCGTAACCACTGATGATGTAGTAGTAACCATCGCGGAAGGGATTCTGAGCAGCAAGTGCAGCTTCTACTGCTGCATTGATGCGCTCCCCTGCAGCAATATACTGAGCATCGGTACCCTTGTTTTCGAGCAACGTTTCTGCCTCAGCCAGTGCTGTCTCGTATTCTTCAACAACTGCATCAGGATACTGACCGGGGTTGGTACCTGCCTCAAAATTGTAAGCAGCCTTAATCACGTCTGCCACCAAAAGGTCGAGCTTGGCATGTTCGTCAACCACCAGACGGGCCGGGAAGATCTGGAATTCAGTAGCATTCCAGAAGTACCACTTATGGTCATTGGCTTCTCCGTTTACAATATTTCCATAATCATACGTACGCTCTTGAGTACACTTGAGAACCACGAAACGCACGTGACGGTAAGGCGCACCGAAGTCAATCATAGGTGAAACCAATTCCACATCGGCAGGATTGCCATCAATCAGGTCGCGCAGTTCAGCCACCAGTTTCCAAGAGTCTTCGTCTTCGGGCGTGTTGGTAACGTATACGTCCACATCGTCCCAAGAGTCGTGATAGTTTCCACTACGGCCGTTGTACTTGAAGATGATCTGCTGCAAATTGGTCTCCATGTTCACCTGAAGCCAATGCGGCTCGTCAGGAAGAATACTTCCGTTCGACAAGTTGTAAGCACTGTGGAAGTGAGTAGTCAGGTCGCCGTCGATCAGAGCAGCCACACCTTGACCATCACCCGTTCCATCGGCCGTCTTCTGCTCAGCATTAACGGTCATCTGGTCCGGATACTTGATCACTCCCGTACCTTCATCGTAGGTATAAGTTTGCGATGAAGCCACGTTCCACGCCGCACTGCCAAGTAGCAATGCAAGCGTCATCATTAAAGTAAACTTTCTCATAAACATATAAATTGATTGATATTATACTTCCTAAATCAGACTATTATCGTCTGTATACATATATTCTTGGGGTGCAAATATAACTAATTAATTTTAATCACCAATGCAAAACCTCAAAAAACTTCAATATCACCTCGTTTTGTAGAAATAACAGCGCTCATTCTCATCACTATCAATGGAGGAAATTGAGAGGTGAGCGTTCAGAACCGGAGGTCTTGGGCATTGGGAAGGGCGCACAGTAATTGTGCACTATACATTGTGAACGATAAATTAACTCACTCGTCCTTTTTCACTCAATCCATCTTCCAATGCTATTCTGATAGTCTTCGTTATTCTGCTGCGTGGGAGCCGGACGGGAGTTTGGGCGAACGAAGTTTTGAAGATTATTTATGGATTGACGGTCTCTCTGCTTTAGCCAAGCGAGTTGGAGCTTCACTTGTCCGTCCAAATCAGGAATGCCCAACTCTTGTCTCAACTTCTCTATTTTCTTCTCCGATTTGGCCAATGGCTGGGCCTTCAACTTCTTTTTCATTTCCTTAGACGTAAGATAGTCACGCTCCACGGCATAACCGTCCATTACGAAGCGCGTCAAATACTCATAGCCCTCCTTATGAAGTGTGGAAGTCCAGTGATTGGTTTCGGAAACAAAGTCACGCATAGAGACGTAATCCGTACCGTTGTCGGTATAGAGCGTGAGTGTCTTGCTATCGGTGATGTTCTTCCAGCGCGCCTTGCTGGTAATGTTTTTCCGAAGCAGATTGATCTTGGCCCGATCCACATGGAGCAACAATTGCCCGTCGGCCTTGCTGAGCGTACCCACAATGGAGTCGTGAAGCAGAATGTGCTGCAAACCTTCCTGTGCCGGAAGGAAATGATACGTACTGTCGTCACGAAATGCCTGCAACATGGGAAGCGTGCCGATGTTGGGAGGAATGCTCTCAGCCATCGTAAGGTAAGGTGCCAGGGCCACATTGAAGTTTCCCATCAGGCGCGAGCGCTCCTTTTTCTTGTCGGGATAGAGAAAATAGTCGGCAAAACCTTCGTCAAAGAAAGCCATGTCGTTTTCCACCGTAAGATACACGCGGTAGAACAAACGGACGTACACGCAGGCTATCTTCTTTTTCTTGACAGGTACTTCCTTGAGCTTTACCACCGCCGGTTCGAGTTCTATTCTGTCCGTCGCCAGTTGGCTTAAAATGATAGTCTGAGTCTGAAACGCCAGATGGCTGAGATGAAGTGTATCGATCTGCCCACATTCGGGCAACCGGCCCATTGCGTCGGAATAGCCCAACGTAATGCCTCCACCGCGAACCACCACTCCGGAAATGGGATTCCCCTTCTTATCCATCACACATAGCCCTTGCGCATTGAGGGCCGTAACCCTCATCAGTAGCAAGACCAATAGCAGAATCCATCTCATTCTCTGATTCTTCATGCTGCAAAATTAGCCAATTTCGCAGAATCTGAAGCAAAGTACTCCATTTTCTTCAAAAAACGGGTTATTTGCGGCACTCTCAACAAAATAAGAAAACAAAATTTGTTCAAATGGCAGGATATTACTAATTTCGCACGACGAATGTTCGCGGCCAAACATTTATGACCAGTCAAGACTATTCAATCACATTAATATTATAAAGGTATCCAAAATGAGAAGAACTAATTGGATGCTACTCGCAGCAGTAGCAATTAGTGGAGTATTCTGCTCTTGTCAGCCAAAAGACAACACGCTGACGAAGGCAGAGAAAGAAAATGGATGGGAATTGCTGTTCAATGGCAAAGACCTTTCCGAGTGGCGCAATTTCAACGACACCGTTCTCTCGAACGGCTGGCGTGCCGTCGACGGCGTGATTCAGGCAAGCGGCGAGGGAGCCGACGAGTCTGGCTATATCGTAACGAAGCGCAAGTTTGCCAACTTTGAGCTTTCTTGGGACTGGAAGCTCACTCACGGTGGCAACAGCGGCATGCTGTATCATGTAGTTGAAAATCCCGTATTTGCAGTGCCTTACGTAACTGGTCCGGAATATCAGCTCATCGACAACGAGGGTTGGGAAGAAGTAAATGCTCCCAACAAACTCGAAGAATGGCAGAAGCTGGGTGTTGACTACGCTATGCACCTACCCGACTACAGCAAGATGCACGTCAACCCCGTTGGTCAGTGGAACAACTCTCGCATCATCTTCGACAATGGTCACGTAGAGCATTGGCTCAATGGTGAGAAGATTCTGGAATTCGAAGCCTGGACCGACGACTGGTTCGATAAGAAAGGCAGTGGCAAGTGGGCTCACGCTCCTGAATACGGTCTGGCCAGCGAAGGCGTGATCTGCTTGCAGGACCACGGCGACCCAGCTTCCTTTAAGAACGTGAAGATCCGTCCGCTTCCTCACAAGGGTGGCGAAGTGGAGAGCCTCTTCAACGGTAAGGACCTTACGGGATGGGAACCTTTCGGCGATGGCAAATGGAGTGTTGACAACGAAGGCAATCTCGTAACCGAGAATGGCGACAAGAAGGAATATGGCTACCTCTGCACTCGCAAGTACTACAAGGACTTCGACCTCACCGTGGAGTTCAAGCAGGCTTCGAATGGCAACAGCGGCCTGTTCTTCCATTCCTTCATCGAAGGCTTCAACAAGGTTCACGGATGGCAGTGTGAAGTTGCTCCTAAGGGCAACGATACGGGTGGCATCTACGAATCTTACGGACGTGGTTGGTTGCAGCAGATTCCCGACGAGAAGGAAGAAATCCTGAAGGAAGGTGACTGGAACACCCTGCGTCTGCGCGTAGAAGGCAACCATGTTCAGACTTGGCTCAACGGCGAACCTATGTCCGACATTGAGGACGAGCTCATCGGCAACACCACGGGCCGCATCATGCTCCAGATTCACGATGGCAACGACATCAAGGTGCTCTGGCGTAACTTCGAGCTGACTCAGCTCTGATCATAGAACGACATTATAACACCGAGACCGGGTTCTTTTAGAGAATCCGGCCTCGTGCTTTGTTAGCCCCTTGCATCGCGTTTTTTCGATTATTTCCGAACAGTTTTAGCGGACAACAATATTAGAATAAATGCTAAAACAATACGGCACTCGTAAAAAAAAAGGACTACCTTTGTCGGCAAAAGCGAGTCATTAATCAACAATGGATGAAGATACAGATTTTCTACGGCAAGACAACAATTATCGAACGTTGAAAGCCTTCCAGGAAGTGGGTCGCATCTACGATGTCACATACTATTTCGCACATAAGTTCCTAAAGACAAGTGACCGCACCATTGACCAAATGGTTCAAGCGGAACGTTCCGGGCCTCATGAGCATCAGCCCCAATAACTCATTAAGCCTATTAAACTTAAATAAAAACAACAAAAAATAATATGAGCATAAAGATTAGAAGAATTGGTATCATCCTGGCCGCTGGATTGATGAGCATCGGTGCCTGGAGCCAGGTGGAAGTGTGCAGCGACTACTGGGCTGCAACCGACGGGCTGGGCAGGAAAGTGGGCAGCTACGATGCGCAGAAAGAGGATAAGCAGGTGCTGATGTTCTACTGGACATGGCACGAACGCAAGGATGCTCCCGGCACGGAGGTGAAAAACAATACGGAAATTCGCCAGCGCTATCCGGAAGCGATGCTCGATGCCAACCATCCGGCATGGACCGAGAAGGCTACGGGTAACTATTTCTGGGACGAACCGTTGCTGGGTTACTATAAGACTACGGACAAATGGGTACTCCGCAAGCATGCGGAGATGCTGGCCGATGCCAAGGTGGATGCCGTCTTCTTCGACTGCACGAATGGTTCGATGACATGGGACGCCAGTACGGACTCTTTGCTCGAAGTGTGGGACAAAGCGCGATTAGACGGTGTGAAAGTACCGAAGATTGCTTTCATGCTGCCATTCGGCTACAGCGATTGGTCGCTCACGTCGCTGCGCCACCTGTACGAGCGGCTCTACAGCAAGGGACTATACCGGGAACTGTGGTATATGTGGAACGGGAAGCCATGCATCATGGCATACCCTGACAACCTTTCAGACAGTCCCACCGACCAGGCCATACGCCAGTTCTTTACGTTCCGTCCTGGACAGCCTGACTATGTGGACGGGCCAAATCCCAATTTCCCCAATCAGTGGGGATGGCTTGAGAATTATCCGCAACACGGATATATTCCCGTGGAAGGGGGGACCTACGAATTGGTTACCGTAGGCGTTGCGCAAAATGCGTGTCCCGAAACAAAAGGCCATTGCAGTGCCTTCAACAAGCCCGGGGCACAGACGCGCAGCTTCAGCAAACGGAATGGTTTCGACCCTCGCCCTGACGGCTATCTGTATGGATGGAACTTCGAGGAACAGTGGGACCGTGCTTACGAGCTGAACCCCAAAGCCGTGTTCATCACGGGCTGGAACGAATGGATTGCAGGGAAATACACGCGTGCCAACAGTCCGTGGACGGGCGATCCATTCTCATTCGTTGACGAATTTGACTGGGATCACAGTCGCGACATCGAACCCGTGAGTTCGTGGGGCGACAAAGGCGATGTCTACTACATGCAACTCGTAGACCGCGTGCGTAAGTTCAAGGGAACGGCTGAGCAGCCCAAACCGTCGCAACCCGTAACCATACGTCCGACGCAGTGGCAGAAGTGGAACGATGTCAGGCCGATATATTCATCATACAAAGGCAACACGATGCATCGCTATTCCGAAGGGCCGAGCCAGCTGCTCAACGTAAACATTTCGGGGCGAAACGACATCGTTTCGTCAAGAGTGGCACGTGATGGGGAGTACATCTATTTCTATGTGGAAACGGCCGAAACGCTTACTCCTCAGAGCGACCACAACTGGATGCTGTTGCTTCTCGACACCGACCGCAACAAGCAAACGGGATGGCAGGGCTATGACTACATCGTGAACTACAAGTCGCCGCGAGGACACCGAGCATACGTGCAACGGAGCTATCAGAACAAGTGGATGTGGCGCGACTGTGGAGAGGCACGCATCGACGTGACCGGAAACCGCTTGATGCTTCGCATTCCACGAGACGTCGTGGGGCTGACGGGGAGCATCGACATGGAGTTTAAGTGGAGCGACAACATGCAGGACGAAGGAAACATCATGGATTTCTACGTCAACGGCGACGTTGCCCCTGGCGGTAGGTTCAACTACGTCTACACGGCACCATAACCCTACGACTCTGATTCGCACCAACTAAATTCCACGGCACTGCCAAAGCGCCAGACACAGCCATGATACGCCCACAAGGGTGAGCAAAGGATGAACCGACAGAACCAGTAGCAAAACCATGGTAACCAACTGCACGTGGATAATGCGCAGCACATCGCCAGTGGACAATGGCTGTCCTGCCAAGCGAGAATAGAAAACGGTGATGGGTCGCATACGTCGTTTGAGTTGAAGCACTTGTACAAGGAGGACTTTCAGACTCATTGGACTGAAATCAGGCACTAAAGCATACTGACGCTTAATACTAATGTTCTTTTTCATCTTGTTCGCTATTGAATGATGATGCAAAGGAACGACATTAGTTTGCCACGTAGTGACACAAAAAATGATTCTGTGTTAAAAGTTCATGGTGGCAGGTAAAATTTTCAGCCATCAACGTTTGCAAAAAAAATGCCTGCCAAATATTGTGGATAAAAGAAAAGTATTACTTTTGCACCGTGATACATTAGAGAGAAGCGTCTCTCGGGTTCCCAAAACGAATGGGGATCGGCATCGTGCCATGTAAGAACGCTGCCGCGTTGTTTGGTACTCAAGGAGAAACTGAATTGTCCAAACACACCAAAAGCGGTAAGTTCTAATAAGGGCAGCAAGTCTTCTCTTAAAGACGGAAGCCTCTGAAAACACAAATCTCCAAAATGACTACTCCCCTATGGGGCGTGCCTGCAGCGTGAGGCCCGAAAACTAAAAACATGCGGTGCAGGAGGTTGGCGTATCTCTGCACCTACGCAAACACTGATGACCATAGGTCTGTGGTGTGTCCACCCAGCTTAAAGTCGCAGGCTATGCGAGCTTCTTTGACATAGTGATACAAAATGATGCAGGTATATCAGACTCAACGGATATGAATGATTCAAACACACATGTAAAAACCATGATTCCGTCACGGACATATCAATTAGCACGTGTAAAAACCGTGATTCGGTCGCGGACATGCCAATTAGCACGTGTAAAAACCATGATTCGGTCGCGGACATGCCAATTAGCACGTGTAAAAACCATGATTCGGTCGCGGACATGCCAATTAGCACGTGTAAAAACCATGATTCGGTCGCGGACA
>JAFUHF010000021.1 GCA_017468985.1 Bacteroidaceae bacterium
AGATCATATACGTAAGAAATGCCCTCATCCTTATCGTTGATAGCAGATATTCCAGTCAGGTCATCAACTATTGTAAACTTTTTCCAATAACCAGCCTCCTCGTATGCCGCTTTGCTACCTGCAGGAACATGAAGCGTAGCATGTCACTCTTTCGGGTAGTTCAACCTGTGGAAGAGCTGTCACTTCTTCTGGGATAAGGTTCTGCTTGATGGCATCCGAGTGAATGCGATAGTTAATCTTCGACAGCTCTTGCTTCGCCGTCCAACCCAATTGCTTTTGCTCCTCATTTTTCAGCCGTTGGAACTCTCGTATCAGATAGACCTTGAACTCAGGGCTAATCCACATTGCAAATTCAAAGGCAATGTCTTTGTGGACATAGGTACCCCATAACGTCCAGCCTTCGAGATAATACCGATGGCATGGGTCTTTTCTGTCCACTCTTTAGCACTGAGACGAAAACGATTCAGTCCTGCCTGACTTTTAATTATGTCGAATTCTGCACAATTAAAACTCGGGGTTATCAATCGCTCTCAGATACCAAGGAACTCGATGATATTACGGTTGCGTAGCCAGTTAGAGAAGAAGAATTCACCATCTATAGCCTTCAGCATGTCGTAAGGGGGGTATAGTCTTCTCCATTCTGACTAATGACTGTTATCTGCGTGTCCTTTACTGTTATCTTTGCCACATTGTCTGCTTTCAGCGTTTGTCTATTTCGTTGAGAGCAAAATTGTAGGCACCAAGGTTGATAAGCAAGCTGGTATCGATGGTGGAGATTGCGACGCCGGTCTTCTTATGCTTGAAGTAGGTCACTTCCGTCTTGCTGGCAGGCACTATGGCTGTGGCCGTTTCTGTACGTAGGAATTCCTGCGTCTGCTGCTCGTCTGTCAGGTCGTATACGTCCATCTGGAGATGGGGCACGCTCGTGTCGTCAATGCGTCCAAGCTCGCCGTTCATCTCGTCAAGCATGGAGGGGAAGAAATGCTTCTTAGCCCCGGTCAGTCCGCCGCCTATCACTACTACGCCATCAATCAACGTGAGAGCAAAACACAGAGCGTGGCCCAGTCCGCGACCGAAGCGGTTCCACGTTTCGTGCGCAGCATCGGCATTGCCTTGCTGTTTGCCATCGGCAATGTCGCAAATATCCTTCGGCGTCAACTCGGGTCGGTCTTCGCCCGAGAGTTCCTTGTACATGCGCTTCACGGCATGAATGCTGACGGTTTCTTCGGCAATCATGTCGGGATGATACTTGTCGCAGAACACCCACACATCGCCGCCGCAACCATTGTCGCCCAGCAGCAGTTCGCCGTTCAGCACTACGCCGGCACCCAAGCCCGTGCCCAGCGTGATGCCAATCAGGTTGCGATAGCGCTGCGGATTGCTGGAAGCTTCCAGCTTACGGTTCAGCACGGGCAGTGTGCCAGCCAAAGCCTCGCCGTAGGCGAAAAGGTTTCCATCATTATTAATATATACAGGTATGTTGAACTTTTCCTCCAAGAATTGCTTCAACGCAATGCCTCCGCGAAAAGCAGGCAAGTTGGGCAGGTCGCCAATCACGCCATTCACGTAGTCAGCCGGCCCCGGGAAAGCAAAACTGATGGCTACGGGCTCGTCTTCAAGCATGGCCTTCACCTTGCTGAAACCTTCCTCAAGGTTATGCAGACAAAGGTTTAAGTCATGAGCTCCGCTCGGCATGCGCACAGGCTCTACAATTTCTTTATTTCCTCTGATGGCAGAGAAAACGAAATTAGTTCCTCCTGCATCCAGCGTCATGACGACGCGATTGTCATTCGTATAGTTCATATCTTCATTCTTAATGGTGTAGTACTCTTACTTGCGTAGCTCTATCTCTTTCACTCCTTGAGGGAACCACACCTTCATCTGGCCTGCTCCGCGGTGATCCCAAAGATGATACGGAATAAGCGTAAGCGTACCCTTCTGACCAGTAACGTAACCCTCACCGTCGTAACCCAAACGCTGGGCATTCACACGGAAAATGTGCTGACCGCCTTCCATAATAGGGCTTTGCCATTTCTCTATAGGAACAATGATTTTCTCCTTGCCAAAGAGCACGACGTCTTCTTCACCCACAGCCTTGGGATGGGTAGGCAATACGTAGGTGAACACACCATGAGGATTGTCAACCTCCTCAGCACAATAAACGATGGGGCCACGTTCGAATGCCACCATACCACGATCGGCCTCCACTTTGTCGTTAGCCTTCACGGTGCGCACAGGCATATCGAAGTGTACCTGTACCTCGTCACCCTTCTTCCACTGGCGACTGATGAGGAAATAACCTTTCGCCTCAGTCCCCGTCACCTGCTGACCATTAATGCTCACGGAATACTTGGGCTGCTCATTGTCTATATAAGAATAGAGTTCGCCTGGCGTAGGTTGATTCTTTACCCAACCCGGAATGCGGATGGCCAGCGTAAAGTTCTTCTGAGCCGTCTTCTCTACCTTGAAGTTAATATCACCATTCCATGGATATTTCGTAGCCTGAGTGAGCACCACTGACATGCCGTCCACTTCCAGTTGTGCCTGATTGGAGAGGAAAAGATTAACATAGATGGTCTGGTCCTTCACCGCATACACATAGCCTGGTAAAGAAGGAATGAAACGACAAATATTGCTGGGGCAGCAGGCACAGCCGAACCATTCGCTGCGCTTATAGCCACCGTGCGTAGCCAATGGATTAGGATAGAAGAAGGTATTGCCCTCTACTGACACGCCAGACAGGAGTCCGTTATAGAGCGTGCGTTCCAGAACGTCTATATACTTGCTATCGCCATGAAGCAGGAAGAGACGCTGATTAAGGAATGTCAGTGCAATGGCTGCACAAGTTTCGTTGTAAGCTGTTTCGTTGGGCAAATCATAGTGAGGACCGAAAGCCTCGGCATTACGATTGGAACCAATGCCACCAATGAGGTAGAGCCTGTGCTGAACAATGTCTTCCCAAATGCGGTCTATGATCTTTATGTATTCTTCCTCGCCTGTCAGAGCGGCCACATCAGCAATGCCACAATAGAGATAACCAGCACGCACGGCGTGACCAGAGGCCTCGGTCTGCTCGGTAATGGGTTTATGGCACTGATTGTATTCCCACTTGCACTCTGTCCGGCCGCGCATATCAATGAAGAACTTGGCCTGACGGAGGTATTTCTCGTCGCCGGTTATCAGGTAGAGCTTGCAAAGAGCGAGTTCTATCTCTTCATGCCCCGGAACTATTTTCAGCTGGTCGTCATTGGGCCCGATGGCACGACATATGCAGTCGGCCGACTTGATGGCAACATCCAACAGTTTGCGCTTGCCTGTAGCCAGATAGTAGGCTACAGCGCCCTCATATAGATGTCCCTGATTATAAAGCTCATGAGAGCCACTTTCCACGTTGACCCAGCGTTTTTCACCCACCGTTTTGTTTTGATGATTGTTGGGATTCATGGTACGGAAAGTATAGAGATAGCCATCAGGCTCTTGCGCCGCAGCAATGAGATCGATGATGCTGTCCACCTTTTGTTCTAACTGTGGATTACGAAATGTCTGTAAACTGTAGGCCGCTCCTTCGATGATCTTAAAAACATCGCTGTCATCGAAATAGATACCACGTGGATGGTTGTCATCACTGGGATGAGCCGCCATGACGAAATTCTTGAAGCGATCAGTAATTTCACTCTGATGAATAGCAATAGGTATGGTCACATCGCGGCTGGCCTCCAATCGAGGAGTCCAGAAACCATCAAACACCTTTACCGAAGTAAACGGCACGGGCGTAATGGGATAGGTCTTGCTGTTGGGAGTAGCAGTTTGCGTTTTTGCCACCATTGAGATAGCTGCAAAACACAACAGAGAAAAAGTAATAATGCGTTTCATCTCTTATTAATTATTTTATGATTATACAAATCTGATACGATATTGCTCTCGCAATGGCTCATAAACGCTTTTTTCGAATATATAAGAAGGCACATCTTCATTGTGAACACGCACAAGCCCTGCCTTTCTCATTCGTTCCAACCATTCGAAAACGTCTTTATCCGGACCAAAAAGTGAAGTAAAGAGCGTATCGGCATCCTCAAAGGTAAAAACCGGGGGCAGAAAATCAAAAGCCAATGGCTCAGCCATCATTCTGCTTCGCAGCATTTGGAGGGCACACTGAAGCATTTCTGCATGGTCAAACGCCAAAGCCGGAAGATCTTGAATGGAGAACCATTGCAAACGTGCTGCATCATCGTCGGCCCTGAGGCCGGAAGCATCCATATCAATACGCATACACGCAAAAAAGGCAACACTAACTGTCCATCCGCGCGGATCGCGCCCTTCACGGGAGAAGACTCCAAACTGATGGAGCGAAAAACGGTCCAGATGAGTTTCTTCGCGCAGTTCACGGGCAGCACAGTTTTCCACACACTCGTTTTCTTCTACAAAACCTCCGGGGAAAGCCCACCATCCGACATATGGATCACGACCACGCTCTATGAGCAACACCTTTACACCGTCGCGGTCAAGGCCAAATACTACGCAGTCGGCCGTGAGTGCCGGTCGGGGATAGTCATACTGAAAAGGCTTGGGGGCTTGCATTCTTAAAGTGGGATTTATCGGCCGATGGAATGGTATTCAAAACCCAAACGCTCCATTTCGTCGGGCATATAGAGATTGCGACCATCAATGATAAGCGGACGAGCCATAAGTTGATAGAGCCTTGCCCAGTCGGGCATACGGAAT
Organism: Bacteroidaceae bacterium; assembly: GCA_017468985.1. GTDB lineage: Bacteria > Bacteroidota > Bacteroidia > Bacteroidales > Bacteroidaceae > UBA6382. The sequence goes on from JAFUHF010000021.1 coordinate 4,723, forward strand.
TGCATCCACTCCGTGAGTACCAACACGGCCTGAGCTCCCTCAGAGGCATCATATATGTTTTCGGCATAGCTTACGCTGTCACCCATTCGGCGGCGACATTCGTTCATGGCCTGTGGATCGAATACCCTTACCTTGCAACCTGCGTTCAACAACAACCGAAGCGTAACCAAAGAAGTTGCCTCGCGCATATCGTCGGTTTCTGCCTTGAAGGCCAATCCCCATACAGCAATCCGGGCACCTTGCAAGTCTGCTCCGAAATACTGACAGAGCTTTCGAAAAACGACTGTCTTCTGTTCTTGATTCACATCCTCCACTGCACGTAGTACGCGCATGTCGTAACCATGTTCCTTTGCTGTCTGAATCAATGCCTTCACATCCTTTGGAAAACACGAACCGCCATAGCCACATCCTGGATAAAGAAACTTCGACCCTATGCGGCTATCGGTGCCTATGCCTTTGCGCACCATATTTACGTCGGCCCCCACCAGCTCACAGAGATTGGCTATGTCGTTCATAAAACTGATGCGTGTGGCCAACATGCTGTTAGCTGCATATTTGATCATCTCGGCCGAACGTATATCGGTAAAAATCACCCTGAAGTTGTTCAGCAGAAAAGGATGATAGAGCCGAGTGAGCAATTCCTTGGAACGCTCGCTGTCTACGCCCACCACCACGCGGTCGGGACTCATGAAATCTTTCACTGCAGCTCCTTCCTTTAGAAATTCAGGATTACTGGCCACATCAAACGGGATCTCCACTCCTCTTTCTTGCTGTGCCGCACGAATTTCGTCACGCACCTTCTCAGCCGTGCCTACCGGAACGGTACTTTTGGTCACCACAACAAGATATTTCTGCATGTGAAGCCCTATTTCGCGCGCCACTTGCAATACGGCCCTGAGGTCGGCACTTCCATCCTCGTCAGGTGGAGTGCCTACTGCCGTGAATACCATCTCTACGTGGTCCAGGCAGTCTGTCAAGCGAGTGGTGAAATGAAGACGTCCGGCCTTATGATTGTTTTTCACGAGTGCATCAAGTTCCCTTTCGTAAATGGGAATAATGCCTGCGTTAAGATCTGCTACCTTCTTCTGATCCACGTCAACGCATGTCACGTCATTGCCCATCTGGGCAAAACATGCGCCTGAAACTAAACCGACATATCCCGTACCAACAATTGCTATATTCATAAAGGGTATACTGGATGGAACAGAGAATCAAGATGAATATGGAGAAAAGCATAAAGGTCACCAGACATCAAGACGTCCGGTGACCAAAAAACTTGTTCCTAATTTAGCAAATAAAAGGAATTCTCTTCATTGGGCAGCCGGAGCAGGTTCCTCAGCGGCTGGTGCAGGCTGTGCATCAGTGGCCGCTTCGGGCAATGTGGCTGCGGGTTGCTGCGTGGCAGCAGGAAGCGTGGGCAACGTGGTGGTAGTAGCATCCTTCTTAAGCAATACGGAGGTATCTACCGTTTTGGCCGAAGGAATGGCATAAGCACATGCAATGCTCAGAATCACCATGGCAATGGCCAATCCCCAAGTGGTTTTTTCTACCACATCCGTTGTTTTGCGAACTCCCATGATTTGATTTGACGAAGCAAAGCCGGAAGCCAAACCACCTCCCTTTGATTCTTGAATCAGCACGATGAGCGTCATCAAGATGGAAGCAATGACAATCAAAATAATTAAAATGTTATACATTATCTGACTTATTATTTTTATTTATCAATACCAATTTCTCCAAGAATCGGATTTGGTCTGCAAAGTAACCATTTTTTTTTGAATTATTCACGCTTAAAGCCTTTATAATTTCCAAAGCACGTTCATATTTATGCTGTTTGATATAGATTTGGGCCAGTGTCTCCGTGAAAAAGCTCTTTGTAGATTCCACTTCTGGTTGGTTCTGCTCCTCATCGGGCGGAAGCTGCTGCGTCTGAGGACTGCGACGCGTTTCTCTGCGATTACGAGGTGAGCGCACTATGTCATCCTCCTCTGGTTCGTTGCTGCCAAAAGGCAGGCTTTCCTCCTCTTCTTCCTGTTGCAGGAGATAAGCAGCATAGTCACCTGCCACATCGGCCTCGCCCAACCTGTGTGACAGCTTCTCTGCCGGTTTATCCTTCAGATAGCTCTCTATGAGCGAAAGCATGCGATCTCCGGCCGAAGCCTCGGAAGCGGTTTCCTCCATAGCCTCGGGAGCTATTTCGTAATTTTCCCCTTCCACCAATTGAAAAAGCACGCTGCGGTCGGCCAAAAGGAGGGACGACTTCCGCAACTCTTTATTGAATTCAGGAGAATGGATGCAATATAGGTTTTCCAGCAAGAGGAGGCGTAACGTTTGGTAATAAGGATAGCGAAGCAACTTGCGTCGCAACAGTTCCACGGTATTTTCGTTGAGCAACTCGCGGTTACGAATCAGGTCTATGGTGTTCATCTTATGAGAAGGTTTACCAGTTAGCCACAGTGGCATTGAAGATCTGCTCAGTGATGTCTTTGATCATCTGATTCACCAATTCCTCTTGAACGGCCGAGAGCTGTTGTGAGGAATCATACTCGGTTGTAGCCGAGAATTTGCGTTCAAAGTCGTCGGTGTGTTTTTTATTGTTGGTAAAACGTACATTGACCGTCAACTTAAGCTGCACCTGCGCAGAATATCCGCTGGCCGAAACGCCCTTGTTGAACTGACTGTATTCCACCACCTCACCCGAAAGTTGCAGGTCACCATTACGTTTCACCTGACGCAACTTGGTCTGACGGGCATAGATGTCCTGCAATTCATTATTAAACATGGCGTGCATTGGTGCCCATACGTATGCCGAACGCAAAGGGAAGTCGGAGAACTGAATGGTTTTCACTTCGTCGTAATTGATGGAAGCACCATTGAACCTGTAACTCACCGAACATGATGACATGCAGACCGTGAGACTAACCACAAGCAGGAGAATCCATATTCTGCAGCCACTGATGGCATACTTATGATCCTTGTAACTCATCGTAGTGGATTTAATCTTCTGCATCTTCCAGTCCATATTCCTTAATTTTCCGATACAGCGTTCTCTCAGAAATGCCCAGTTCGTGCGAAGTGTCTCTGCGCGCTCCTCTGTTTCGTTCCAAAGCCTTACGAATAGCCTCGCGCTCCAAATCCTCCATCGAAACAGGTTCGGCAGCCACATCTTCCACATACTGTTCCTGCTCCTGGCGTCCGCCGCTAATCAAATGGGACGAAACGGAAGGCATCGCCGCCTCCGACTGATGTTTTTCGCCCACCAATCGTTTCAGTTCCGTCACGTCACGACGCAAATCAAAAAGAATCTTATACAGAATGTCGCGCTCATTTTCATAAGAATGAGCACCAGCTGCCTCCGAAAGAGGCACTAACTGGGTTCCACCGCTGTCGCGCGGAATATATTGCTCCATTATTTCGGGCGTTATTTCGCGCTGCTCGGAGGTTACCGACATGTTTTCAGTAACGTTCTTCAGCTGCCTCACGTTTCCCGGCCAGCTATAGGCCATGAGCATCTGCTTTGCAGCCTCATTGAGCCTTACGGGCGGCATGCGATATTTCTCACTCATGTTCAGCGCAAATTTCCGAAAGAGCAAAACGATGTCTTCGCCCCTATCGCGCAAAGGTGGAATACTTATAGGAATCGTGTTCAGCCTGTAATAGAGATCTTCCCTGAATCGCCCTTCGCTGATGGCCTTAGGAATGTTCAGATTGGTTGCCGCCACAATGCGCACGTCGGTATGCCGCACTTCACTGGCCCCCACCCTGATGTATTCTCCCGTTTCCAACACTCTGAGCAAACGCGCCTGCGTAGAAAGCGGCAATTCCCCCACTTCGTCCAAGAACAAGGTTCCTCCACTCGCTGCACCGAAATAGCCTTCGCGTTCACCGATCGCTCCTGTGAAGGCCCCTTTTTCATGGCCAAACAGTTCAGCATCAATGGTTCCTTCAGGAATGCTACCGCAGTTTACGGCAAAGTATTTCTTTCCCCTTCGGGTGCTGTTGTCATGGATCACACGAGGAAATACTTCCTTACCCACACCGTTCTCACCCGTAATGAGCACGGTAAGATCCGTTGCAGCCACCTGCAAGGCAATGTCCAACGCACGATTGAGCGCAGCATTGTTTCCCACAATGTCATAGCGCTGTTTCAGGGTTTTCAGAGCTGATTCATTCATTCTATTTGCGCAATATTTTGCAAAGTTACGATTTAGTGAGAGACATTCAATACGTAAATACGAAGTTTTTTCGCTTTGACCTGTCCGAGTATAAGTAGTTATTCGCTTCGCTCATTTCTTCGATCTCCGATTAAGCGAGCGAACGCAAAACAAAACTCGCTTTCTTTTACTTTTCGAGCAGGAGGAGCACGAATGCCTCAGCGTTCCCTACACTCGGGGACGTCCGGGAGGTCAACCGACGCAGCATTCCCCACACTCGGGGACGCCCGGGAGGTCAACCGACGCAGCATTCCCCACACTCGGGGACGTTCGGGAGGTCAACCGACTCAGCACTTCATACACTATGAAACGTCCAGGAGATCGACCGAAAGATGATGGATTTCTTTATGTTTAAGCAATACCTATGAATCATACATTAAGCCACTCTGCGCATGGAGCACATAGTGGCTTAGCAAAATAAGAAATATTATACTTACTGGAATGAGGCACCAACGATGTCAAGGAGTTCTGCCGTTATGGCAGCCTGACGCGTCTTGTTGTACATAAGCGTGAGTTCGCCCAACAGTTCGTCGGCATTGTCGGTGGCCACCTGCATGGCAATGACACGTGCCGCATGTTCACTGGCCAAGCTGTCGAGCAAGGCGGTATATATCTTAAGATGCAGCACACGTGGTATCAACTGCTCTACAATTGCCTCCTGAGAGGGTTCAATGATGTAATCCAGATGGCGCCCCATGGTCTCCTGTTCTTCTACGGACGAGAAATCCACGGGCAGAAAGGTTTCTGACCACAGTTCCTGAACGGCCGTATTCTTATAATGATGGTAAACCAGCAGGACGCGATCTATTTCCTTCTTCACATATCGCTCCATCAGTTTGGCTGCAAGCTGCGCTGCCTCGCTGTAGGCAGGATGGTCGAGTAGAGCGGCATGGCTTTCGTCGGTTCCGGCAAGGCTCATGCGGCGTGCTTTCTCACTGACCTTCGTACCGATGGTCAGCACTTCCACTTCTGTTCCCGTGGCCTTCAGTTCGGCCACCACACGCGACATTTCCTTGACCACGTTGGAGTTGAAAGCACCACAGAGACTGGAATTGGAAGATATGGCTACAACCACGGCTTTCGAAACCGGACGCGCCTCCGTATATGGTGAAGAGATTTCGCCCTGCATTCCACCTACGAAGCGCGACATGATGGCACTGAGCTGTCTCTCGTAGGGTAGCATGCTGCCGATGGCGGCCTGAGCCTTGTGCAGCTTGGAGGAAGCCACCAGTTTCATGGCACTGGTGATTTTCCTCGTACTGGTGACAGAATTGATTCTGTTTTTTACCTCTTTAAGAGAAGCCATCTACGTTCAGTTTTTGAATTGTGAAGCTACCTCGGCAGCCACTTTTTCTATTTGTGCAGCCACTTCGTCTGTCAAGTTGCCGGCTGCAAGAACGTCAAGCACCGTTTCGCGATAGTCGGAGCGCATTACTTGCAGGAACAGGTCCTGAAACTCCGTAACTCTTGCCAACGGAACGTCGCGCAACAGACTGTGCGTGCCGCAATAGAGGATGGAAATCTGCTCGGCAACAGGCATGGGCGAATATTGCGGCTGAACGAGCAGCACATTGTTCTTACGACCGCGGTCAAGCGTCATAGCCGTTACGGGGTCCATATCCGACGAGAACTTGGAGAAAGCTTCCAGTTCGCGATACTGTGCTTGGTCAATCTTCAGCGTTCCGGCAATCTTCTTCATGGCCTTGATCTGAGCCGATCCACCCACACGGCTTACAGAGATACCAACGTCAATGGCTGGACGGAAGCCCTGGTTGAAGAGGTTGGTATCGAGATAAATCTGTCCGTCGGTAATAGAAATTACATTCGTGGGGATGTAGGCCGACACGTCACCGGCCTGCGTCTCGATGATGGGAAGTGCCGTGAGCGAACCACCACCACGCACTTTGCCCTTCATACATGCAGGAAGGTCGTTCATGCCCTGTGCCACTTCGGTCTGGGCATTGATCTTTGCTGCACGTTCGAGCAAACGTGAATGCAGATAGAACACGTCGCCAGGATATGCCTCACGGCCGGAAGGACGACGCAGCACGAGGGAAATCTCGCGATAGGCTACAGCCTGCTTCGACAAATCGTCGTAAACAACAAGCGCATGGTAGCCACGGTCGCGGAAATACTCTCCGATGGCGGCACCTGCAAACGGTGCGTAATACTGCAACGAAGCAGGATCGGCAGCCGTTGCCGAAACAACGACGGTATATTGCATAGCTCCATGCTCCTTCAGCGTATTTACAAGTCCGGCCACGGTGGAAGCCTTCTGGCCTATTGCCACGTAGATGCAATAAACGGGCTCGCCCTTGTCGAAATTGCCCTTCTGGTTGATAATTGTATCGATAGCGATGGCAGACTTACCGGTCTGACGGTCACCGATGATGAGCTCACGCTGTCCGCGGCCTATGGGTATCATGGAGTCGATGGCCTTAAGTCCCGTCTGCAGCGGTTCGTTTACCGGCTGGCGATATATTACGCCCGGAGCCTTACGGTCGAGCGGCATTTCGAACTTCTCGCCGCCAATGGGCGCTCCACCATCGATGGGTTGGCCTAACGGATTGATGACGCGACCAATCATTTCGTCGCTCACCTCAATTGAGGCAATGCGCCCCGTACGCTTCACGGTCTGGCCTTCCTTGATGCCTTCGGTGGAGCCCATCAGAACGACACCGACGTTGTCTTCCTCAAGGTTCATGACCACTGCCATCGTTCCATTCTCAAATTCGAGAAGCTCGTTTTCCGTTGCATTACGCAAACCATACAGACGAGCCACTCCGTCACTTACCTGAAGTACCTTTCCAACTTCCTCGAACTGCACCTCAGAACTGATGTCTTTCAGTTCATTCAACAGAACGTCGGAAACTTCACTGGGTTTTATCTTACTTGGCATAATTCACTGTTGTTGTTTTACATTAGCTCTTCGATGAAGCCATGAATCTGCTGTTGTCCCAAAGACCGCGGCGGATGTTCTTCAGTTTGCTGCGGATACTGGCATCGTAGCTATACGTGTCGTACTCCATGATGAATCCTCCGATGATTGACGGGTCAACGTCAACAACAAATTCCACTTCGTTTTGAGTTTTCTCCTTCACTAAATCCTTGAGTCGGTTCAGCGTCCTGTCGCTCAGCACAACGGGAACGGTCAACCTACTATGGATAATGCGATTCTGCTTCCGGTAGGCTTCCACGTAGGAGTGGGCCATGAACTGGATCATCGACACACGATTATTCTTCAACACTAACCGAAAGAACTGTCGGAGGCATTCACTGGACGTATCGCCTGCAGCGAGGTTCAAGATGGAAAATTTTCTATCGTCGCTGACTACAGGATTCTCAAGCGTATCGCGAAGCGAAGGCACACTCCGGAAGGACTCTCCGAGTACGGTCATGCTGCGATAGACTTCCTCCGTCTCGCCTTGTTCCGCCGCAAACTTCAGCAGAGCCTTAGCGTAACGTGCAGAAATAATTCCTAAATCCATAGTCGGGCCCCTACTGCTGTGATTGTTTGGTCGCTGTCAGTTCGTCCAACATGCGATCTATCCATGCCACCTGTTCTTCATCTTGCTGAAGGTTTCGCGCAATCACTTGGCTCGCAATCTTGATAGACAAATCGGCCACCTCTTCACGGCTCTGCCGTTTTGCCTTGTCGCGCTCAGCCTCGATCTGCAGGCGTGCATCCTCCAGAATGCGGTTGCCCTCAGAAGCGGCTTTGTCCTTTGCCTCACGAATGATCTTGTCGCGCATAGCCGTTGCATCCTTGAGGATCTGCGACTGCTGTTGGCGTGCTTCCTTCAAAATAGCGTCACTTTCGGCCTTGATGTTTGCCAGCTTCTCATTAGCCTCGCGAGCCGACTGAAGCGACTCGTCAATAAACTTCTTGCGCTCCTCTACCATATTAATAATGGCAGGAAAGCCGAATTTGGCCAATATGCCAAACACGACCAGGAACGCAATAAGCATCCAAAACAGCAGGCCGAAATCTGGGGTTAAAAATGACGGCATAACAACTAAATCCCTCGTTTATTAAAGAAGGCAAACAATCAATGCAAAGAATGCAGCACCCTCAACGAGAGCGGCTGCAATAATCATGTTGATACGGATGGTTCCTGCCACCTCAGGCTGACGGGCAATTGAATCCATCGCGTGTGCACCGATGTTTCCAATACCAATACCTGCACCGATTGCAGCCAAACCTGCACCGATTGCAGCACCCAACTTTGCGAGTCCGGCAGCTGCTGCCTGCAACAAAACTAATGATAACATAATGTCTAATTTTTACTGTTTATAATTTTATTATTTTGAAATTTCAACGGAATGTTCCTCTTCCCCACCCTGCACGGCGAGTCCGATGAATACGGAACTCAGCATGGTGAATACAAATGCCTGGATGAATGCTACCAGCAGTTCAAGAAAGTCCATGAATATCATAAGGAACACACTTATGGGCGAAATGAAAGCTCCCTTCGCAACTCCCATCTGGCAGGTGATGAAAATGACGCACGTGAGCGAAATGGCCACGGCATGGCCTCCGAAGATGTTCGCAAAAAGACGGACCATCAGAGCGAAGGGTTTCGTGAACACTCCGAACAACTCGATAATGGGCATGATGGGTATAGGAACCTTGAGCCACCAGGGAACATCGGGCCAGAAGATGTCCTTCCAATAATGCTTTGAGCCATTGATGTTGGTCAGCAACATCGTGCAGAGAGCCAAGAAGAACGTAATAGCAATATTACCCGTCAGGTTGGCACCGCCCGGGAAAATAGGAATCAGTCCCAACAGGTTGGACAGGAAAATGAAGAAAAAGGCCGTGAGCAAATACGGAGCAAACTTGCGATAATGCTTCTCACCGAGCGTTTCCTTAATAACGTCATTATAGACAAACATCACCAGCATTTCTATTATTCCCACAAAACCGCGAGGAGCATCGTCCTCAGGACGTTTGTTCTTATACCAATGGGCGCAGTAGAGGAAGATGACCAACAACAGTGTCACAACAATCCACAGCTGCAAAACATTCTTCGTGATAGAAATGTCCAGCACACGGTGTTCCTCACCTGCGGCGTTCTTCTCGCAAACCTTACCATCCTCATTAAGGTAGAGTCCTCGGTAAACACCGTCGGCAGATTCGGAGAACCGCGATGACATGAAAACCTGCCAGCCCTGCGAACTCTTCACGATTACAGGCAACGGTATTGAGATGTGCCGGCCGTTAATCGTAGTGATGTGCCAATCGTGTGCATCGCTGGTATGCTCCATCACCAATTCCTGCACGTTGATTTCTTCCTGACCGCCTTCGTGCGCAGCCATGACTCTGAATGGGACCAATGCCATCAGGCATACCATTCCGAGGGTCAGGATCGTATGTTTAATTCTTTGCTTCATTCAAGTTCTTTTCAATACGTATGAATAAAAAGCTTTCGGCCATCAGCAGCAATATAAAATAGATGCCAAAACTAAGCATTGAGGGACGTCTTGTCCCTTCGTCCATAACAAGCCGTGCCACAACCAGCAACGCGCCTCCAAGAAGGAATTGCAAGGCCGTATGGATAATGAAATATCTCACCACATCAGTGGGCGACTTCTGCAAAGTCTTCAGATACCATCGGAAAGAGAATACACAAAAAGCAATGAGTAAAGCCCCTGCCGCCATCATATAGCGCAGATAACAAATGCCCAAACCATCAATCATTGACCTTGTCAAACAAATGATAGCAAACAGCACTCCTACGTAGAGCAAGGTCTGCCGGAAATAATCTTTACGCCACTTTTTAATGTACTCTTCCATGACCTGCTAAACTTCTACGCAAACAGACACCTCGTTATTGGCCACATCAATAAATCCACCCTGTATCTCGATAACCTCCGTGGTTTCGGCTTTATACGAAAGCGTTCCGGCCTGCAACGTTGAAATGATGGGGGCGTGATTGTCAAGGACCTCAAACTGTCCTCTCGCTCCAGGCACAGTGACCGACTGGGCCTCGCCACGATACAGCACCCGTTCTGGTGAAACAATGGTTAGCTTCATCTTCTTCCGACAGATTATTTACCCTGTGCTGCTTCAAGCAGTTTCTTACCCTTTGCAATGGCTTCTTCAATGGTTCCCACGTTCAGGAAGGCCTGTTCGGGAAGGTCGTCAACCTCTCCATCAAGAATCATGTTGAAGCCCTTGATGCAATCTTCGAGCGATACCATTACACCAGGCAGACCCGTAAACTGAGAAGCCACCGTAAACGGCTGACTCAAGAAACGCTGCACGCGGCGTGCGCGGTTCACCGTCAGTTTGTCCTCATCAGAGAGTTCATCCATACCAAGAATGGCAATGATGTCCTGCAATTCGTTATACTTCTGCAGAATCTGCTTCACTCGCTGCGCGCAATTGTAGTGATCCTTACCAATAATGGCAGCATCAAGTATTCGTGACGATGAAGCCAAGGGATCCACAGCAGGATAAATACCCAGCTCTGTAATCTTACGACTCAATACGGTCGTAGCGTCAAGATGTGAGAACGTGGTAGCAGGAGCAGGGTCAGTCAAGTCGTCGGCAGGCACATACACAGCCTGAATGGACGTTATTGAACCATATTTCGTAGATGTGATTCGTTCTTGCATAGCTCCCATTTCGCTGGCCAAAGTTGGCTGGTAGCCCACGGCAGAAGGCATTCGTCCCAACAAGGACGAAACCTCAGAACCTGCCTGAGTAAAACGCAAAATGTTGTCAATAAAGAACAGAATGTCGGACGTCTTGCCTTCTTTAGCTCCTTGATCGCGGAAAGACTCCGCCACCGTAAGACCTGAGAGTGCCACGGAAGCACGTGCGCCAGGAGGCTCGTTCATCTGGCCATAAACCAGCGTAGCCTGACTCTTGGCTACTTCGTTATAGTCTACCTTAGAGAGGTCCCAATGGCCTTCGTCCATAGCCTTCTTGAAAGCATCGCCATACTTAATAACGCCAGCCTCGATCATCTCACGAAGCATGTCGTTTCCTTCGCGCGTACGTTCGCCCACACCGGCAATAACAGAATAACCGTCGTGGCCTTTGGCAACGTTGTTGATCAGCTCCATGATGAGCACCGTCTTACCCACGCCGGCACCGCCGAACAGACCAACCTTTCCTCCCTTTACATAGGGTTCCAGAAGGTCGATCACCTTGATACCCGTGGTCAGCACTTCCTGAGAAGTCTTCAAATCCTCGAACTTGGGAGGAGCATGATGTATCGGAGTGGCATCAGAACGTTCGAAGTCCTTCATACCATCTATTGGCTCACCTATCACATTCAGCAGACGGCCCTTAATCTGATCGCCTACTGGCATCTTGATGGGAGCGCCCGTCTGCTCTACTTCAAGTCCACGCTGCAAACCATCTGTACTGTCCATCGCAACCGTGCGAACCGTATTCTCGCCGATGTGTTGCTCAACTTCCAATACCAGAGGCTTCTCGTCTCCACGCTTCACCTCAATGGCATCATGAATTCTGGGAAGTACTTCCTCTGCACTCTTACCTTCTGTCTCAAAGTAAACGTCCACTACGGGCCCCACTACTTGAGAAATATGTCCATTAACTTGTGGCATATATATACTGATTTAATTTATTATCTGAATTGAATTATATGGAAAGTTCGTCGAGTACGGTTATCAACTCCTGACTAATGGGCTTCTCCCTGCTAATAGCTGCACTAAGAGGAACATATACCACCTCATCGTTACGAATGCCTATCATGATGTTGCGTTGCCCCTGCATAATGGCTTCAATGGCTCCCACTCCTAAGCGGCTGGCCAGGATGCGGTCGTAAGCCGATGGAGATCCACCTCGCTGCAGGTGGCCCAGAATAGACACGCGAACATCAAACTGCGGATATTCCTTCTTCACGCGGTTGGCGTAATGCATTGCTCCACACTTGGGACTTTCACTCACGATGACAATGCAACTCTTTTTACTCTTGCGGATGCCACGCTCCATAAACTTCACGAGTTGGTCACTATTCGTGATATATTCTGGTATAATGGCCGCCTCCGCTCCTGCTGCAATAGCACTGTTTTGCGCAAGAAAACCGGCATCGCGCCCCATCACTTCAACAAAAAAGATGCGTTCGTGAGAATGTGCCGTGTCGCGAATCTTGTCCACACACTGCGTAATGGTATTCAACGTAGTATCGTAACCAATTGTTGAATATGTCCCGTAAAGATCATTATCAATCGTTCCAGGAAGCCCCACGCACGGTACATCAAACATTTCCGCAAAATCACGTGCTCCCGTCAACGAGCCATCGCCACCAATTACGACCAAGGCATCAATGCCATGCTTTACCATCTGATCGTAAGCCTGCTGTTTCCCCTCGGGTGTTTCGAACGCCTTGGAACGGGCCGTACGCAATATCGTACCACCCGTTTGGATAATGTTGCTTACATTCTCTGTAGTAAAGTCTTTGATTTCACCATTGATCAGTCCCTCATAGCCTCTATATATTCCCTTAACACTAAAACCGTGACAAATGGCACTTCGCGTAACGGCACGAATGGCCGCATTCATTCCTGGAGCATCACCGCCTGATGTCAGTATCCCGATACACTTGATCTTTGAGGGTTGCATGATGGAATCTCGTTCTTTGAGGATGCAAAATTACAAAAAAGTGGCTGCATAAGTGGATAAAAGCAAAAGTTTTTGGACTTTACATAACTTACGTAATCAATATGAACAAAGAAAAGGAAAAATCAAACGGACAGACATATAAAAAGAAAGAAGAAGCCTTCCAAAGGGAAGGCTTTAACAATGATGAGCGGTAAACGGGACTCGAACCCGCGACCCTCGGCTTGGGAAGCCAATGCTCTACCAACTGAGCCATTACCGCATAACGACTGCAAAATTAGAAAAAAAATCACATTTTCATGACTACTTTCAAAAAAACTTACTTCTTAGCAGCCTCCGCTTTTGCCTTCTCCTCTGCAGCCTGCTTTTCCTGCTCTGCCTTTTTGAGCAATGCATCCATCTCGGCAAACTGCTGTCCCTTGTTCAAGAACAAATACATCCTATAGAGTGGTGCAGCCCAACGAGAAGCATCGTCTGGACGCATCTTACGATATTGCTCCATATAGGGCAATGAAGCTTCAAACAACGTTTTCACTTTTGCCTTAGCATCATTATAATCTTTAGTACTGAAATCTGCTTTGATGTTGTCATCAATGGCTGTTCCTTCATTGAAATAACTGCTTGCCATATAATAGTTGGCATCTGCATTCGACGGATCCTTAGCTATCACCTTAGTGGAAATGGCCCTACACTCATCGTACTTCTTGAGGTGAAACAATACCACGCTCTTGGCAAACTGGTACATAATCTGTGCCGTGTCGGCTTTGATCAGGCTATCGCAAAGCTGCATACCAGAAGCATAATCTTTTACCTTATTATAATAGTCGGCCAAATTGGAAAAAAAGAAAAGGTCACGGCTCATGTAGCGCACTCCATTCTTCAGTTCGCGCACCATATTAGGATGATCGTTGAGAGCAGAATAGGCCATGGCCTTGTAGCGTAATGCCAAGTCAAGATTGGCAGTATCGCGTTTCACCAATTCCTCATACTTAAACACTCCTTGATAGTTCTTCAATTCAAAACAACTTGTCATGTCCCAAAAAGCCACTCGGGGCATCTTTGCATCTCTTTTCAACAGGCTGTCGGCAATAAAAATAGGATTCTGCGCTGTATTGATGTACATAGAACAAAACTGGTCGGCCTGCTGATATTGCTTCTTGCGCATGAAAAAGACGTTGGCACCATATAGGTTGGGATAATAACGCTCCAAAATAGAATGAATCTTCTTACGGCTCTTAGGACGCACGCGCCCTTTCTTATCAGGTATGCTCTCTAACTCGTCACATTTTATCAGGTTATCGAAAATGCCATAAAGAGAATTGAAATAGGCCACTGTATCAAAAGCCTGCTTCAGATAATTTTTCACATTCTGCACATCACACAATTTCTCTTGTACCTGAGCGGCAAGGAAGTAAAGTTGAGGATTGTTCATCAGCGTGCTGTCCTTCTTAGCCTTGTCAACAAGAGGCACGGCCGATGCCGGGTTATTAGACTTCATGGCCGTTCGGATTTGCTTCAGATCTTTCTGGGCAGCTATAGGCAGAGACGCTACAAGATATGTTGCTAAAACGAGAAATAAATGCTTCATTTTGCTATGATTTACATGGCAAAATTACACATTTTAAAGGAAACGACCAAGTCCAAATGTCACAACTAAGTCTTTTGAAGCAATAAGTATACAGGTTTAGGTCAATTTGAACGCCACTATACGCAGGCCAAAAGATATTTTTGAGTAATTTTGTGCCACACAAAGGCCGCATGAGCTCGATTTATAAAGGTATATACATTATTAAATCAATAACACAATGAGTAAGACCAATTATCCAGACCAACGTCTTGAATCCATTGACGCCCTGCGCGGATTCGACATGCTCTTCATCATGGGTGGCGCCGCATTAGTCAGTGCCATCGCTTCATTCTGGCCAGAAAGCAGTTTCTGGCAATGGGCTACGCTACAGATGTCACACGTTCCATGGGAAGGTATGCGTCACCACGACACGATCTTTCCGCTCTTTCTGTTTATTGCCGGCATCAGTTTCCCCTTCTCACTCAACAAGCAACGCTCTAAAGGGAAAACTACATCCGACATTGTCCGTAAGATCATCATTCGTGGTCTGATGTTAGTATTTCTTGGCCTACTCTACAACGGCCTGCTTAACTTTAAGTTTTCCACACTCCGTTTTCCAAGTGTTCTGGCACGCATAGGACTGGCATGGATGTTTGCCGCTCTGGCCTATACGTTCATTCACAAGAAGGCTTACCGCGTACTTCTGGCTGCTGTGCTGCTCATCGGCTATTGGCTCGTAATGGCCAACATTCCGTCCCCCACAGCCCCTCCCGGTGCCGATATTTTCTCTAAGGAAGGATCTATTGCCTGCTATCTTGACCCCTTGATTCTTGGTGCCCATTCCTATCGTGACAATTACGATCCTGAAGGCATTCTTTCCACCATTCCGGCCATCAGTACCGCCTTACTGGGCATGTTGGCAGGCGACTGGGTAAGATATATTCCAAAGAAGAGCAACAGCCTTCTTGACAAAATATTGGCCACAGGCTCACGCAAAGCACTCACACTGGCCGTTACAGGAGCCGTGCTTTGGGGATTAGGACTGCTTTGGGGCAAGGTTTTCCCCATCAACAAAGCATTATGGTCAAGTTCCTTCGTTCTGGCAGTAGGAGGCTACTCGTTCCTGATGTTTGCTTTGTTTTACTACATCATCGATGTACTGAAATGGCGCAAATGGGACAAATTCTTTGTTGTTATTGGCTTGAACAGCATTACCATCTATCTGGGTCAACGCTTTATTGCCTTCTGGGAAACCCAGCACCGCGTGTTCGACGGGTTGCGTAATCTCTTTGCGGAAGGTTCAGGATGGTATAATCTCATTGATGCATCATCCTACATCTTGGTGTGCTGGCTGTTTCTCTACTTCCTTTACAAACAGAAGATATTCCTCAAGGTATAACGCCATCGCGTATACTCACCAACCCCCAGAAGCCAACATTCAGCTTCTGGGGGTTGGTTTATATTGGAGAGTAAATGATACGGATATGCGAAACGAATCCATATGATTCTATTTATTTTCGATAAAATTGTCGCCAATATCTCTATTGGTTCCACCACAGGTATTCAAGTTAATCAGGAAGTTACCTGAAGACCTTTGTTCTTACCGTGCCTACAGCACTTCTGCCGGACACCAATAATATGATTTCCATATTCGTCGCATGTCGTTTCTCTTTTCCACGCATTAATATAAAAAGAGAGTCGCCACCTTTTGATGACAACTCTCCTTATTATATTATCCCTAATTGGAGATTAGATCAATTCAAATACTACAGGTACCTGATACCAAACCTTCACGGGCTTACCCTGCTGACGGCCGGGAGTGAACTTAGGAAGTGAACGAACCACTTTTTCTGCCTCACGGTCGCAATAGGTGTCAACGTGAGTGAGCAACTGCACATCGCCTACCGTACCATTTTCCGTTACCACGAAACGTACGATGACCTTACCCTGTGTACCGGCTTCCATTGAAGCGGAAGGATAAGTAAGGTGGTCAGTGATCCACTTCAAGAGAGCTTCGTCACCGCCGGGGAACTGAGGCATCTGTTCTACGTAGTCGTAGACTTTGGCCTCTTCGTCAGGCTGCGAGGTGATCACCTCCTTGATGTCGGCAATGTCCTTACCATGAACGTCGTCGTTACCTTTAACGTCGGCAATAGAAATGGCGAGCTTACTTTCACCCAGCTCTTTCTGCGTCTTCATCTCGTCTTCTTCCTGCACATTCTCGTCTTTCTCAATCTTAGGTGCAGTAAACTTAATGGAGCTCTTGATGCGCTGAGGTTCGGCACGCTTGGGTTCCACCTTCTTAATGATGTGCTTATCTTCCACCTTTGCTTCTTCCAACTTAGAAAGATTGGTCACCGTGGTTACGGTAGTATCCTTCTTGTGAGGAACCACATAGGTAAAGAACAAAGGTATACCTACCGCAAGAGCGGCCAGAATGATGAGCGTTACGAGTGACTTCGTGTTGCGCGCACCGGTTTGGGAACGCATCTGGTAGGCACCATAAGCCTTGTTACGTCCGGCGAATATCAGTTCGCACCAATCTTGTGCATATAAATCAACTTTTGCCATATTTCAGTGCTTTATTCTGCCGGAGCAGCATTACCGTGTTCTTTATAATAAGCTATCATATCCTTGTCGAAATCGTCAATGGGCACGATAACGTACTTACCGATGTCACATATCTGCATTTCGTCCAAGCAGCGGATGAGGTTTTCATATGTGCCTTCGTCAACACCCTTGATGATGACATTGGGCACACCCTTTTCACCACGTATCTTTTCCACCTCTTTGTCAAACTTGCTCTTGGCCTGCTTTTCCTGGAAAGCATCGCCAGTGAGCGAAGCCTCATACTTTTCGCGCAACTTCTTCACCTTCTGAATGGCATTGATGTTACGCTTGAGCAAGAACTGACGCAAGCCATTGTCGTCATAAGAGGTTTCTTTCAACGTATTAATTTCAGGAATACCTTCGTAATAGTAGATCTTGTTGTCCTTGTCGAACAGCAAGGTAATAGCTTCGGAGGCCTTCACCTTGTTCTGTTGTTCTTCATTCAAATCATCCTTATTCGACGGCATGCTGATTTCCATCGTCTTCGGCTTAATCAGAGAAGTACACAGCATGAAGAAGGTGATGAGCAACATCATCATGTCCACCATAGGCGTAAAGTCTACGCGAACAACTTTTTTCTTCTGTTTTGTTATCATTATCTGTCCTCCTTAGTCTACTGGCTCCACTTTTCTCAGGCTGGTAAACAGGTTATATCTGTTTTCCTTAATATCCTGAAGTGAATTCATTATGTTCTTAATTACCTTGTAAGGTGTCTGCGCATCAGCCTTGATAGCAATCTTGAGGCTGGGGTTCACCTCCTTTGCGCACTGCACCCAATCTTTAAACTGATTGTCGGTACTGTCACAGGGAATACCTTTGTTAGCTTCGCTACTCATGTAGCCTTCTCTTCTGTCGGCGGGCAACTGGAGCAATGCACTGAGCTGCTCAATGGGCACGCTGAAAGCTGAAAGTTCACCGAACTCATGAATTTCTTGCCTTGAGAAGGTAAGACCATATCTTTCACTAATTGATTCAAGCGTTGACATGAGGTCACCCTTACGATCCATGGTCATGTATATCTTTCCATTCTGTTCTACGAGAATGGTCAGGATGTTACGGTCTGGAATCTTGATTTCCGAAACCGAACCAGGCGTATTTACTTTAACGGGTTCCTTCTTTACAAACGTTGAGGTAAGCATAAAAAAGGTAAGCAACAGGACCATAACGTCACTCATAGGCGTCATGTCTATGAAAGTGTCGTGTTTTTTAATATTAAATCGTCCCATAATCTTCTACCTTTAGAATGTTTTTATTAGTGAGTAGCAGAGAAGGTCTGAACAATGGTAAAGCCAACTTCGTCGAGGCTGTAAGTCAGCTGGTCAATCTTGTTTGTGAAATAGTTATAAGTGATAACAGCCAAGGCTGATGTTACGATACCGAAGAACGTGTTCACCAGAGCCTCAGAAATACCCTGTGACAGAGCTGCTGAGTCAGCACCACCACCGGCAGCCAGAGCCTGGAATGAACGGATCATGCCGAATACCGTACCCATAAGTCCGAAGAGCACACCCAGCGTGGTAAGCACTGCGAGAACGGGGAGGTTCTGCTGCAAGGAAGGCATTTCGAGAGCAGTTGCCTCGTCAAGCTCCTTCTGAATAGCGAGCACCTTCTGTTCCTTGGTCAGGGCGTTGTCAGCATCAACTTCCTTAAACTTTGCGAGAGTAGCAGATACTACGTTAGCAACGGTACCACCCTGGTTGTCGCAAATCTTCTGTACTTCTGCAAGGTCGTTCTTAGCCAAAGCGGCACGCGTAGCCTGAACGAACTTGTACAGACTGGTCTTGCCAAAAGCGGTCTTCAGGGCCAACCAGCGCTCAATGCTCAGTGAGATCACGGTGAGCAAGCAAGTGTGAATCAGAGGCACAATCACACCACCTTTGTAAACTGTACCGGCCAAGTCGATCGGCTGGTTATCCGAGTTACCACCCTGGAAATGAGATGGAGCACCGAGGATGAAGTTGTAGATGATTAACGCAAGTGCGAAGCAGATAAGGATCACGATACCTGCAGACTTGATACCTTTGAAACCAGTCTTTTTCTTAGCAGCTGGCTTCTTGCTTACGTTAGCCGTAGCTTTGCTTTCTTTTGTTTCCATTTGTGTTGAATAATTTGATTTTAAATATTAATTAATGTATTGTTTTTGTCTTTTCTATCTGCCAAAGGCCTGCTCTGGCTCAAATTGTCTTGCAAAAGTAGAAATAATATTTTAAAAAAGCACACTCCTACTGCGGTTAATTCTGTGTAAAATCATCTTTAAACCGAAATTCCGCACAAATTTATAGACTTCTTCAACAATATGCAAGAAATATCATCAGAAAATTCGCAAATTGGCGAAAACAAGAACATTTTGTTCGCGTTATCACAATTTTTCCTTATTTTTGCAATGAAAATACAGGCAGTTACAAGTGCACCAAAGGCTACGCTTTACTGTCTATCATTAAACTCACCGAATAACAACAAGATTTCAAATAAAATATCATCTTAAAGAGTATGGAAAATATTGATTGGGGCAATTTGCCTTTCAGTTACATCCGCACGGACTACAACGTGCGTTGCTGGTTTCGCGACGGCAAGTGGGGTGAGATTGAAGCATGTTCCGAAGATACTTTAAATATAAGTATTGCTGCCACGTGTCTTCATTACGGACAGGAAGCATTCGAGGGGCAGAAGGCGTTCCGCTGCCCCGACGGCAAAATCCGCGTATTCCGCATTGATGAAAATGCTGCTCGCCTCCAGAGCACCAGTCGTGGAATCGTCATGCCTGAAGTTCCCACCGACCTGTTCGTAGAAATGACCAAGAAGGTCATCAAGCTCAACGAGCGCTTTGTACCTCCTTACGAAAGCGGAGCTGCGCTTTACCTCCGCCCGTTGCTCATTGGCACAAGCGCACAGATTGGTGTTCATCCTGCAAATGAATATTTGTTCTTGATTCTTGTCACTCCCGTCGGTCCCTACTTCAAAGGTGGCTTTGCATGCACCAATTATGTCATCGTGCGCGACTTCGACCGCTCGGCGCCGCTCGGCACAGGCAAATACAAGGTGGGCGGCAACTATGCAGCCAGCCTTTATGCCAACCAACTGGCCCACCAGAAAGGCTACAGCTGTGAATTCTATCTTGATGCAAAGGAAAAGAAGTATATCGACGAGTGCGGCGCAGCCAACTTCTTTGGTATAAAGAATAACACGTATATCACTCCTAAGTCTACATCCATTCTTCCCTCCATTACCAACAAGAGCCTACAGCAATTGGCACTCGACTTGGGCATGAAGGTTGAGGTACGCCAGATTCCGGAAGAAGAGCTTTCCACCTTCGAGGAAGCCGGTGCCTGCGGAACTGCTGCCGTCATCGCCCCCATCCACAAGATTGACGATCTGGACACGGGAAAGAGCTATGTCATCAGCAAGGATGGCAAACCAGGTCCCGTATGCGAAAAGCTCTACCATAAGCTGCGCAACATTCAGTATGGCATTGAGCCTGACTTGCACCAGTGGATAACAATTATTGACTAAACTTCAAACATACAAAAGATGAAACTGACAAACTCCGAAATCAGAAAGCAAGCCCGTGAGGCTTTGGAAGGCAATTGGGGAAAGGCCATCCTTGCCACCCTCATCACGTTTCTCATTACTGACAGCGTTCCCACCATCTTCAGTTTTGTAAATCCACAAAATCTGTGGCCCAATCTGTGGATGCTCCTGTGCTTACCGCTTCATTGGGGACTTTTGGTCTATTTCCTGCGCATATTGCGTCGCGAAGATCTGGGTTTAGGTCATCTCTTTGATGGTTACAACGACTTCAAGCGAATTTTCCTCACCCAACTTCTCGTTAGCGTCTACACCATCCTGTGGTCTTTGCTTCTCATTATTCCGGGCTTCATTAAGGCATTGTCCTACGGCCTTACGCCGTTCATTCTGCGCGATCGCCCAGAGCTCAGCTACAATGCAGCCATTGAGGAAAGCATGCGCCTTATGGAAGGAAACAAAATGAAGCTGTTCCTTCTCTATCTTAGCTTCATAGGTTGGGCCATACTCTGTATCCTCACGCTCGGTTTCGGATTCCTGATCCTTATGCCTTACATCTACTCTTCCCTCGCCACGTTCTATCAGGAACGAATCAAGGAAGATCAGGCAGAAGTGGTTACCGTAACAGAAGAAGCGGTCATCACCGAATGATAAATCCCCTTATATATATTTAAGGTATAGGCGGCCCGAAGAAAGATGCTTCGTCGGGCCGCTTCTTCACTCCATAAAGTAAATCAATGTCGAAAAACAAACTGGCCAAGTTTGCTGAGATGGCCACATTCCCCCATGTGTTTCAGCCCGACGAACTGCGCGGCGAGGCCGAGCTCTTTCCAATGAAAGGACGTTGGGGCGAGAGGTTCTTTAAGAACACGCATCCCATTGTTCTCGAACTGGGCTGTGGACGTGGCGAATACACCGTGGGGCTGGCCCGTCGGTTTCCCAACAAGAATTTCATTGGTATAGATATCAAGGGAGCACGCATGTGGACCGGTGCCCGTCAGTCGCTTCAGGAAGAACTTTCCAATGTTGCATTCCTACGCACGCGCATTGAGTTCATCGAGCGCTACTTCGCCCCCGACGAAGTGAGCGAACTCTGGCTCACCTTCAGCGATCCGCAAATGAAGATGCCCACCAAGCGTCTCACCTCAAGCTATTTTCTCCAGCGCTATCGCTCCTTCCTCATTGATGGCGGACTGGTCCAAGTAAAGACCGACAGCCGCTTTCTCTTCACCTACACTGACCTATTGCTCAAGGAAAACGCCATCACCCCCATCTGCCGCACCGAAGACCTCTACAGTACCGAGACGTCGGCCACCCTTCCGGCCGAAGTGCTCGATCTCCTGCAAATCAAGACCTATTACGAAGAACAGTGGCTCAGCCGCGGCATCCCCATCAAGTTCCTGTCGTTTCAGCTACCCCGTGAAGGACAGCTGCGCGAACCCGATGCTGAGATAGAACTTGACGATTATCGCAGCTACGCCCGAAGCAAACGCTCTTCGCTCACCGTTTCAAAATAAACTCTGTCTATGACATTATATCCCCAACTCATCATTGACGCACTCCAAACCGTACGCTACCCAGGCACCGGCAAGAATCTCATAGAAGCCGGCATGCTCGACGACGACCTTCGCATCAACGGACAACGCGTATCTTTCTCACTCATCTTCCCTCGCAACCCCGACCCCTTCATGAAGTCGGTGGTGAAAGCTGCTGAAGCAGCCATCAAGGCCCATTGCGGACAAGAGACGGAAGTTGAAATCACCGCCCTTGCCCCCGAACATGCGCCCAAGCAGCAAGAGAAGCTTCTGCCTCAGGTCAAGCACATCATTGCCGTGAGCAGTGGCAAAGGCGGCGTGGGCAAATCCACCGTTGCCGCCAACCTTGCCGTTTCGCTTGCAGCAGCCGGCTACAAGGTGGGACTTCTTGATGCCGACATCTTCGGCCCTTCCGTTCCCACGATGTTCCACTTGGAGGATTTCCAACCCTACGGCGAGATGGTGGGCGACAAGCAAATGATTGTTCCAGCCGAACGCTACGGAGTGAAAATCCTGAGCATCGGTTTCTTCGTTCGTCCCGAACAGGCCACCGTATGGCGTGGCCCGATGGCCTCCAATGCCCTCAAGCAGCTCATCTCAGAGGCAAACTGGGGCGAACTCGACTACTTCGTCATTGACACGCCTCCAGGCACCAGCGACATTCATCTCACACTTCTTCAAGAGCTCAACGTCACTGGAGCCATCATCGTGAGCACTCCCCAGCAGGTGGCCCTTGCAGATGCTCGCAAGGGTATTGACATGTACCAAAACGAAAAAATCAGCGTACCCATTCTCGGCCTCGTAGAGAACATGGCCTGGTTCACACCGGCTGAACTCCCTGAGAACCGTTACTACATTTTCGGCCGCAATGGCTGCCAGCAACTGGCCGAACAGCTTGGTTTGCCGTTGCTGGGCCAGATTCCACTCGTTCAGAGCATCTGCGAAAGCGGTGACGCAGGCCAGCCCGTTGCCGCAGATGGCACTACCATCACGGGACAGGCTTTCCGTCAGCTTGCGCAGACCGTTATCGACCGCGTAGCCTCTCTCCGCAATGCTTAAACAGCGCTTTCTGGCTTTATCCCAGCGCATCTCAGCCATACAACAGAAGTCGCCCGATGCCGCCCCACTCTCCCCTGCTGAACACCAGTGCCTTTGCTGCAGCCAGCCTTACACGGGCAACTATTGTCCGCGCTGTGGACAGTCAGCCGCCACGCGCCGTTTCTCTTTCCGCAACATTCTGAAAACAGGATTCGACGTATGGGGATTTTCCGGTTGGGCACTTCCCCGAACACTTTGGAACCTCATCTATCGTCCAGGCTACATGATAGGCAACTATCTCGACGGACAACGTGCGCCCTACCTCAATCCCTTCAAGTGCCTGCTCGTAGTGGTTGCCCTTTATGCCTTGGCCACAGCCCTGTATGGCGACCATATTCCTGCTATCGAATCATTCCATCTTGATTTGTCCGACACAGAAAGCAAAGTTGACGAAACTGCCCAACAGATTGTTCAGCACAGCGCCGACACCATTTCTGCATGGGTCAATCAGCTCAATGCACTTAGCCAGAAGCACATGGCCATAAGCCTGCTACTGTTCCATTCATTCTTGGCGCTCACCACCACCTTCTTGTTTCGCCATGCTCCACGCCGGCCCAACATGCACTTTGCCGAGCACTTCATTGCTCAGGTCTACATCAGTTGCCAGATGCTTCTGCTCTCACTCCCATTTCTCTCATTCAGAGAAACCAACGACCTCTTTGGAGCCTATTGTTTTCCCTTCCCTGGCATCACGCTGCTGCTGTTCGTCTACAACTATCGTCAGTTATATGGCTACTCCTGGCTGCGCACCTTCTGGAAAACCATTCTCACAAACCTCATTTACATCCTCTTCATAGGTTTCCTCTCCATGTTCATCTTCATCGGCATCACCATCTATGAAGCGATGCAAATCGGATGAATCATAAAAAGATCTTCTTCGGTTCTACCTTTGAGGGTTTCATAAGTTTTCTTCCAGTTACTGGCACAGTGCATCCACTTGTTCTTTCGTTGGGATACACCTGCAGCAAGAGGCCCTTAATGCGGACTCTGGCGGAAGGCGGACGGTTCTGTTTCCACGTTCCAAAATCGTTTTTCCATCATGGACACCCGAAATAGCATGTGTCATTTTCATGATTCCGTCACGGACATGCCAATTTACACGTGTAAAAATCATGATTCGGTCGCGGATATGCCAATTAGCACGTGTCATTTTCATGATTCAGCCAAGGACATGCCAATTAGCACGTGTAATTCATAATGAGCTGGCCGATTTCCAAGGAAGGCATTAAAGAAAAAGGAATAATCTGAGTCTTTTGGAGCCTATACGACAAGGGAACACCAATGACTCAGATTATGCACCCCGACATCCTCAGGGTTTGTTTTTTATTCTATGCACCGTAGGTATGCACTCCGGTGCCTTGTACCGAAGGCAAATAGTTGATGCCCAACCAGCACATCTGCGACAGCAGGAAGCAAACCACCAGCATTTTTTAATTTGTTTGTTGAATGTCATTTTCTAATTCCCTAATAACTTTGGCAGGCACACCGCCTACGAGCGTATTGTCAGGCACGTCCTTCGTCACAACAGCTCCGGCTGCTATGACTACATTGTTGCCAATGGTTACACCTGGCAAGATGGTGACATTTCCGCCTATCCACACATCGTTGCCTATACGTACGGGTTTAATGAGGCTGAGTCTCTGACGGCGACCAAGAGGCGTCAGAGGGTGGTTAACTGTGGAAATAAGCGTGTTTGGCCCAATCATCACAAAGTCGCCGATACGCACTTCTGCAACGTCGAGGATCGTCACATTGTAGTTGGCAAGGAACTCGTCGCCCACATGGATGTTTCGCCCATTGTCGCAGATGAACCGTGGCAGCACTGTGGGGTGTTTCCCCACAGTGCCAAACAAGTCGCGGATAGCTGCCTCCACGGCTTCCAAATCGGTCACGTCGGTTTCGTTCAGCCGCTGACAACCCTTCACCGCATGCAACTTCGTGGCATTTACTTCCTCGTCCATAAAGCAGAAAGGAAGTCCTGCCTTCAGTTTCTCTAATTCGCTCATGCGTTCTTCATCCTTGCAAGACATAGTATAAGCATGCTTACCCTCTGCCCTTACGTCATTCGTCTGTTCTGTCATTGCTTTTGGCTGAGCTTCAATTGCTCTTCGCTTTTACTTGTATGACTGTTCGTAGATGGTCAGATAATCTTCATTGGAGAGCGGCAGTGGGTCGGCAGTAATATCACCGCCCAGCACCTCGTGCATCTTCTGGGGGAACGTCTTCAACTCGTCGGGCGTGATACCGTAATCGCTCATTTTGAGGTCGCTGCTGTCGAGCGCGGCAATAAGGCGATCGAGGGCCGCGATGAAGTCCTTACCCGATGCAGGTTTCTCCACACCCATTGCCCTTGCCATCTTCTTCATTGGTTCCTCCGCTGCTCCACGCTCGGCGAAGAAGTTAAAGTAAGCGTGTGAAAGCATGATGAGACCAGCCCCGTGTTCGAGCCTGGGATGGTTGGAGCCAAGTACATGCTCCAACGTATGCTGAGAGGTGCAGAGCATGTAGAAACCAGCCAAGGAATTGGCCAAATGCAGATAAGAACGGGCTTCGACATTAGAACCGTCCTTATAGGCAACGGGCAGGTACTTGGCCACCAGTTCTATGGTTTTCAGGGCAAACATTTCTGCCATGGGATGCACATTCTTGTTGATAACGGTCTCGGCAGCATGATAGAAAGCATCCATCCCCTGATAAGCCGTAAAACGAGGTGGAACGCTCATTGTCAGATTGCTGTCAACAACAGAGATAGCTGGGAACATGGAGAGATGGAACAAGGCAGTTTTCTCGCCTGCAGCGTCATTAGAGATGACACCGCCACAATCTACCTCGCTGGCTGTCCCTGCACTGGTAGAGATGCATATCAACGGAGCACCATTCACGGTGAAAGGTTTCTTGCCACCTGCCTTTGAAAAAGAGTAGTCCCAAAGGTCGCCCTCGTTGGTCATCATCATGATAATCATCTTCGAGGCATCCATCACAGAGCCACCGCCAAGAGCCACTACAAAATCACAGCCGTTTTCCTTAGCTTTACGGGCACCATCCATGACATTCTCACGGGTGGGATTGGCACGAATTTCGTCAAACAAGACGTGAGCCACGCCTGAAAGATCGAGTTCTTTCTCTACAGCTGCAAGATAGCCGTACTTCTTGGTGGACGAACCGTTGCTGGTAACGACAAGAGCCTTTTTGCCAGGCAACATTTCACTATGCAGGTTCTGGAGCTGACCTGCGCCGAACAAAATCTTTGTCGGCAGATAGAATTGGAAGTTGTACATAGTTGTTATATTTTCATTAAACTTTTATTACGTTGATAATATACAGCCCACATAAGGCCTTCCAAATTTTTAGCATTATTTGATGTATATAAGTTCAACATTTGTATGCAAAGATACGGTATTTCTATTGAAGTTACTTTATCCGATGCTCTTTTCTACTTTGCTGAAAAGTTATTCAAGGGATTTAGCGACTTTGTTCTGCGATTAGCTGGATGAATTGTCGTATTTTTGCGCTACAAATCGTCAAAACCAAGAGAATCTGTTTTAAGCAGGCGTAAATCTTTACAACTTTATGGACACTGTCTTCTGCTCCAGCGTTTCGAACAGCAAGGAGTTTGAGTCGGTCATTACCTAACACATGCTGGTATATGTGGTTTCGGGCGAGCTGGATATTATTAGCCGTGAATGGCAACGGGTTGGCGTACGCAGTTCTGGAATACGTCGTCGCCAATGAAATACGTATGGGCCCGAAGCAGATACATGAACAGGCCAGCCAAGCCCACCACTACTCCTGCACAAACTAAGAGCATGGCCTTCAAACTTACAGAAAGCCCTCGCCATGCGTCTTTGAGACTATTTATGATGTTATCAAACATTATTTCCAAAGTCTTTTCGAGTGCAATATACGAACAAACTTATAATATACCTTATTTTTTCTACATAAAATTATCCATTCTCATCATTTTTATACCTATTTCTTACTACAACATCCTACATGCGTCATAATCAAGTGCCCATTTCTAACATATTTAAGATTTTTCATTGCTGAACAATACAATTTGTGTAATTTTACAAGCGAAATGAAGACAGAAACCTCTACAGTGGCTATCTTGCAACAAGACATTGCTTGGCTCAGTCCGGAAATCAACCGAGAAAAAGCCGAGAGAGCCATCCTTAACTGCCCTGACAGCAAGCTATACGTACTGCCAGAAATGTTCACTACCGGATTTACCGTAGAACCAGAAGCCGCAGCAGAACAGGAAGACGGCGAAACGCTTTGTTGGATGCAAGGTATGGCAGCAAAGGTAGGAGCGGCCATCACTGGAAGTATATGCATCAGAACCACTGACGGCTACCGCAACCGTATGCTGTTTGTATTACCCGACGGCAGCACATACCATTACGACAAACGCCACCTGTTTGGCTACGCCGGAGAGAACCGGCAATACCAACACGGCCAGCAGCGCGTCGTAGCCGAGCATAACGGTGTGCGCTACCTATTGCAGATATGCTACGACCTACGTTTCCCCGTATTCAGTCGCAACCGCGGCGACTACGATGCCATCATCTACGTAGCTAACTGGCCGGAGAGTCGCGCTGAAGCATGGCGCACACTGCTAAAGGCAAGGGCCATAGAAAACCAGTGCTTCGTAATAGGTTGCAACCGCGTGGGCTCCGACCCTTCCTGCCACTACTCAGGTGGTTCTGTGATCGTAGGACCTTACGGACGCATATTGTCAGAATGCACATCAAGTGAACAGGAAGCATGTACCATGACGCTTGACATGCAGCGATTGGTCGACTTTCGCCAGAAGTTCCCCGTATGGAAAGACGCAGACAACTATACCTTATTATAAAGACAAACCAACAACAAAGAATATGTCAGAACATAAACTACTATTAGGTGATGAGGCCATAGCATTAGGAGCCATCCATGCCGGACTGAGCGGTGTTTACGCCTACCCTGGCACTCCCTCAACCGAAATCACCGAATTCATACAAGGTCATCCTCTGGCCCGTGAACGCAAGATTCACAGCCGATGGTGCACGAACGAGAAGACTGCTATGGAAGCCGCACTCGGCATGTCGTATGCCGGACGCCGTGCATTGGTATGCATGAAGCATGTGGGCATGAACGTCTGCGCCGACGCATTCGTCAATTCGGCCATAACGGGAGTGAACGGAGGCATAGTGGTATTGGCAGCCGACGATCCCAGTATGCACTCATCGCAAAACGAGCAGGATTCACGCTTTTACGGCAAGTTTGCCATGGTGCCAATACTGGAGCCATCCACACAGCAGGAAGCCTACGACATGATGGCTGTGGCATTCACGATGTCGGAAACATTGCACCTACCCGTATTGATGCGAGTAGTGACACGATTGGCCCACAGCCGCGCATCGGTAATGGTGCAAGAGGCCAAGGAACAAAATGATTTCAAAGCTGATGAAGGTCGTCATTGGGTTTTACTACCAGCAATAGCCCGAAAGCAATATGAACTATTGCTGAGCAAGCAGTCAGAACTGACAAAGCTGAGCGAAACATCTGCTTTCAACAAGACAGAAATCGGAGCGGCAGTCGGTGTGGGCATTATTGCATGCGGCATTGCATATAACTACGTGAAAGAAGCACGGGCCGAAGGACTTTCTGGACTGCTCAAGGTGTCGCAATACCCATTGCCAGATGCACAAATCAAGGAATTGGCTTCGCGATGCCAGAAGATCATCGTCATTGAAGACGGTCAGCCCGTGGTAGAACAGGACGTAAAGGCCCTGTTGGGAAAAGACTACCCCATAGAGGGACGCCTCACAGGACTGCTGCCACGCACGGGCGAACTAACGCCAGACAACGTGGGAAAGGCATTAGGAAAGCCCGAAGCAAAGAACTTCGAAGAGGCGAAGAACGTTGTAGGCCGTCCACCAGCCCTGTGCCCGGGTTGCGGCCACCGCGACGTGTACGCAGCATTGAACAAAGTGGCTGCAGAATATCCCGGAGCACGCATATTCGGTGACATAGGCTGCTACACACTCGGTGCACTGCCTCCATTCAGTGCATTGGCCAGCTGCGTAGATATGGGAGCCAGCATCACAATGGCAAAAGGTGCGGCCGACGCTGGGCTGTTCCCCGCCATAGCCGTAATAGGCGACTCGACGTTCACCCACTCGGGAATGACGGGACTGCTTGACGCCATCAATGACCGGTCGAACATCACCGTGATCATCTCCGACAACCTTACTACAGCCATGACGGGAGGTCAGGATTCGGCAGGAACCAGCAAGTTTGAAGCCATCTGCCTGGGCCTCGGCGTAGAACCCGAGCACCTGCACGTGGTGGTGCCACTGCCAAAGAACATGGATGACATCACAAACACCATTCGCAACGAGATTAACTATAATGGTGTGTCGGTAATCATTCCGCGACGCGAATGCATACAGACACTCAACCGCAAACTGAGAAAACAGAAATCAGAGAAGCAATGAAGAAAGACATCATTCTTGCAGGCGTGGGGGGACAAGGCATTCTCTCCATTGCCACCGTAATAGGACAGGCTGCCACACAGGCCGGGCTCCATTTGAAACAGGCCGAAGTGCACGGCATGAGCCAGAGAGGTGGAGACGTGCAGAGCAACCTGCGACTCAGTACGGAAGAGATATACAGCGACTTGATTCCACAGGGAGGAGCCGACCTGATTATCGCAATGGAACCGATGGAGGCATTGCGCTACATCACCTATCTCGCTCCAGACGGATGGGTGGTGACATCATCAGAACCTTTTGTTAACATTCCGAACTATCCGGAAGCAGAGGCGCTACAGCAGGAAGTCGATGCTCTGCCTCACGTAGCAAAGCTCGGCATTGAAGCGATGGCAAAGGAAATCAAAATGCCCAAGAGCTCAAACATGATACTACTGGGTATGGCAGCACCCTACATAGAAATACTGTCGGCAGAACAACTGCGCAGAGCTATCAACGCCATATTCAGCAAAAAAGGCGAGGCCATTGTACAGGCAAACATCAGTGCATTTGACATGGGCTACAAAGCGACACTGCAATGAGAGAAACACCCATCAGGAAAGACATCATAGACAGGGCCATACAAGAACTGGGCATCGCAGATTTTGGCAGAACTACGATTCGTGAGATTGTGGCCATTGCCCAAAAGGCAGAGCAAGTAAGTGGGAAGGAGTTTGTCAAGATGGAAATGGGCGTACCTGGACTGCCAGCTTCGGAGTTCGGAGTGAAAGCCCAGGTAGAAGCGTTGAAAAAAGGCGTTGCCAGACTCTATCCCAACATCAACGGCATTGGAACACTGAAAGAAGAGGCTTCGCGCTTTGTGAAAGCCTTTGTAGGAGTAGACATCAAACCTGAAGGATGTGTGCCCGTATGTGGTTCCATGCAAGGTACGTTCGCTTCGTTCCTCACAGCTACCCAGGCAGAACCAAAGAAGGATACTATCCTGTTCATAGACCCTGGTTTTCCGGTACAGAAGCAACAATGCGTAGTAATGGGAGCGAAGTACGAAACCTTTGACGTGTATCACTACCGTGGTGCTAAGCTCGGACCAAAATTGGAAAGCTATTTGGAACGGGGCAACATCGCTGCCATCATCTACAGCAATCCAAACAACCCCACGTGGGTGTGCTTGAACGAAGAGGAACTGAAAACCATCGGTAGTCTGGCCACGAAGTATGACACCATCGTACTGGAAGACCTGGCATATTTTGCCATGGACTTTCGCAGAAACCTAAGCGAGCCGTTCCAAGCTCCTTACCAAGCAACCGTGGCACAATATACCGACAACTACGTTCTCCTTATCAGCGGCAGCAAGGCTTTCAGCTATGCAGGAGAACGTATTGCAGTAAGCTGTATCAGCGACAAGCTATATCATCGCGAATATGAAGCACTGACCCGGAAATACGGCAACGGACAGTTTGGTCCGGTGTTTATTCACCGTGTGCTCTACGCCCTGAGTTCCGGTACGAGCCACAGCGCCCAGTATGCCATGGCTGCAATGCTGAAAGCGGCAAGTGACGGAACTTATCGCTTCCGCGAAGACATCAGCGAATATGGACACAGAGCAAAACGACTGAAAGAAATATTCCAAAGAAACGGGTTCTACATCGTGTACGACACTGACATTGACGAGCCCATTGCCGACGGGTTTTATTTCACCATTGCTTATCCCGGCATGAGCGGCAAGGAACTGGCCAAAGAGATACTTTACTACGGCGTGAGCGCCATTCCACTTGACTCTACGGGCAGCAGCCAGCAAGGACTGCGCATCTGCACTTCGTTTGTACGAGATAACCAGTACGAACTTCTGAATGAGCGAATGAAGACTTTCAGAGAAAACCACCCCGAAAAATAACACTATTCATCAGACCTATATGATTTGGAATCCCAACAAAGAATGCATGAGCCGCGACGAAATGAGCGCGCTACAAGGGAAAAGACTGCATAAAATAGTGGAGTATGTTTATCATAATGTCCCTTTCTATCGCAACAAACTGCAAGAAATGGACATTACTCCCGATGACATCAACACGATAGACGACATTGTGAAGCTACCTTTCACAACCAAACAAGATCTACGCGACAACTATCCTTATGGCCTGCAAGCTGCCCCTCAAAGCGAGATCATACGTGTTCATGCTTCGAGTGGTACCACCGGAAACCCTACGATCGTGGGTTATACGCGTAAAGACATCGGCGTATGGAGCGAATGCATGACTCGTTGCCTTACGGCTTATGGCATCACACGCGACGACACCTTCTCTGTGGCCTATGGCTACGGTTTATTCACAGGAGGCTTGGGTGCTCACTACGGAGTAGAGAACCTCGGAGCCGCAGTAGTGCCTACTTCTACGGGAAACACGGAGAAGCACGTGCGCTTGATACGCGATCTGGGCATTACCGGCATTGCCTGCACCCCATCGTATGCACTATATCTGGCAGAGACGATGGACAAGATGGGAATCACAAAGGACGAGATAAAACTCCGTGCTGGTGCATTCGGTGCAGAACCGTGGACGGAGAACATGAGGAAGGAAATTGAGAGCCGACTCGGGTTGAAGGGATATAACCTGTATGGCTTGAGCGAAATCATGGGGCCCTGCGTGAGCTACGAGTGCAGCGAACAGCACGGAAGCCACATCTGCGAAGACCACTTCTATCCAGAAATCATCAATCCACAGACATTGGAACGCTTGCCGAACGGCGAGACGGGCGAACTGGTGTTCACCACGCTGACGAAGGAAGGTATGCCCCTGCTACGCTACCGCACGAAGGACCTCTGCTCCCTGATGGAAGGCGATGACTGCCCCTGCGGACGCACGGCCGTCAGGATGACACGCATCGTAGGGCGCTCCGACGACATGCTCATCATCCGAGGCATCAACGTATTTCCATCACAGGTGGAAAGTGTTGTTCTTTCGATGGAAGAATTTGCACCACGCTATCTCCTCATCGTGGATCGCGTGAATAATCTGGATACGCTGCAAGTACAAGTGGAGGTAAGGCCTGAATACTTCACAGAGAGTTTCGACTCACTGGCTCCCATTGCTGCATTAGAGAAGAAACTGTCCGACAAACTCAAGAGCGTGCTGTCGATCAGCGCGAAAGTGCAGCTAAAAGCTCCAAACACCATTGAGCGAAGTCAGGGAAAGAGCAAATTTGTTATTGATAAGAGGGTACTCAACTAAGAATTGTAAATACAACCATATGAATTACTCACCATATTTTAACAAGAAATACGAAACGCTCGACAGAAGCCAGATTGAGGCCTTACAGTTAGAGCGGCTGCAACGAACGGTGGCTCACTGTATGAACTCGCCGTTCTACAAGAAGCGTTTTGAGGAAATAAAACTCTGCCCCGAAGACATTCAGTCCTTGGATGACCTGAAACGCATCCCTTTCACTACGAAGCAGGACTTGAGAGACACTTATCCCTTCGGCATCGCAAGCGTTCCGCTCGAACGATGCGTAAGACTCCACTCGTCGAGTGGCACCACGGGTAATCCCACGGTGATTCTCCACACGCAGAAGGACTTGGACGAATGGGCCAATGCTCTGGCACGTTGCATGTGGATGGTGGGCCTTCGTCCCACGGATGTTTTCCAGAACTCCTCCGGCTACGGCATGTTTACGGGGGGCCTGGGTTTCCAGTATGCTGCCGAGCGCCTCGGTATGCTCACCGTTCCAGCCGCCGCCGGAAACACGAAGCGCCAACTGAAGTTCATTACCGACTTCGGCACTACGGCGGTGCATGCTATTCCCAGTTATGCCGCCAGGTTATATGAGGTGATGGTAGAAATGGGCATTGATCCGCGCCGTGACACCAAATTGACCACCCTGCTCATCGGAGCTGAACCCCACAGCGAGGAGCAGCGGCGCAGAATTGAGGAGATGCTGGGCGTGAAGGCATACAACTCGTTCGGTATGTCGGAGATGTGCGGCCCCGGCGTAGCCTTTGAGTGCAAAGAACAGAACGGAATGCACATCTGGGAGGACTACTACATTGTGGAGATCGTAGATCCACAGACGTTGGAACCCGTTCAGGACGGCGAAGTGGGCGAAATGGTGCTCACCACTATCAATCGCGAAGCCATGCCCCTTTTGCGATACCGCACGCGCGACCTTACGCGTATCATTCCCGGTCCTTGCCCCTGCGGCCGTGAGCACAAGCGCATTGACCGCATGAAGGGACGCTCCGACGACATGATTATCCTCAAAGGAGTGAATATTTTCCCCATCCAGATAGAGCAGGTGCTGCTTCAGTTCAAAGAATTGGCCACCGACTATCTGATTACGCTAGAAACGAGCGACAGTAACGACGAAATGTCAGTGGATGTGGAGCTGAGTCAGCTCTTTACCGACGACTTCGGCCGCTTGCAGTCGCTCACACGAGAAATTACACGCCGGCTCAAGGATGAGATCCTTGTCACGCCACGCGTAAGACTCGTGCCCAAAGGCTCGCTGCCCAAGAGTGAGGGCAAAGCCGTCAGAGTAAAAGACTTGAGAAAACATTTTTAAATACATAAGAACTCATGACCATCAGTCAACTGTCTATTTTCATTGAAAACAAGTCGGGTACGCTCTTACAAGTGCTCAACTTGCTGAAGGATGCTCAGATCTCACTGATAGCATCGAACATTGCCGACACGGTGGAGTACGGTATATGCCGCATCATTTGCAGCGAGCCTGCACGGGCATACAGTGTGTTGAAAGAAGCCGGTGTGGCCGTGGCCTTGTCGGACGTGTTTGCCATAGAGCTCGACAATGAGCCCGGGCGAGCCGCCGAAGCCATAGGAGTACTTTCGAAAGAAGGGATCAACATCACCTATCTCTATTCCTTCCTGCTCAATGGCAAGGGAATTTTGATCTTCCGCACCGACGATGCTGAGAAAGCGCGTGAAACCATTATCCTTGCCGGCCTACAATTCATTGCCGAGAAGGATTTGACCCATCTGGTGTAAGTACCACTTCCCTCATCATGCAAAAATCAGCACCTCGCGGAGGTGCTGATTTTTGTTTGCTCTATATTTCAGCATCGAGCTGCTGTTTCTTCCTGTAACCCGTGGCGGTAAAGATGGCGAGCACCGCGCCCTCCTCGTCGGTCACCGTCACTTCAGCATATGGCAGCTTATAGTGGTCTACTTTCTCCACCGCCTCGGCATAGATGTAGCCTTCATGGGCTGCACGCACATAAGTTATGGTTGCTGAGATGGAAACCGTCACCGTCAGATGGCTGTTCACGGCTGCTGCAAAGGCGAGGTCGGCCACCGTAAAGATGGCACCACCCTGGCAGGTGCCCACTCCGTTAAGATGCTTCTGGCTTACGAGCAGTCGCGCCTTGCCGTAGCCCGGGCGGATTTCCAAAAGCTCTGCTCCTATGAGTTCTGCAAAATGGTCGTTCTTGAAATATTCCTTGAGTGTTGGCATATGCTGTAAAATAGATGTTTCCGGCATCACGTCATGGCAAACAAGTGCCTCACGGAGTGCCAGAGAAGCTGGTATTTACTTTTCCAATGTCAGGCTGGCTGAACCAATCATGGTTCCCTCAGCAAAGATGTAGACATGATACGTTCCTGGACTCAGGAATTCGTCTACTGGCACATAAACCGTCACGGGCATTTCTTCACCGGCATATTCTACCACCTTCATGGCCGAATAAGCTACTGTAGTGCTCTCGTATGTCACCGTTCCCGTCTGCGAAACCACTTCGTTGTTGGGTTTCGTTACCCTCACATAGAGCTTACGCTCTCCTGTTTTGGCGGTAATGTTCTTCGTAATGGCAAAATTCACCACGAAGCGCGTGATGTCCTTCGTACGCTTGGCCGTTTTGCCCTTCTTGTTCTGGGGGATAAGGCTTACGGCCGTAGCATCGAGCTGAGCGGCAATGGCCACCTGCTCGGAGAGGTTCTTGGTTTCGGTGGTGAGATTGGATATGCGGTTGGTAGCCTCTGAATACTGCTGTCTCACCTGCATGTTCTCCTGCCGCAGGCTCTCGTTGAGCCTGTTGAGTGAATCCACCTGAATGATGTACGTGCGAAGCACGGCCCTCACCGTGGCCAACTCCTTCTTGAGCCTCTGAATTTCGCGCGCATCATCGCTTTTGGTCTGCTGCAGCTCGGCAAGGAGGTTTTTGGTCTTTTCCTCCTCCTCTGTGAGGCGCTGCATGAGCGAGTCGTTACGTATGCTGCGCTTCAGCTCGTCATATTGCAGGGCAAACTGCGTATATTCGTTCTCCATTTCCTTCTTATCCATCTCAGCCAGCTGCTGCAGCTCCTCATTGTGCTTCTGCGACTTCTGCAAGTTTACGAAGAGGTATGCCAGCCCCCCCAGCAGCAACAGTCCAACCACAGACGAGAGAATAATGATGTTTCTTTTACTCATATTAATATTCTGTTAATTCAATAAGTGGTGCAAATTTACGCATAATTTGCCACATAAGCAGCTCCATGGCT
The DNA here is from genome assembly GCA_017468985.1 of Bacteroidaceae bacterium. Taxonomy (GTDB): domain Bacteria; phylum Bacteroidota; class Bacteroidia; order Bacteroidales; family Bacteroidaceae; genus UBA6382. The sequence goes on from JAFUHF010000021.1 coordinate 40,829, forward strand.
AAGAATAATGCATCTCTTCTCAGCATCAGCCCACATGGAGGGGGCAAAGTGTCCTTTCCTATGGAAGCAATCATCTCCGAGGTTCTAAAAAGGGTGCTCCGCGGCTCACGAGGTCTGCCGAGGGGTTCTAAAAAGGTGCTACCATGAGCAGAGGCACTATTTGAAGGTCGAAAAGAGGTGCAACTCACTGTAGCAACACCTTTTGAGGCTCCCAAAGAGGGTCAAATCATGATAGCAGCATTTTTGAGGGCAGGAAAAAAGGCTCAACTCACAGTAGCAGCTGTTTTGAAGGGGAATCAGGAACTGAGCCCCTGAGTTGCAGCCTCAGCAGAAGGGCCAGAAACGGTGCTCCCATGCGCTACAATATGACCACAGGGCGGCATGAAACCGCTCCCCACAGCAGCAACCGAATCAAAGTGCATACAAATAGCACAAAAATGACAAATATTTGGCATTGAGGGTAGCCTTGAAGTGCAAGTTTTTGAGTAACTTTGCGCCTGTTTATCAACAAAGCATATCATCATTCAAATCAAAATAAATTAATTCACAGTTTATATGAGTGTACAACAAGAAAAAATCAAGAAGCTGGTAGAGCTTCGTGCTAAGGCACGTTTGGGCGGTGGCGAGAAGGCCATAGACAAACAACACGAAAAAGGAAAACTTACAGCCCACGAACGCATCAACCTGCTCTTGGACGAAGGAAGTTTTGAAGAGATGGACATGTTCAAACTCCATCGCTGCACAAACTTTGGGATGGAGAAAAAGCAATACCTGGGCGATGGAGTCGTGATCGGCAGTGGTACGATCAACGGACGCCTGGTATATGTCTTTGCACAGGACTTTACGGTGAATGCCGGCTCGCTATCAGAAACCATGGCCCAGAAAATCTGCAAGGTAATGGACCAAGCAATGAAGATGGGGGTGCCCTGCATAGGTCTGAACGACTCTGGCGGTGCTCGCATACAGGAGGGTGTGACTGCTCTTGGCGGTTATGCCGAAATTTTCCAGCGCAACATTGAAGCGAGCGGCGTTATTCCCCAAATCAGCGCCATCTGCGGACCTTGTGCCGGCGGTGCCGTTTACAGCCCAGCCATCACAGACTTCATTTTCATGCTTAAGGGTGTTTCCAACATGTTCCTCACCGGTCCTAAGGTGGTGAAGACCGTTACCGGAGAGGACGTGAGCGCTGAAGACCTGGGAGGAGCCTCCGTACACTCCACCAAGAGCGGTGTGGCCCACTTTGCCATCGACACCGAAGAGGAACTTGCTCAAAAAATCCGCACTCTGCTCAGCTATCTGCCCCAAAACAATCTGGAGGAAGCACCGCGCGTAGAGTGCAACGACCCCGTAGACCGCACGGACGACGCACTGAACGAAATTCTGCCCGACGATCCTAACAAGGCCTACGACATGTACGAAGTAATACGCTCCGTAGTAGACAATGGTGAGCTTTTCGAGATTCACAAAGACTTCGCAAAGAACATCATCGTAGGTTTTGCCCGTTTCAACGGTCAGTCAGTAGGTATTGTAGCCAACAATCCCAAGTTCTACGCCGGAGTGCTTGATTGTAACGCCAGTCGCAAGGGTGCACGCTTCGTTCGCTTCTGTGATTGCTTCAACATTCCCATCGTAACCCTCGTCGACGTACCTGGTTTCCTGCCCGGCACCGGTCAGGAATACAACGCTGTAATTGATCACGGCGCCAAGCTGCTCTTTGCATATGGCGAAGCAACTGTTCCCAAGGTAACCGTAACCCTTCGCAAGAGCTACGGAGGTAGTCACATCGTGATGGGTTGCAAACAACTCAAGGCAGACCTCAACTATGCATGGCCCAGTGCCGAAATGGCCGTGATGGGAGCAAGCGGAGCAGTAGCAGTGCTTTATGCCAAGGAAGCAAAGGAACAAGCCGATCCCAAAGCCTTCCTGGCCGAGAAAGAAGCAGAGTACACGGAGCTCTTCTCCAATCCGTACCAGGCAGCAAAGTATGGTTACATCGACGATGTTATCGAACCGCGTAATACGCGATTCCGCATCTGCCGCGCACTGGCACAGCTGGCCAATAAGCGAGAAAACCGCCCGGCCAAGAAGCATGGAAACATTCCTCTGTAAGTAAAATGTTTCGAAGTACAACAATGAAGCCATTCATAAAAACAGCAAGCGTCCTGATCCTGCTCCTCGTAGCCACCATAGGCCGTGGGCAGGGTCTGGACAACTTCAAAATAAGCGAAGTAGTTGTCAACAACCAGAGTGGGCTCATTGATGAGTATGGCGAAAGATCTGCATGGATAGAAATCACCAACACATCATGGAGCACCACGAATCTTAGCGGTTGTTACATCACGAGCGACCCCTCCGTGCTTGACGAGAGCCTCACAGCACCTCAGCGCATCGCCAAAATGTGCCTCATCTCCAAAGGAGATGCCAGAACAAGCATTGCGCCGAAAAACCAAGTGGTATTCTTTGCCGATGGGAAGCAGCATCTGGGAACACTCCACACCAACTTCACCCTCACACCAGGTCAGGAAAACTTCGTAGCCCTGTTCGAAGGTAACGGCGTGAAGATGATAGACTGTGTAACCATTCCAGCAACGCTTGAAGCAGATCATTCATGGTCGCGCTTCGGTTTCGGAAAGAAAGTAGAGCCCGTATGGAAAGACTGTCCCCCCAACCTCGTTACTCCAAACTCTGCCAACGACAACACCGTAGTAAAACAAGACAAGGTGAAGGAGTGGAAAGAGAAAGATCCCCACGGAGTAGCCATGTCCATCCTCGGTATGGGAATCGTACTGGGCGGACTGGTACTGTTGTGGTTCTTCTTCAGCCTGTTTGGAGCAGTATTCCGTCGTTCGGAAAAGAAGGCAGAAGCCGTTCCGGCCGCATCAGCCTCCGAAGCCCCGGCAAAGGAAGCCGTAGCACCGAAGGCAGACGACATAACCACCATTATGAGCGTAATCGCCATGGCACTATATGAAGAACTCGATGCCCACGATGAAGAAAGCGGCGTGATAACCATCGTGCCAACCCACTCCCATTGGGGCTTCCACGAGTTGGAAATGGTAGAACACATACATAATTAATTAAACAATGAGTATTCTTAAGATTAAGTCCAAAGACATAGAGGTGGAGCTGAATCTCGATGACAAAACAGCCTCAAACCTTCAGACCACCCAGCCCACCTGCAGCGTAAGCCCCGAAATGGTAGCTCTGCTCACGGCACTCGCCCTCAATGAAGTAGGCAACGCCACTGATCACGACGAGGAGAGCGGCCGCATCACCATCAAGGCAAGTGCGAGCGAATGGAGCGCAAAGTCATTTGGCCTCAACAAAGGAATTAGTTTAAGATAAACGTAAACAGTAACCTCTTACAAGTAGAACAATGAAAGAATATAAGTATAAAGTAAATGGTGTTGAATACAAAGTAAACATCAATGCCGTAGAAGGCAACATTGCAAAAGTAGAAGTCAACGGAGTAGCCTACGAAGTGCAGATGGAAGGCCGTACAGCCGCGCCAAAACCTGTAGCTGCACCCCGTCCGGCAGCATCCGTGGCCGCAGCACCTGCTGCAAGCAAGCCGGCAGCACCAGCCCCTGCTGCAGCACCCACGGGAGCAGGCAAGGCACTCAAAGCCCCACTGCCAGGAGTAATCAACGACATTAAGGTAGCAGTGGGAACACCCGTAAAAGCCGGACAAACAGTGCTGATACTGGAAGCCATGAAAATGGAAAACGAAATCAACGCTGAATGTGACGGAACAGTAACGTCAATAGCAGTAAACAAGGGTGATTCCGTAATGGAAGGTGCCGTACTGCTCACAATTGGATAGTAACCCATGGATCTTTTAGAGTTCTTATCTACAAAATTCCAGGATTTCCTGACGTTCACAGGCTTTGCCTGCACAGAATACGGGAATCTCATCATGATACTGGTGGGAGCATTCTTCATTTGGCTTGCCATCAAGAAAGACTTTGAGCCACTGCTTCTCATTCCCATTGGCTTCGGCATCATACTGGGCAACATACCCTTTAAAGATGCCGGATTGGAAATAGGACTGTACGAAGACAACTCTGTGTTGAATATTTTCTACAACGGAGTGAGAGCAGGATGGTATCCGCCGCTGATTTTCCTCGGCATCGGAGCACTCACAGACTTTACGGCCCTGTTGGCCAACCCCAAATTACTGCTCGTAGGTGGTGCCGCCCAGTTTGGCATCTTCGGAGCCTACATGATAGCTCTTCATCTGGGATTTGAGCCTAACCAAGCAGCTGGTATAGCCATCATCGGAGGTGCAGACGGACCAACAGCCATCTTCCTGTCGTCGAAGCTGGCTCCGAACCTCATGGGAGCCATTGCAGTGTGTGCATACTCCTACATGGCCCTAGTACCACTCATCCAACCACCCGTAATGCGACTGCTTACAACGAAGAAAGAGCGCGTCATCAAGATGAAGCCGCAGCGTCAGGTATCGCAAACGGAACGCATCATCTTCCCCATCGTGGGATTGCTCATGACAGCCTTCCTCGTACCTTCAGGACTGCCGTTACTCGGAGTGCTCTTTTTCGGAAATTTGCTAAAAGAAAGTACTAAGACCACGCGTCTGGCCAAAACAGCAGGTACAGCGCTCAATGACATCGTGGTGATGCTGCTCGGACTCACCGTAGGATGCTCCACACAAGCAAGCGAGTTCCTCACACCGGCCACCATCTATATCTTCATACTTGGTGCCTGCGCATTCGTCATTGCATCGGCCACCGGCGTACTGTTCGTGAAACTCATGAACCTGTTCCTGCCCTCTGACAAGAAGCTCAACCCACTCATCGGAAATGCCGGAGTTTCGGCCGTACCAATGGCCGCACGCATATCCAATCAGCTGGGTCTGCAATACGATAAAAAGAACTTCCTGCTCATGCACGCAATGGGACCAAACGTAGCAGGCGTAATAGGATCTGCACTGGCAGCCGGCGTACTGCTCGGATTCCTAAACTAAGGATCATTTCATCCCTGATAAACTCAGCCGCCTCTAAGCTTCTGCGCTTAGAGGCGGCTTTGTATTCCAGACCATATAGCAACACCCTCTTCCCACCACGCCTATGCAACACGAAATGCAGCATCAATCAATAAGTCCCCATCTCTAAACGAGACGGGGACTATATCACTTTGGAAGACCCTCTCTAAGGACTAATCTTCCGTATAGTCTTCCTTACCAATCACCCCAATAACAGTGCTACTGAGGAACTGAACGATGTTGTCTACCTCAGGGCCTTCGGGAACCTGATCCTTTATCTGATTGATACCGTCAAAGAGACTCGTCTTGCCACCACCATAAATAAGACGGTAGGCATTGGCAATATGATTCTGCACCTTCAGGTCAATGCCGGCACCGGTAAGAATCGTGCTGTTCACACCACCATATTCTATGGGGTTATGATGAGCCACAATGTAGGGAGGAACGTCCTTGCTGAAGCGGCAACCGCTCTGAACCATCGCACAGCGTCCTACGCGCACGTTGGGATTAGCCACAACGTTGCTCGAAAGAATGGCGTGGTCGTGAATCTCGCACGTACCGGCAATCTTCGTGCCGTAACCTATCACGGTATTATTGAAAACATGCGTATCATGCGAAATATGGACGCCTTCCATGATAAAGTTGCGGTTACCTATAACCGTCTGACCATCGGAATGGGTAGCGCGGTTGATCACCACGTTTTCGCGGATGATGTTGTTGTCACCAATGACAAGCAGTGTCTTTTCACCACTGAATTCAAAGTCCTGAGGAATGGCAGCAAGCACCGTTCCCTGGTGAACAACGTTGTTCTTACCCATACGGGTGCCATCCATCACGCTGGCAAAGGGATAAATCTTGCAACCATCGCCAATCTCCACGTCGCCTTCAATGTAAGCGAAGGGCATGATCGTGACATCGGCGCCTATCTTGGCTCTCGGATCTACATATGCTTGTGGGCTGATGTTATTCATCTTAATAGGATTAAAATTTATATATTATGAATCAATTAGAACCTCCGCCCAGTGCGTAGTAGAGGTTTACTACGGCCTGCATCTTCTTAAAGTCGTCGGCCACCTTGCTAAGCTGGGCCTGAAGAAGGCTGCTCTGGGCAGAAATAACGTTCAAATAGTTGTAGTTGGCAGATGTTTTGAAGAGTTTCTGTGCTACATCCACGTTGCTTTCAAGTGCTGCCACCTGTTCTGCCTCAAGCTGACTGCGCTTCTCTGATGTTTCATACAGTGCAAGTGCGTTGCTCACCTCACTTCCGGCATTGAGTACGGATTGTTGCCATGCCAGATAGGCGGCTTCCTGTTGCGACTTCGCCACTCTGAGCTGTGCCACCAGCTGTCCGTGTTGGAATATGGGTTGCACCAGGCTCCCCACGGCCGTAGCCAGCAGTTTGCCAGGATTCACAATGCCCATACCGCCCGAATTGGTCCATGCGGCACGTCCAGTAATCGTAATACTGGGATAAAAGGATGAACGGGCGCGATTCACGTCGTAGAAGCACTTCGCAAGAGCCATTTCCTTGGCATGTACATCCGGACGATTGCCCAAAACTTGTATGCCGACACCTGTGCTGAGCTTTTCGGGCAAGCTCTGGGCTTCCAGCTTGCCACGCTGTATGGCCTGCGGCGCCTCTGCCAGCAGAAGGCTGAGCGCATTCTCCGTTTCACGTATCTGTCGTTTCAGCTCGGGGATGCTGGCCTGTACAGCGAGGTTGTTGGCACGGGCCGACTGCACGGCCGACTCATCCACACCTACAGAATACTTCTTCTGCTGGAGCATCATGTCGTAGGTCTGCTGCGTGAGTTTCTCCGTTCCGAGCGTGATCTCCAATTGCTTGTCAAGCATTAGGAGCGTATAGTAGCAGTTGGCCACTCCGGAGATAATACTGGAGCGCACCGCACGCTGATAGTCCTGTGCCTGGATGAGCACAGCCTGCTGCCCACGCTTTGCATTCAGAAGGGAGCCAAAAAGATCCACCGTCCAACTGGCCTCCACCGGAAGGGAGTAGACCTGAGAGGCCTTGCCTTTATCCCACGAAGATATGGTGCCGTTTGGAGCGAACACGAAGCCCGGGACAAAGGCCAGCTTGGCCACAGTGAGCATATCCTTGGCCTGCTTCACGGAAAGAGCCGCCGTGAGCAGATCCACATTATTATTAAGAGCCTTGTCTATCAGTGCCTGAAGTAACGGATCGGTGAAGACCTCACGCCACGGGGTACTGCCCAAGGTAGTCGTATCGGTAGTAGTCACGTCGCGATAGATGCCCTCAGTGTTCACCTCCGGACGATGATACTTCTTATATGTGCCACAACTGCTCAACATGAGCGTGCAGGCTAATGCTATATAAATGGTCTTTCTCATTTTTCTTGCTTTTTATCGTTGAGGAACTTCACATCGAAGGGATGCGTATACTGCTTCAATTCACTATCGTTCTCACCCGTGATGAGCCCCGTGAATTTCAGCGGCTTGATCTTTTCCTGCAAATACTGGAAGAACACGAACAATGCCGGCACGATGAAGATCTGACATATCATACCTATCAACATACCACCCACAGCAGCGGCTCCGAGCGTGCGGTTACCATTTGCACCTACGCCCATAGCAAACATCATAGGCAGCAATCCAATCACCATGGCTAAAGACGTCATCAGAATGGGACGCAGACGCGCACCTGCACCGAGGATGGCACTATACTTGATGGCCATACCCGTCTGGCGGCGCTCCAATGCAAACTGTACAATCAGGATGGCGTTCTTTGCCAGCAGACCGATGAGCATAATGAGCGAAATCTGCATGTAGATGTCGTTCTGATGGCCGAAGAGGCGCGTAAAGATAAATGCGCCTGCCAGTCCGAACGGCACAGAGAGAATCACTGAGAATGGCAACAGGTAGCTCTCATACTGTGCACTCAGGATGAGGTACACAAAGATGATACAGAGAATGAAGATAAGGCCCGTCGTGTTGCTGGCCTTCTGCTCCTCACGCGTCAGACCTGAATATTCGTAACCGTAGCCCTGCGGCAGTATTGTCTCTGATACCTCGGCAATCGCATTGATTACCTCACCCGTAGAATAGCCCGTGTTTGGCGTTACGTTGGCATTGATACAGGTAAAGAGGTTGAAGCGGTTGATGTTGGCCGGTCCGTACACGCGGTTGAGCGTGCAGAACTCATTGACGGGAGCCATACCGGTGGGCGTGCGAACAAAGATATTGTTCAGCCCTTCTGGACGTTCACGGCTTTCCACGTCACCCTGAATCATTACGCGGTAGAGCTTGCCGTAGGCATTGAAGTTTGAGGCATAAAGTCCACCATAATATCCCTGCAACGTGGTGAGCACGGTGGCAGGAGATATGCCGGCCTGCTTACACTTGGCCACGTCCACATCAATCATGTACTGCGGATAGTTAGGATTGTAGGACGTCATGGCCACCTGTACTTCGGGGCGCTTGTTAAGTTCGGCAAGGAAATCCTTGGCTATATCGAAGAACTTCGTAAGGTCGCCACCCGTCTTGTCCTGCAAGGAGATGGAGATGGCATTGGTGGCCGAGAAACCAGGAATCATAGGCGGCGCAAAGGCCAGGATCTGTGCATCCTTGATTTTGGCGGTCTGCATGTAGATCATACCCAGCACTGCGCGAACGCTCTGCCCCATGTTACGCTCTGAGAAGGGTTTCAGTTTGATGATGAACGTGGCCTGGTCGGAACCCTGACCGGCTATGAAGTTGTAGCCCACCAGCTGCTCGCGGTTCAGAATGGCCGGATTGGCAGCCAGCATAGAGTCCACCTGGTCAATTACCTGCTGCGTGCGTGCCTGGCTCGTGGCCGGAGGCATAGTAATGGTACAGAACATGGTACCCGTGTCCTCATCGGGCACAAGTCCCGTCTTGGTCGTCATCATGGTATATACCATTGCGCCTACGCCGATGAGCAGTGCCAGCACTACCACCACCGGACGCTTTATCACCTTCTCTACGCCACGCTTGTATTTGGCCGTTTGCTTCTCAAACGAAGCATTGAACGAAGCATGGAAACGATCCAAGAAACTCATTTTCTTCGCATTTCCGTGCTCATCTTTCGGTTTCAGGAAGATAGCGCAGAGCGCAGGCGAGAGCGTCAGGGCATTGATGGCGGAGATAAAGATGGAAACCGCCATAGTAATACCGAATTCCTTGTAGAAGGTTCCGGAAGTTCCACCTATAAATGATACGGGAATAAATACGGAGGCCATCACCAACGTAATGGAAATAATGGCTCCACTGATTTCGTTCATGGCATCAATGCTGGCCTGCATCGTGCTCTTATAGCCTTGGTCTATCTTGGCGTGGACGGCCTCCACCACCACAATGGCGTCGTCCACCACGATGGCAATGGCCAACAGCAGTGCCGAAAGCGTAAGCAGGTTGATGGAGAAGCCAAACACCTTCAGGAAGAAGAACGTACCCACGAGCGATACCGGCACAGCGATGAGCGGAATCATCGTGGAGCGGAAGTCCTGCAAGAAGATGTATACCACGAAGAATACGAGGATGAGCGTAATGATGAGTGTCTTCACCACCTCCTCAATACTGGCATAGAGGAATTCCGTTACGTCGTAGTTGAGTTTGTAGACGAGTCCGGGAGGGAAGTTCTTTGCTTCCTCTTCCATCACGGCCTTACAGGCCTTGGCTATTTCGTTAGCATTCGAACCGGCTATCTGCTGCACCATGGCCATTACCGACGGACGGTTGTTGTTGCGCATGGCTACGGAATACTGCAAACCGCCCAATTCCACGTTGGCCACATCCTTGAGCCGGAGCGTCTGTCCAGTTGTGGTACTGGTCAGAATAATGTTGCCAAACTCTTCGGCCGTCTTCAGACGTCCGCGGTAGCGCATGGTATACTCGTAGGCCACGTCGCTCTGCTCTCCGAAGGAGCCCGGAGCGGCCTCAATGTTCTGTTCTGCCAGCACGGCCGAAATATCGCTCGGCATCAGGCCGTACTGCTTCATGACATCGGGCTTCAGCCAGATTCGCATGGAGTAGGTCTTCATACCTGGACTCTGTACGTCACCCACTCCCTGTACGCGCTTCAGGGCCGGAATGATGTTGATATTGGCGTAGTTGGTCAGGAACTCGTCATCATACCGACCGTCGTTCGAGGTCAGCGAGAACATCACCACCTGTGAAGTCTGACGCTTCGACACGGTGATACCTACGCGCGTCACTTCGGCTGGCAGCAGCGCCTGTGCCTGCTGCACACGATTCTGCACGTTCACGGCCGCCATGTCGGGGTTAATGCCTTGGTTGAAGTAAACGGTAATATTGGCACCACCTGCGTTCGTGGCCTGCGAGGTCATATAGGTCATGCCTTCCACACCGTTGATGCTTTCTTCCAGCGGAGCCAGCACGGAGTTTTCTACCGTCTTGGCGTCAGCACCGGTATAGGTAGTCCACACGCTGATGGTGGGAGGCGCAATGTCGGGATACTGCTCAATAGGCAGCGTTACGAGTCCGATGATACCTAGAATCACGATGAGAATAGAGACCACCGTGGAGAGTACCGGACGCTTTATAAAGTTTGTAAATGTCATCGTTAGTATCTTTTTAATGCCTCATGGTTAAAGTCCAAGAATGCTCTTCTCCATGATCATGTGCATTATTATTTATGAATTAAACGAACTATTTTCCACTAAAGGCTTTCTTCATTTCCTTGTAGTTGCCCTGAATGGCGCCCAGCTTCTGAGCATCTTCAATGCTCTTCTGATACTGTTCGGCCGTTACGGGTACTATTTCCTGTCCGTCGGTGAGCTTGGTAATGCCGTTGATTACGATCTTGTCGCCCACACTGAGGCCCTTCGTCACCACGTAGGTCTGACCGTCGTTCTGGTCATTGACTTCAATCTCGGTATACTTCACCTTATTGTCCTGACTCAGCACGTACACAAACTTTTTGTTTTGCACCTCGGTGGTAGCCGACTGCGGAATCACCACACTACCCTCGGACTTGCTGGTAATCACGATAGCACCTGATCCACCCGACTTCAGCAGATGGTCGGGATTCGGGAAGTCGGCCCTGATCTGAACAGCGCCCTGCGCGTCAATCACGCCGCTCACCGTCGTTACGTGGCCGGCATGATTGTAAATGCTGCCGTCAGCCAACTGCAAATTCACTTCAGGGAAAGCATCGATCACACTCTTGCCGTCGGCCTGACGCGTCATTTCAAGGATTTGCTTTTCGTTCATCGAAAAATATACATACATTTCAGCAATGTTCGACACCGTGGTCAGCGGCTGGACAATGCTGGCACTCACCAGGCTACCCACGCGGTAGGGCACCGTGCCCACCACTCCGTTGCTGGGGCTCGTCACGTTGCAATAGCTCAGATTGTCGCGAGCGCTCATTACGGCAGCCTCGGCCTGAGCCACCTGTGCCTTGGCCGTAGCCAGGCTGTTCTCAGCCGTTTGCAGGTCGTAGTCGCCAATGATGTTTTGAGCATACAGCTCCTTCTTGTTATTATAGGTCAATTCAGCCGTAGACAGAGCCGTCTGGGCCGACGTAAGCGCGGCCTGAGCCTGGTTGAGCGCAGCGCGGTATTGCACATTGTCAATCATGAACAGCACCTGCCCCTGCTTTACCACAGCGCCTTCGTCCACGCAGAGTTTCGTAATGAATCCCGAAATCTTCGGACGAATCTCAATGTCCTGCTTGCCTCGGATGCTGGCAGGATAGGTGACGTTCATCTCCACATCTGTAGCCTCTATCGCAGCCACGGGGTATTCATTTGATTGCGGAAGTCCACCTTGCTGGCCTCCACATGAAGTTACAATAGCACCGCCTACGGCAAGCGTCAGTACGGGCATCAGTCTTTTTAGAAAGTCTCGCTTCATCGTTTTCTATAATTGTTTGATTTATATTCCAATGTCTATCGCTTAAACGGCTGCAAATTTACCATTTTCCATTGGCATCTGCCACCCGAGAAGCCGGCTGATTAACAATTTTAAGGCTGCTTTAAGATACCTTACAGAGCGCCTATCAACTGAAGTTGCCAAAATGACTGCAAAGTTCCCAATATTATTTCATTTTCACATCTTCTATTGACGCTTATATTGGTCAAAAATGCCTATTTCGAATTTTTCTTGGGCAAAAATGAACATATTATTCACCCAGCGCAGGTCATCGTTCACGCGCATTGCCCCGTTTCAGCGGAACGATTTCTCAAGCATGAAAAATGGGCCATCCCCATCCGTCAGAGGGAACGGCCAATATACCTTATATATAATAGGCGCTCTGGGACCCCTACTTCTTTTCCTTCCACTTTCCCTTGCAGTGGTCGCCCTGGCCATGACCACAGCAAGGCATGTTCTCCTTCGGCGCAACATTGTCCGAGGAGCAGCAATCGGAAGCATTTGTTTTCAGGGCAATTATGTCAGGACAGCGTTGCAGGTCAGCATAGAGTCGAGCCATGGCATCGCCTTCGTCCGTGGAAGGTTCAAACGTTCCACAATCGGCCACAGCAATAAGACCCTCCTCCTTCAGGTCAGTTGAAACCACCACGAAACCCTTCTCGTCGGCCATATTGAACACATAGGCCAGCGTATCTGGAGCTTCAGCCGTAGCACCCTCTCCTGCCACATTCTGCACCACGGCCCTCAGTCCGTCAGGCAAGTTCAGGCTCCATACGGCAGCCTCACCTTCGGTAGCCTCATCGTCACTATTGAGCAGTACCACTGCGCCCTGCGCAATGGTCAAAGCCTCTGAGTAAGACCGCCTTGCTGCGGCATCTTGCATCTTAGCCATGGTTTTACTGCATCCGCTGCATCCTTCTTGTTTACCTTGTTTTCCACTGCACGAAGCAGCCAGCACACCCAAAACCAATGTCACCATGGGCATCCATTTTCTAAAACTTTTCAATCCCATTTTTATCTTCAATGTTTAACCGATTATTCCGATAATCCGTCAGTTGACTCCTTATCCTCCGCAAAAGTACGAATAAGTGAGTGAAATGCAAAATGAAAAACAAAGTTTTACATCTATGTTTATCCAAACGGAATTAACTTATCTGTGTTTCTGCAAGCCGGTTGCTGAAGCAATGTTAAAAAACTTCGTCTCTGCAACCTGGTTGCCGAAGCCGCGTTAAAATATTGACCTCTGCAACCTGGTAGAAATCGCCGTGCTGGGAGCACAGCTTCTGCAGCCTGGTGGAAATTGTCTCGCTGGGAGCACGGCCTCTGCAACCTGGTGGAAATCGTCTCGCTGGGAGCACGGCCTCTGCAACCTGGTGGAAATCGTCTCGCTGAGAGCACGGCTATTTCCACCTGTTTGCAGACCCAATGTTAAAAATCTTCATGTCTGCAACCTGGTTGCCCAACGAATGTTAAAGTTTCTGAGCTCCGCAACCTGACGGAAATACCCTTTCCCAGCGAACAAGCAGCTGCTCCCTTAAGCGTAGGGGAGCTCCGCGAAGCGGTGAGGGGTATGAACCAGCGGAAAGGAACAAAAACAACGGCAAAGAACAAAGCCATTGCACCAAGTGCAGCAATCTCTCTCAATTGTCAATTCTCAATTTTCAATTATGCAAATGGAGTTACCGACAATTATAGAAATATCGGTCAACAGAATGCCATTGACCATGAGTCAATATAAGCACATCTGATGACCGATACTTAGATGGCACAAGGGGAAAGAAAGGCTTACTCCCCTGTGTAGACAGTGCGCTGAGCTGCGAGGAGGGTGTTCTGCATGAGCATGCAGATCGTCATGGGTCCCACGCCGCCGGGGACGGGCGTGATGTAGGAACAAAGCGGCGAAACTTCGTCGAAACGAACGTCGCCGGAAAGGCGGAAGCCACTCTTGCGCGTAGCGTCGGGCACGCGCGTGGTGCCTACGTCAACTACGGCGGATCCGGGCTTCACCATATCGGCCGTTACGAAGCCGGGCTGGCCTATGGCGGCTATGAGGATGTCGGCCTGGCGGCATTCTTCCTTCAGATTCTGACTACGGCTGTGGCAAACGGTGACAGTGGCGTCGCCATACTGCTTTTGCATCATGAGCTGGGCCATGGGTTTGCGCACAATATTGCTGCGGCCGAGGATGACGCATTTTTTTCCGCTGGTTTCCACATGATAGCGACGCAACAGTTCCAGGATGCCCTTGGGAGTGGCCGAGATAAAGCACGGAAGGCCTATGGCCATGCGCCCAACGTTGATGGGATGGAACCCGTCGACGTCCTTGCGGTAATCAATGGTTTCAATGACTCGCTGTTCGTTAATATGGCGCGGCAATGGAAGCTGCACAATGAAGCCGTCGACGGTTGGGTCGTCGTTGAGCTCCCTTACCTTGCTGAGCAAGGCTTCTTCGGTAACATCGTCTTCGAACCGTATCAGGGTAGACTGGAAACCACACTCGCCACAGGCCTTTACCTTGCCGGCCACATAGGTTTCGCTTCCTCCGTCGTGGCCTACGAGTATGGCTGCAAGATGGGGGCGGCGGCCGCCGGCACTTACGATGCTGTCTACCTGCGCGGCTATCTCTGCCTTGATGGTGGCCGCGGTTGCTTTTCCGTCAATAAGAATCATGATGGGATGTTATGGGTTATGGAAATGATTGGTGAAAGTAAAAATCAGGCAAGGGATTGGGCCCATCATCTTTTGGGCATGCGTCCCTGCATTCCTTTCATCATGTTGCTGAATTTCTTGTCGGTCACCATCTTCATCATTTTACGCGTTTGGTCAAACTGCTTTAAAAGACGGTTTACGTCCTGAATCTTGGAGCCAGAGCCGGCCGCAATACGGGCACGCCTGCTCTGATTCAGACACGCCGGGTTGGCACGCTCGTATGGCGTCATGGAGTAGATGATAGCCTCTATGCCTTTGAACGCATTATCGTCGATGTCAATATCCTTGATGGCTTTGCCCACGCCGGGTATCATTGAGGCGAGCTCCTTGATGTTACCCATTTTCTTGATTTGCTGGATTTGGCCTAAAAAGTCGTTGAAATCAAACTTGTTTTTTGCAATCTTCTTTTGCAGGCGGCGTGCTTCTTCCTCGTCGTACTGCTCCTGGGCCCTTTCTACGAGCGAAACGATGTCGCCCATACCCAGTATACGGTCGGCCATACGCTCAGGATGGAACACGTCGAGTGCTTCCATCTTTTCTCCGGTTCCGATGAACTTAATGGGTTTGTCAACCACGGTCCTGATACTCAGGGCGGCTCCACCGCGCGTATCGCCGTCGAGTTTCGTGAGCACTATGCCACTGAAGTCCAGGCGGTCGTTGAATTCCTTTGCAGTATTGACTGCGTCCTGACCCGTCATGGAGTCTACGACGAAAAGGGTCTCATCAGGATGGAGTGCGGACTTCAATTCAGAGATTTCCTGCATCATCTGCTCGTCTACGGCCAGACGACCGGCTGTATCGACGATCACCAGGTTATACTCTTTCTGTTTGGCTTCGCGAATGGCGTTCTGAGCGATTTCCACAGGATTCATGTTGCCCTCTTCGGTGTATACGGGCACCCCCACGGTTTCGCCTACCACTTTCAGCTGCTCTATGGCTGCCGGACGATACACGTCGCAGGCCACGAGCAGGGGGCGGCGGTTCTTTTTGGTCTTCTGCCACTGCGCCAGTTTGCCGGAGAAGGTGGTCTTTCCGGATCCTTGCAGGCCTGACATCAGTATGACGGACGGACGGTTTTCCAATACGAGGTCGGACGCAGTGCTGCCCATAAGGCGTGCCAGCTCGTCGTGAACGATTTTTACCAGCAGCTGCCCGGGTTTCACGGCCGTGAGCACGTTCTGGCCCAGCGCTTTCTGTTTTACTTCGTCGGTGAATGCCTTGGCCACTTTATAGTTCACGTCGGCATCGAGCAGCGCACGGCGTATGTCCTTAAGGGTTTCGGCTACGTTTATTTCTGTGATTCTTCCTTCTCCCTTCAGGGTTTTGAAGGAACGTTCCAATCTTTCGCTAAGATTTTCAAACATAATGGACGTAATATCAGGATTTGGACTGCAAAAGTACGGAAAAAATACGGCAATCCTAAGAAAAAATTCAAGTTATCTGGGTTCTGGCAGGGACCGATGCCTGCGAAACGGATTAAAACACTACTTCCAGACCGTCGTAAGCAGCCTTCAGGGGTGCAGGCAGCCGGGCGTCGAGTTCCTTTTGCGTACCGTGTAGCGTACGCGCCATGTGGGTAAGATAAACGGCCTGCCCTTGGCGCGGCACGTAGCGCTTGGTTTCGGTCAGCACCCTCACGGTGCGCTCTACGGTGGCCACGCTGGAGTGGGTAAACAGTCGGAAATCCACCTCGTGGTCCATGCCCATCGTAGCTTCCATGATGATTCCGGTGATGGGGCGGCCCTTTTTGTGGGCATCGATGCCTATCATGCGTGTGGCTACGGCCGGAAGACCACCCGTATCCGTGGCGTAGAGCAAACGGGTGGTGCCTTTTTCTATGAGATAGATGAGCGTCTGTTCCAGCAGGTAGTTTGTGGCGTGATTGCCCGGCAGGGGCGAAAGAGTGATGTCGCCAAGGGTAATTTGCTGTCCGATGCACACGGGCAGTATCAGCGGAGGCTCCACTCCAAGCTCTTTTGCAGCTTTGGCAAAGTCGGCTACTGCGCGGTCGTACCAGGTTTGGCTCAAATACACCTTCTTGAGGCCCAATTTCAGTGCCGCCGAGGCATTATAATGGTCGGAATGCGAATGCGTATAGAAAATCACCTCCGGCTTGGTGCCCTGGGGCAGCATGTCTTCGTCGGTGGGCGTAAAGTCAATCAGTATGCGCCCGTCCACCA
Source organism: Bacteroidaceae bacterium (assembly GCA_017468985.1). GTDB lineage: Bacteria > Bacteroidota > Bacteroidia > Bacteroidales > Bacteroidaceae > UBA6382. The sequence continues at coordinate 57,614 of JAFUHF010000021.1, forward strand.
GTATGCTGGACAAGCGGCGGTGCTCTCCGCGCTCATCGCGTCCGTTCCAGTCTGCTGCTCCGGTGCCAAGGAAGCGCACGTGCAGTCCGTCGTCACCACCTTCGGGCGCGAGTTGCGCCCAGCCCTTCTGCGTGGTGGCCAGCATGGCCGAAGCCGCCACACCCATAAATGTACGTCTGTTCATCTGTCGTTTACTTTAATCTATACTGCAAAATTACGCAGATTTCTGCTTCCAAACCACTCCCGTGCTGCAAAAAAGCATCACCGCCGGCCCAAAAGGCAGGGCCGCGCCCCGGATGTTCCAAGGCGCGGCCCTCTGACGGTGACTCAGAGTCCCAGATGCTCAAACAATACCGCTACGGCGTCGCCCTCATAGCATTTCATGTCAGTAATGGGCGATGTCATGAGATCGGAATAGCGAAACAGCTGCACGGCGGCAAACTTACGGTCAGCGCTCACGCAGGCCTCCATGTGGGTGTTGCCTATTTGCGACGGCTTCACTCCGGGCAGCGTAGCGGCGGCCTCAAGGAGCATTTCCGGTGCGTAGCTGAGCAGCCGTTCCAGCTGTTTGCTGGCCTCGGGGGCATAGTCTACGCTGTAGACTTCAAGTGGGCTTCCCGTAGGCTGATAAACGGCCTTTGCGCGCAGGCCGAAGAGCGACTTTTCTATTTTAATATCGTGGTGCATGGAGAGAGCCGTGGCCATCTCCAGATTTTTGAATTGTGCCATAAATCTTAAATGTGTTTTGTGTTGAAAATAATGGAATGGTCAGGGCACGATGTGCCCCTCCAGGCCTCGGGCTGCGTCCGGGACCTGCATCATAGCTAAAAAAAAGCCGTGGCTAACATCGCAGGTGCCTCAATGCGAAAACATAGTATTCGCACGAGGCTGGCCGACAAAAGGGCGCTTTCTCTGAGCGCACTTTTGCAGCCAATCGCAACTGGCGTGGATGGTACAGAAACGTAAAGCCCCATCTCAGCAGGGTGCGGCCCGACTTCTGGCCTACACAGGGGAGCAGACGAACGGGTCGCTCGCTGCAAATGCGGTGAGCTTCCTGTCCGTCAGTCAGGATGGCCTGAAGCCGGTTGTGGCCATAGGAACGGCTGTCGTACAGAGCGTCGCAGGCTTCGCGGCTTTCACTTGCCACTGCGGCTGTGGGGCCATCTCGCCGAAAGCTGAAACTACGCCCGTCCCATTGCTGCCCTGCGAGGAGCAGCATGAACCACAACAGGAAGTAGCAAGACCTTTGGCGCAGCATGATCGTGAATGATGGGTTGCTTTCTGGCCGCGAAGTTACGAAGAAGTGAGCAATCAAGCTTGCTTACGGATGCACAAATTCTTCATCCGCTCCTCCGCCATTCTGCCAGCCCCCTCTGCCTCTCTCCTGCCCCATTCGGCCACGGGCCGCTTGGGGCGCGGATTGACGAGTGGGCATGTCAAGTGGGCGCATTGCCGGTTTAAAAAGAGGATGCTCCTTTGCATTTTAACCCACGGGCCCCATCAGGTTTAAAATATCTGGCGTAACTTCGCGGTGTTAATAATCAAGGTTTCCTCATGGCCATCAACACTTCGTTTACAGAACTTGGCACTCAGCCTGTGGGCAAACTCCTCGTGAAATATGCCACTCCGGCCGTTATTGCCATGACGGCCTCGTCGCTCTATAATATTATTGACGCCATTTTCATTGGGCAGGGCGTTGGTCCGCTGGCCATTGCCGGCATTTCGCTTACGTTTCCCGTCATGCAGGTCACAGCTGCCTTCGGTGCCATGATCGGTGTGGGAGCATCCACGCTTTTGTCTGTAAAACTGGGTGAGAAGGACTACGATACGGCGCGAAAAATCCTTGGAAACGTTCTGGTACTAAACATTGTGATGGGACTCGGCATCGGGCTGCTTATGCAGCTGTTCCTGAATCCCATTCTCTACTTTTTTGGCGCCAGCGACGATACGGTAGGCTACGCACGCGACTTCATGCGCATCATTCTGGCAGGCAATGTCGTAACCCACCTCTATTTGGGTCTCAACTCGCTGCTGCGGTCGGCCAGCCATCCGCGCGAAGCCATGATGGCCACCATTTATACGGTCCTGATCAATCTGGTGCTCGCACCGCTCTTCATTTACGGCTTCCGATGGGGCATTCAGGGCGCGGCGTGGGCCACGGTGCTCTCCCAAACGCTGGTTTTGTTCTGGCAGTTCAAGCTGTTTAGCAATCCGGAGGAATTTTTACACTTCCAGCGCGGCACTTACCGGCTCAACCGCAAAATTGTGACTCAAAGTTTCGCCATAGGCTTGTCGCCGTTCTTAATCAACCTCTGCGCCTGCCTCGTGACGGTGGCCATCAACTGGAGCCTCTCCCACTATGGCGGCGACATGGAAATTGCTGCTTACGGCATCCTCAACCGTCTGGGATTCTTCTTTTTCATGATTATTATCGGTATCAATCAGGGTATGCAGCCCATTGCCGGCTATAATTACGGTGCACAGCAGTACGGAAGGCTGCGCGAGGTCTTGATTAAGGCCATCATGGCGGCCACAGTGGTATGCATCATTGCTTTCGTCATCGGCTTCTTTTTTCCGGCCCTTTCGGCGCGTGCTTTCACCACCGACGGGGAACTCATCGCCCGTGTGGTCCACGCCATGCCCATCTATTTCGTTACTTACCCCATCATTGGCTTTCAGGTGGTCACCACCAACTTCTTCCAGAGCATTGGCATTGTGAAGAAAAGCATCTTCCTCTCCCTGTCGCGCCAGCTCATCTTCCTTTTGCCCCTCATGCTACTCCTGCCGAAGTATTATGGTGTGGATGGCATCTGGTACTCCATTCCGGCAGCCGACATTCTGGCCACGTTTACCACGGCCTACCTCCTTTACATGCAAATACGCAAATTCAACAGGTTCTGACGTTTCCACTCCTCTTTTTAACAGTTCACACCATGCCTCAAGAAACATTTGCCGTGTGCCTCGGACGCCAAATTGGCAGTGGCGGTCACACCATTGCTCTGGAAATTGCCAAGAAATTAAACTTGCATTTCTACGATAACGACCTCATCCACCTTGCCGCAGCCGAATGCGGATTCAACAAGGAGCTCTTTGAGCACAAGGATGAGGAAAGAACCTACCTGCGCTCTTTCTTTACCAATTTTATTCCCTTCATAGGTCAGTCGGACTTCTACCGCAACCAGGTGGATGAGGAATCACTCTTTGCCATCCTGAGCCAGACCATCAAGGAACTCTCCGAACAATACAACAGCATCTTCGTAGGCCGCTGCGCGGAGTACATCCTTCGCCATAAGCCCAAAATGACGAGCATTTTCGTCTGCGCCGACATGCCCGACCGCATCAGCCGCGTGAGCAACGATCAGCACATCACGCCAGAGGCCGCTCGCAAACTGATTCTCGCTAACGACAAGCGCCGGGCGTCGTTCCACAATTTTTACAGCGAAAAGCACTGGGGCGAGGCCGACACCTACGATCTGTGCATCAACTCCAGCAAGCTGGGGATGGAAGGAACCGTGGATTTCATCATTGACTTCATTCAGCAGCGCATAAAATGACCCGAATTGGCCTTCTCTCTGATACACACGCCTTTTGGGACGAACGCTATGCCCAACACTTTGCCGACGTGGACCAAATATGGCATGCCGGCGACATTGGCTCCATGGAAGTGGCCCGGAAACTGGCTGAAATCTGCCCCCTCAAGGCTGTTCACGGCAACATTGACGGCGGCGACATGCGCCGCATGTTTCCCGAGACGCTCCGCTTCCGCTGCGAGGACGTGGACGTGCTGCTCAAGCACATTGGCGGTTATCCCGGACACTACGACCGCAGCATTATTGCCTCCCTGCAGACGCGGCCGCCCAAGCTCTTCATCAGTGGACATTCTCACATTCTGAAAGTGCAGTATGATCCCCACTTTCAGCTGCTCCACGTCAATCCTGGCGCCGCAGGCATACAGGGATGGCAGAGGGTCAGGACATTAGTGCGTTTCGTCATCGACGGAACGAACATTCGCGACCTTGAAGTGATTGAACTGAGCCAACCGGCTCCCGATTTCCTTTAATTTAAGAGTAAACCTGCCGACAGCAGGAGGGCAAAGAGCAACATGTTGCGCGACGTTTCGCCCAGTATGGCGTTCAGCGCCTTTCCTGAGCCTATCTGCACCATGCGGTGCCACGTCCATACGTGGAGTGGCACATAGAGCGTGGGCAGAACAAAGGCCCACACCTTTCCTTCGGCCAGAAAGCCTGCGCACAGGGCCCACGAAACCAACCCCATGGCTAAATAGAAGTAGCGGCCAAACTTTTCGCCCCAAAGGGCAATAAGCGTGCGCTTGCCAGAGCGACGGTCGGTTTCACGGTCGCGATAGTTGTTCAGGATGAGCAATGTATCGATAAGAAGGCCGCAAACGAAGGCTACGAGGAGTGCCTCACGGCTCACGTCGGCCGTCTGCACATAGTAGGTGCCCAAAACGGGCACTATGCCGAAAAACACGAGCACCAGCAGGTCGCCAAAACCGCAATAAGAGAGCAACGTGGTGTAGAGAAAGGCAAATATCACGCACGCCAGGCCTATGCCTACCAGCACCAGGGCGTTTCCGTAGCTCAGAAGCAGCAAGCCGCACAGGCAGGCCGCCACGAGCACCACGACGATGCCTCGCCGCATAGCCTCAACGCTGATCCACCCCTGCGCACAGGCTCGCTCCGGCCCCAGGCGGTCGGGGCGGTCACTGCCTTTGAGAAAATCAAACAGATCGTTAATCAGATTGGCCGCAATTTGCATCAGGCAGGCAAACAGCAGGCACACTGCGGCTGGAACTGGGCGAAACTGTCCGTCGGAAACGGCCAATGCCGTGGCACAGATCACTGGTATGGCGGCTCCAGTGAGCGTTTTGGGGCGAGCGGCCAACAGCCAGGCTTGCCAGGAGTTTTTCCGAATTTCTTTCTTCATTCTCTCTATCCTTATATAATAATATAGGTCGTGGTTCAGCCTCGGCACCGTAGTGCAAGCTTTCAAAGGCAAAATTAGAAAATCTTACGCAAACCCCCAAACCCCTTCTACACGGATGATGCCCCTAAGGCAAAAATTCCATAGCCTCGGCTCATCGGAGTATCGCTTAAAAGTGCTATCTTTGCATTCAGAAATACAGCAAGCAACAAATGAAGACCTACTTAGTGACTGGAGCGGCCGGATTTATAGGCTCCAACTATATCAAATACCTTCTGAAAAACTTCGATGATGTCCAAATCGTCATTCTTGATGCCTTGACCTACGCCGGTTACCTCGGCACGATAGCCCGTGACTTGGACAATGACCGTTGTACGTTCTTCAAGGGTGACATTGGCGACCGCACACTCGTTGACAAGCTCTTCGCGGACTATAAGTTCGACATTATAGTGAATTTTGCTGCCGAAAGCCATGTAGACCGGAGCATCAACAATCCTCAACTCTTCTTACAGACCAACATTTTGGGTACGCAAACGCTGCTTGAAGCCGCACGCACGGCTTGGGTGACGGGACGCGATGCCAATGGCTATCCCACATGGCGCAAAGGCGTGCGTTTCCATCAAGTTTCCACTGACGAAGTGTATGGAAGCCTGGGAACGACCGGATTCTTTACAGAAGACACGCCCCTGGCTCCCCACAGCCCTTACAGCGCCTCGAAAGCCAGTGCCGACATGGTTGTGATGGCTTATCGCGACACCTTCCGCATGCCCGTGAGCATCACGCGCTGTTCAAACAACTACGGACCCTACCAGTTCCCTGAAAAACTCATTCCGCTGGTCATCAACAACATTCTTCACGGAAAATCGCTGCCCGTTTATGGCAAGGGAGAGAACGTGAGAGACTGGCTCTACGTGGAAGACCATTGCAAGGCCATCGAAACCGTGATTCGAAAGGGCGAGGATGGTTCCGTCTACAACGTAGGCGGCCACAACGAAATGAAGAACATCGACATTGTGCGCCTTATCATTCAAACAATGCGAGAACTGCTGGAGACTCAACCTGAATACAGAATGTTGCTGCAACTTTCGCCCACGTCAGGCAAGCAGGCCAACGATTTGAGCTGGATGGACGAAAGCCTGATCAGTTACGTTAAAGACCGCCTTGGCCACGACCAACGCTATGGCATTGACCCCAAGAAAATTCACGAAACCCTCGGATGGCTGCCCGAAACGCCATTTTCCGAAGGAATTAGGAAGACCATCATTTGGTATCTGGACCATCATCAGTGGATGGAAGCCGTAACAAACAGCGACTATCAGCACTATTACGATCAACATTACTCCAACCGATAGTCCTGTCCTAAAACAGACTGAGATTCCTTCCCAAGGGTCCACCATATCCCCAAATCAAGCCTTCATTTGCCCTAATAACCATCCATTAGGGCCAAATAAAGCTTCCATTCCCCCTAATCACCATCCGTTAGGGCCAAATAAAGCTTCCATTCCCCCTAATCACCATCCGTTAGGACCAAATAAAGCATCCATTCCCTCTAATCACCATCCGTTAGGCCAAATAAAGCATCCATTCCCTCTAATCACCATCCGTTAGGGCCAAATAAAGCATTCATTCCCTCTAATCACCATCCGTTAGGCCAAATAAAAGCCTTTATTCCCTCTAATCGCCATCCGTTAGGCCTAAATAAAGCCCCCGTTCTCTCCACCGAGAACCTATTAAGCCCATTCAGCATCGCGATTCACGATAGAAAACACTTCGGGAGCCGCATTTTGACTGCGAATCTTCCATGGCTGGGGATACAGATTGTTAGCACGATCACCAAGCTGATTCACAAAACCTAAGGATACCCCTCCATACATTACGACAACCATACCGCGCGGCACATCGTTCCCTAAACTCAACGATTGCCTTCGCAGATAGGCGATAGCGTCCTCATAGGTGAGATTCACCGTAGGAAAATGGTCGCGACGAAAAGCCAGACTCTGACTCAGACCATGCTCAGGCTGATAGGCCCCCCCCTTGCGCTGAGCCAATGCAACGCCAGCCGAAAGGACTGCGAGAAGCGGCAAAAACAACGAAACCACCTCCGCCAAGGCAGGAGGAAGGGCATACAGCGTTTCGCCTATTGATATTTGGCCCCAACCGTCAGCATTTTGGAGCCATGGACGCAACTGACGGTCGAGCGGCAGCACACGCTGGCCTCCGCCGCGCTGCTTTGGGGCACGAACAGACCGTTCTTTACGTAACAAAGCGACAAACAGACCCTCTCCACGCAATTTGTGAGGCATGAAACGGCACACGGGAAGATTTTCGCCCTGAAGCAGGCTACCCACAATGCCCCAAGCCGGATCTGTGGGAATTTCCATGCAAGAGGCACCCAGTTCGCTACAAATGCGCTGCACTTGGAGCTCATTCTCCCTTAGGTTGTATGTACAAGTGCTGTAAATCAAGTAACCACCCTCTGCCAAGGCTGGCCAAGCGTCAGAAACAATCTGGAACTGACGCGCTGCGCAATGCTCAACGTTCTGGACAGACCACTCGGAAAGCGCAGGATTGTCCTTGCGGAACATTCCCTCACCGGAGCAGGGCGCGTCGATGAGCATCAGATTGAAAAAGCCCTCCAACGAAGCAAAAGCCGCCGGCGATGCATTGGTTACGACCACAGAGGGATGTCCCCACTTCGTCATGTTCTCCATCAGCACCTGGGCACGCTGGCGTACGGGCTCATTGACCACTAAGACGCTCTCGTCCGGCAGCAGAGAGCGGAGCAATGTAGACTTTCCACCCGGAGCTGCACAGAGGTCAAGCACTCGCATCGCCACTGGTTCACACTGCCTCACGGCTTGCTCTATAAACATGGAAGAAGGCTCTTGCACATAGTAGGCTCCGGCATGAAGAAGAGGATCGAAGGTAAATGGTAACCTTTCGGACAAATAATAGCCCAAAGACGACCACGGGACAGGCTGCAAGTCCCCCACAGCACAGAATCCCTTCCGTCCATTAGGGCGAAAGGCCACAGCAGCATCGCTTTCAAGCGAAGCCGAAAGGCGAAGGAAGTCCTCCGTACCAATGAGCTCCTTCATCTGTTGGGTAAACGCTTCGGGTAACTGCATGGGAAGCCGGGCAGGTATGGATAATTCGTTATTGCAACTGCGAAGTTACGAAAAAAGGGAGGAGAATGCTCTCCACACCTACAAAAAACTTCGGGCAAACGCCTCATGGCGCCTGCCCGAATTGCATTATGCTCATTCAAACGTTAATCTGACTTAATCCATACCCAAAAGGGGCTTCAGGTCATCTTCCTTGTAGAGCACCCAAGCCGTAGTGGCCATGAAGGCAAGAAACAAGAATACCAGACACATCATAGCACGCTTAGGACCTGCTTTAAGCACCGGAACAGTGGCACTTTGGAGCGTGGTAAAAGCAGGTGTGTCTTCCTGCACCTTTGCTTCGGCAGCCATGAGCTGCGCAGCCACCTGAGTATACGCATTATACTGCAACTGCGTTTCGTTTTCAAGATCAACCTCTTTTTGGCGCACTGTCTGGAGAATGATATCGTGATTGGCATCCACAAACTCGGCCAACTCATTGCGTGCAGTCTCATAACGGGCTTTGGTCTCCTCGTAGATCTTCTTGTTATACTCTAAATCCACGCGAGCCTTCGACGTGCGATAGTCGGTGATGAATTCCTGAAGTCGATTCTTCACTGAGTCAGCCATGGTGGCCGCAATGAGAGGATTTTGGTCCTTCACGTTGATGGTAATGACCATAGTTTTGTTATCTACATCGCAAACAACCTTCTCATCAATGGTTTTAGCAATCAGATCCTGCTGCATTGTAAGGCGAAAAGGATTCAGATGTTCAGGCTCTTTTTCCTCGCCCTTGATAAGCTTAACGATGGCTTTTTTCAGCCCACCAATAATCATCTTCCACCAAGGAGCCTTCTGTTCGTCCTTCAGGTATTCGTAATAGGACATCGTGCGGTCGTGTTCGCCCTTTTCCTTATCACCTTCGATAGTTACAGGAACGTGGAAAAGGCTGGTCTTGAAGTCTACGGAGTTTACAAGGTCAGGATAGAGCGTGGGGAAGAGCGCTTCTGTGCCCACACCTCCGGCTTGCGGTAAATTCACGCCGAAACTCGATGCCAAGCTGGCTAATCCCGTAGTACTCTTACCGCTGGTCATTTCAGGACTGAGTTTCACCGTACAGCTATAGTAGTTGGGAATACTCAAGGCGAGAATGGCCGATACCACGAACACGATAGGCAGTACTTTATAATAAAGCTTTCTATGTTTGAGCAAGTCACGGAAAATCTTCATAAAATCGATCGACCGCTCTTCTTGCAAGGCTTCGCTGTTGTTAACAATATCTTCTGACATCATTGTTTTACTCAAAAATGGGTGAGAATTTATTTACTTAGTCATGTAGGAAATGGCCGTTACCATGGCAGCAAGGCTGGTGAGTCCACTCATAGCGCCAACCACTTCAGCAACTCTCAACGGATTCTTTTTCTTCTTGCTGGGCACTACGATTTCGCAGCCTGGCTCAGGACGCGCACCCTTACGGGTAAGTGCAACGGTTCCATTCTGGTATACGATGAAGGTTTTTTTCTTCCTGGCATGGTTACCAAAACCTCCGGCCATCTCTACATACTGCTTGTACTTCTTTCCCTTCTCATAGAAGACGGTATTGGGGAACATTACATCGCCCGACACCTTGACGATGCCATTATATTCAGGTATAAAGATACGGTCACCTTCGCGTAGGATCACATCAGCATCGGAACCAGGCTTCAGGAGTGCTGCTTCGAGATCAATGGCCACAGGATAATTGTTTCCCAGATCCAATTTCTCATAACTAACGCTATCGCCACGCTCCGTGAGCAGCTGACGAATGGCTTTCATCGTTGCTGACATTCTGACCCTCTCCTCATCTGTCATTCGACGTAAAAGAGTGGCCCCCTTGAGGTATGCAAACTCTGTAACGCCTCCAGCGCCACTAATGGCATCAGACAGACGCTGTTTTTTGTCCTTGAGCGTAAATGCACCTTCGTAGTTGACTTCTCCTGTGAGAGAAATATTCCGTGCAGTATGGAATGCGGGACTTTTACGAACATGTACAACATCGTAGGGCTTCAGTAGGAACTTTCTATCCTTATCTATCACCAAACCATCCTTGATATCGAAAGTAAAGTCTTCAGAGATGCGATCTGTCTTCTGCGTAGCATGCGCATCAACAATTCTGCGCGATACGTCAACTCGTGCGAGTGAAGCTTGGTCTGTTAGGCCTCCGGCCTGAACGATAAGGTCCTCAATGGTGGTATTATCGGCATACTCATAGGTACCTGGGCTCATTACCTCTCCAGTTATGGTCAACGTACGCTCCATTCGAAGGTCTTCCTGCGTTGGAATGAATAAAACATCTTCGTTTTGCAGCGGAACGTCAGGAGAAGTGCCATTAAGGATACCTTTAACGTCAATGGGAAGGATTTCCAAGCTACGGTCAGCTTTCAGACGATGAAGAACGGCGTGATCGGTGAAAGCGTCTTCCGTTACGCCTTCAGCCGACTCTATGAGGGTCTTCACACTACTCACGTTACCTCCCAAATGGAACTGACCTGGGCGGAATACGGCTCCCTTGATTTCCACCATATTTTCGTAACGGTTAATCATTCCGTCCACGGTTACGGCATCACCATCTTCCACCTGGAACGAACCCATTTCGAATTCTCCCACATTATATACGGCATAACGCTCACCGCTCTGGCGCACCAAACGCACCGTTTTGGTGTTGGCATCGCTCGTGTAGCCTCCAGCATACTTAATAAGTGTGGCAACAGTTTCGGTCTTTCGCATTTCGTAGAACATAGGACGCTTCACGTTACCGGTAATACCTACCAACGTTTCATAAGGATCTACCTGAATGAGGTCATTGTCCTGAAGATTAATATTTCCAGCTAAACGTCCGTTAAGAATGTATTCGTAGATGTCAACCACGGTAACGAGGCGGCCGTTACGGTAAACCTTAACATTACGGAGCGTACCGAGCGTACTGATGCCTCCGGCACGATACAAAGCATGGAACACAGTGGCAAATGCGCTCAAATGATACGTTCCAGGCGAACGCACCTCTCCCATAATATTGACCATAATGGTTCGGGTGTTACCTACAGTAACCTTAAGCTCGCTCGTCTGATAACGCGAGCCTAACGTAGAGCGCAGTTTGCGCTGAGCACCTTCAACGGTAAGTCCGCTGAGATAGATAGGGCCATATCCGCTTACAGTGATAGTTCCTTCTGGGGAGATAGTGTGAATAATGGTCTGTTGCGACGCCCCATAAATGTCTACGACCACCTGATCGCCAGGACCAAGCACATAGGTAGATGGGATGGGCATATTTTCGTTTGGTTCGAAAGAAAGACCATGCTGGGTGAATATATCACGACCGAAAACACGCTTACCTTGTGCGTCAGGAGCAATTCCCTGCGTGGCTTGCACATCATGCTCAGCTTCAGTCACATCTTCGCTGGCATTAGCGTAAACCTCTCCCGTGGTGCCTCTTTTGGCCGTATTGAGCTCCTGCGACGTTGTTCCGTCTGAGTTTGCATTCATTCTTTCGGCAGCCATCTTCACGGCACCGTCAGCAGCAGTACTGGCACCTCTCTCGGAAATCTGTTTGTCATATTGATTGCGCAAACGGCGAATCTGGTCTATCTTTACGCCTCGTGCAATCAGTTTATTGATGATCTGCCCCTGTGATGTGCCTGCTTTTGCCTCGCTGGCAATGAATTGCATCACTTGCGTGTCACTCATGCTCTGCGCCAGCATCGTAGTGACGCATAAGAGCGAAAAAATCAGAGTTAAAACACCCTTCCTCATGTTACTATATGTCTTATTTATATGTAATTATTAATCCAAAAGTGATGATGAGATAATTTTGATGTGCAAAGATAGGCAAAAATATCCAAACGTCCTTACAGTTAGCTCTTTTTCTTTTACAGATGGCGTGATTAAGTACCCAAAATACGTCCTTACGTATAAACATCAGAACAAGCACGACCATAACAGCCTAATAAAAACAAAGAGTAACGATGTTTTATGTTTTAAGGGCATAGTGCAACCCAAACTTTTTCGCTACCTTTGCGTTGCCAAAACAAAAAACAATGAACAAGGCACTACAAGTTCTATTACTGCTAATCGTAAGCCTCTTCCCAAAGGCTGTGGCGCAGTTAAACTCCTCGCAAAGTTCTACCGGAACGTCTATCACCGTAGTTTCAGACACCACTGATGCCGAAGACGATGCCTTAAGCATTGACACCACCTTTTATGTGCCTCAAGGAACGAGCAATTTAAAAATCGTAACTCCGGGAAAACCCACCCTACCCGACTGGTTCCCCCTAAACGTGGAAAGCTGGTTCGGGCTGTTGGGTTGGGGAAGCCTGGCCATCTTCATCGTGTTTATGCTCATTGGTTTGGCCGTCATATTCTCTCCTATAGGCCTCATCATATTAGTCATATACCTTATTAATAAGCAAGACCGGAAGAAACATACGACAAACATAGCCAAAACCGACACCATACCGACCTACGCACTTCCACCCACCACAGAACAAAGAAAAGACAAGGCCATCCTGCACATGGCATTGGGAGTAGGCGTCTGCATTTTATTTTACATCATTCACCTAAAGGTAGGTATCGGAGCAGGAATCGTTATCTTGCTTTACGGCGTAGGCGAGATGATCAATGCCCTGCGCCACCGTAACGACAACCGACAATAACACATCTGCAAATCATGAAACAATACTTAGATTTATGTCAGCGCATTCTGAGTGAGGGCGTAGAAAAGCACGACCGTACTGGCACCGGCACTATCAGTGTGTTCGGCCACCAGATGCGATTCAGCTTGGATGACGGTTTTCCACTACTCACCACCAAGAAACTCCACCTAAAATCCATTATATACGAACTATTGTGGTTTTTGCAGGGAAACACGAATGTCAAGTGGTTGCAAGAGCGTGGAGTGCGCATCTGGAACGAATGGGCAGACAAAGACGGAAACCTCGGACATATCTATGGATACCAATGGCGCTCGTGGCCTGACTATAAAGGCGGAACCATCGACCAAATACAGCAAGCCATTGACCAAATCAAGCACAATCCTGATTCTCGACGCATCATTGTGAATGCTTGGAACGTGGGTGATTTGGAAAACATGAACCTGCCGCCATGCCACATGTTTTTTCAGTTCTACGTAGCCCAAGGCCGCCTCAGCCTGCAAATGTACCAGCGCAGCGCCGACACCTTTCTCGGTGTGCCGTTCAACATCGCATCATATGCGCTACTGCTCCAGATGATGGCACAAGTTACAGGACTAAAGGCTGGCGAATTCGTGCATACCATGGGTGACACTCATATATACCTGAACCATATTGACCAGGTCAAGCTGCAACTTACTCGCGAACCACGCCCATTGCCAACGATGAAGATCAATCCAAACGTGAAAAGCATTTTCGACTTCCAATACGAGGACTTTGAGTTGGAAAATTACGATCCGTGGCCTCACATTCCGGGAAAAGTATCTGTTTAATCTACCCTTCAACACTCATGAAGAACCTCCACATCATTGTCTGCATCGCACAGAACAGAGCCATTGGCTTGGATAACCATCTGCTCTACCGACTGAAAGATGACCTACGGCAATTCAAGGCACTCACCACGGGCCACACCGTAATCATGGGACGCCGCACCTTTGAATCTCTACCCAAAGGGGCACTGCCCAACCGACGCAACTTGGTATTGACCCGTCAGACAAGCCTCAATTGGCCCAATACCGAAACATTTCCATCGCTCAAAGAAGCCCTGAGTCACTGTTCAAACGAAGAACAAGTCTTCATTATCGGTGGGAGTTCCGTATATGCTGAAGCCTTACCGCAAGCCGATACACTTCACCTTACTTTGGTAGACAATACACCCAAAGAGGCCGACACCTTCTTTCCCGAAATCAACAAAAATGAATGGGAAGAAACTGAAAGAACAGATTTTCCAGCCAATGAAAACAACGAGCATTCGTTTAGCCTTGTTACACTAAAACGAAAACCATAAGCCAATGCATCTTCTTCATTTTGGAAAACTTTTTCAAAATACAAAACACACAAGATATTGATTACCAATAATAAGATAAAAAGTTTTGGATAACTTTCAAAAATCTGATCAAAAACACTTGCACGTTTCAAACAACTTTACTACCTTTGCATGCCGTACAGAGGTTCCCATTCTAATCAATGGAGATGAACAGGGAATCTGGTGAAAATCCAGAACTATCCCCGTAGCTGTAAGTTCCACACAAAAGGACATTGAAGGAATGCCACTGACAATATCATACGGTTGGGAAGGCACAATGTCTGGAACAAGTCAGAAGACCTGCCTCTGTTACCATCCGTTTTTACGATGCTTCGGGAGAAAAGCAGTAAAACAATGCATAGACGGAGAGTTTCCTCGTTCGTTTACCATTGATACCTGCCTACCCCTACATTTTAAGACTACTGACAATAAATTTAAAAAGTAAACATAATGAGTGCAAGTATCTTTATCATTAAGAGAGACGGAAAACGGGAAGTCTTCTCTATCGAGAAAATCAAGAATGCCATCCGCAAGGCCTTCCTTTCTGTGGGGAGCTATGCTGCAGAGGAAGATCTGACGAACATTCTGTCGCGCGTTACGATTCACAACGGAATGACGGTGGAAGATGTGCAGAATCAGGTGGAAGTCTCGCTGATGGCAGAACACTATTTCAAGGTGGCAAAGTCGTACATGCTCTACCGACAGAAACACACTGAGGACCGCGAGACACGCGACCACCTGCAGTTCCTCATCGACTACTGTGCAGCAGCCAATCCGGCAACGGGAAGCAAATTCGACGCTAATGCCAACGTAGAAAAGAAGAACATAGCCACCTTGATAGGCGAATTGCCCAAGAAAGGTTTCATCAGGCTGAATCGTCGCCTGCTGACCGACCGCATCAAGGAGATGTTCGGAAAAGAAACGGCAGATAAATACTTGCACCTGCTGAACAACCACTTTATTTACAAAAATGACGAAACGAGCCTGGCCAACTATTGCGCCAGTATCACGATGTATCCCTGGCTGCTTGAGGGTACGCTCGCTATCGGCGGCAATTCCACAGCTCCCACAAATCTGAAGTCATTCTGTGGCGGCTTCGTAAACATGGTGTTCATCGTTTCGAGCATGCTCAGCGGTGCATGCGCCACGCCCGAATTCCTGATGTACCTGAACTACTTCATCGGCAAGGAATACGGCTCCGACTACTATAAAAGAGCCGATGAAATCGTGGACCTCTCGCTGAAGAAGCGCAGCATCGACAAAGTAATCACCGATTGCTTCGAGCAGATAGTGTACTCCATCAACCAACCTACGGGTGCCAGAAACTTCCAAGCCGTTTTTTGGAACATATCCTACTATGACCGCTACTACTTTGAGAGTCTTTTCGGAGAATTCATCTTCCCGGATGGCACCCGTCCCGAATGGGAGTCACTATCCTGGCTTCAGAAGAGATTCATGAAGTGGTTTAACAAAGAACGGACCAAAACAGTTCTTACGTTCCCCGTTGAAACGATGGCATTGCTCACCGAGAATGGCGACACGAAAGACAAAGAATACGGAGACTGGACTGCCGAAATGTATGCAGAGGGACATTCGTTCTTCACCTACATGAGCGACAATGCCGATTCGCTAAGCAGCTGCTGCCGTCTGCGCAACGAGATTCAGGATAACGGGTTCAGCTACACACTTGGAGCCGGCGGCGTTTCTACAGGTTCAAAAAGCGTGCTGACAGTAAATCTGAACAGATGCATACAGGAAGCAAAGCGTCAGAACATACCTTACATAGACTATCTGGCCGAAATCGTCGACTTGGTTCACAAAGTACAGTTGGCCTACAACGAGAATCTGAAGAATCTGGCCGACAAGGGTATGCTCCCACTCTTCGATTCGGGATTTATCAACATAAAGCGTCAGTATCTGACGATTGGCGTCAATGGTTTGGTGGAGGCTGCTGAGTTCATGGGCATTCCCATCAACGACAATCCCCAATACGTGGAATTCGTGCAGAACGTGCTCGGAGTTGTAGAGAAATACAACAAGCAATACCGCACGAAGGACGTGCTCTTCAACTGCGAAATGATTCCGGCCGAGAACGTTGGCGTGAAGCACGCTAAATGGGATCGCGAAGACGGCTATCAGGTGCCGCGTGACTGCTACAACAGCTACTTCTATATTGTTGAAGACCAAAGCTTGAACCTCATCGACAAGTTCAGGCTCCACGGACGCAAATATATTGAGCATCTGACAGGCGGTTCAGCTCTCCATGCCAACTTAGAGGAGCATCTGACGAAGCCCCAGTATCGCCAACTGCTGAAAATTGCCGCAATTGAAGGTTGCAACTATTTCACGTTCAACATTCCGAATACCATCTGCAACGAATGCGGACACATCGACAAACGCTACCTGAAGACATGCCCCCACTGCCATTCTGAGAACGTAGACTACCTGACACGCATCATTGGATACATGAAGCGCATCAGCAACTTCTCCGCACCACGTCAGGCAGAGGCAGCACGCAGATATTATATCAAAGCAGACTCGAAAACAGAAGCACAGTTGCAGCCAACCCTACTCTAAGCTATGCTCAAGTTCCATAATTACGACATAGTGTTTCAGGAAATTCCTGACGAGACGACATTGGCGCTGAATATTTCCGGATGCCCGAATCATTGCCCCAGTTGCCACAGTCCGCACCTACAAGCAGACGAGGGTACGCCTCTTACGACGGAAAATCTGGATTTACTCTTGCGTCAATACGAAGGACTCATCACATGTCTGTGTTTCATGGGCGGCGATGCCGAACCAGAAATGGTAAATCGCTTTGCAGCATACATCAGGAGCGCATATCCCACGCTGAAAACGGGTTGGTACTCGGGAGCGGAGAAAATATCGGAGGCAATCGACATGAGCAACTTCGACTACATCAAGATAGGGCCATACATCGAATCGTGCGGTTCGCTGAAAAGCAAAACGACGAACCAAAGGCTCTACCACATCCTGCCATCCGGAAAACTCGACGACATCACCTCGCGCTTCTGGAGAACATGAGCCATTGAAGCATACGTCTGTCACCA
The DNA here is from genome assembly GCA_017468985.1 of Bacteroidaceae bacterium. Classification (GTDB taxonomy): domain Bacteria; phylum Bacteroidota; class Bacteroidia; order Bacteroidales; family Bacteroidaceae; genus UBA6382. The sequence continues at coordinate 74,766 of JAFUHF010000021.1, forward strand.
AGGCAGAACGTAATCCTTTTCTTTTTCCATTCACAGGGCGGCCACGTACGAAGGATATATGGTCGCTCTTGATTTTTCAGTCGCTGGGAAGCCCCACGCCCAGCGACTGAGATTACAGAATCGATGCATCCAGTTGAGAGAAAAGCCACAAACTACGCAAATATAAACGGACGATACCCGACATTTCTGAAATAATTGCTACTTTTGCATTTGTGTTTGTCCATGGGTTCGCAAACAGATATCCTGAAGACAGCACACCATTTTTATTGCTCAAAGGATCCACTCGAATTAGCACCTCTGATGGACTTTAGAGAGCAAGCCTCAACCCACACAAGGGAGCATGTGCCGTATCTGGCGCAGACTTCTCCATTGTGGATTGGGGCCGTGCTAAGCCTGAGTGGATTGTGGATGACAGTCTGCGCTTTTCCTATATAGATAGCGCTGGCTGAAATGAATACTGCAACATTCGTATACACCTATTCATAATTCAGACAGATGAAACAATTCATTATTGCATTACTCGCCGGAATCACACTATGCAGCGGCGCAGAAGCACAACGTAGAAGCATTGATCAAAAAATGAAACGCCTGCAGGACGAAATCGCTCTGAAGGAGAACATCGCAAAGATGCAGAAGGAGGCATTCGATGTAGTAACGCTGGACAAGATGGCAGACCTATCCACCTTGACAGGGAAGACACTTTGCCTACGTCCTGACTACAAGAATGTTCGTTCCGTTAAACCGCTTGTCTACAGACTCGAAGGTCACAATGTCATTGCCAAAGATGCTCTGACCGTCACGAAGGCCAAGAAAAGCGAAATAACGGTCGAGATGGAAGGAGAGAAAATGAAAATACTGAAAACTGACTTCCCTTACTTCCTGCTGACTGACCAGTGCGAAGAAATCGTGGCCCGAACGACTGCAGAAGCCGAAAATCAACAGAAACAGCAGTTCGAAAAAGAGCGGCAGGAAGAGGAAGCGAAACAACAGGCCGAATGGCAAGAAAACCTAAAGAAATATAGGGAACAAATCGCCAACCTGGCCTCGTCGCAGGAAGGGCCCATCGCAGTGGAGACCTCTGCACGCGATTACGATGGAACCATTCCGTATTGGCGGTATTTCAAGCAGAAATATAACGGGAAGACGGACACCTTCCTTGATGAAAAGTTCATGATACAGCCATTGCAGTTCAACATTCCTAATGCCATGTTCAAGGACAAGAACAATCACTTTCATAATCAGTCCACTGAAGACTTCGAGGCAATGATTGAAAGCGTAAAAGGCATGCTGGCCGACACTTTCGGTATTCTCAAGCTTTCGGACTATCATTACCAGATGATTAATCTGAGAACGGGACAACTTGTTCCTTACTATAATCAGGGAGGAAGTTCCACGGAATGGACCACGTGTTGGGAATCCACAGAATATCTCGACAAACTGCATGCTGCAGGAAAAACCACTTACGACGGCTCTTATATACTGCAAGATTACATCTTCGGCAACGCAACGCCCTTCCGCGAGCAGGCAATCGAGGCGCTGAAAGGCGAGAAGGTATTCTTCCTCGACAGTCTTAAGTATGACGTAATCACCGACATCGAACAAGTCATCAACGACAATCAGGAAGCACTCGTAATCCTGCATCTGGAAAAGCGTGGGACTTATCCCTTCTGCAATACTTTTTCCACTTATGGTAAAGCTCAATGTATCAGCGTAAAATGGTACGAGCAATTGCAGAAGATGAAGGGGCAGAAGGTGTTCTTTTCCAACTTCTTTGACCAAGAAGTAGGTTCATCCAATGAATTCTACAAGGAAAACATGAAAAACTGCGAGCCCTATACGCTCGAAAAGCTTGAGGTAAAAGACCACAAACTCATTGCCATGCTCGGTGGCAGCGGAGAAAAGGCAGGAAAAGAACTTGAAGCTACAGACGTTTGCCGATTACTGGCAGCACCAATTGACTACGAGAAAGATTTGGAGCCACAAGGGAGAGCGCGTAAATGGGACAATCTGCTTCCATACGATTATGCCATGGCAAACATTCCGGCAAAGCCCGAAAGCGTAAAAAAGGAAGAAGCCGAATGGAAAGCAAGCACAAGGGCTGCGTCGGAGAAGTTTGCCAAACTCCGCGAACACAAATATGTGGGTGCTAAGCGTTCCGAATTCCTGAAAGACTGGCCTTATGCGAAACTCATCAGCACCTCCTCTGCTGGTCTGGTCACCATCCGCGTCTATAGCCTCCCAGACGTTCTGCTAAAGACCGAATACCTCTTCTACTTCGAGAACGAAACCTGCGTTTCACAGCAAAACAGATAAACAGTCATCCAAAGCTATGACATTCTGAATCATTGCCGTAGGAACAAGATTAGTTAGTCAGCCAAGCTGCCGTGACATAAGTACGGCTATATGGCTGGCTAACAAATAATATAGAGGAGATAGCATGCAAAAATCTCTTTACTCAGGAAGGCCCGGGAAGTCAACCGACGCAGCATTCCCTACACTCGGGGACGCCCGGGAGGTCGACCGACGCAGCGTTCCCAATACTCGGGGACGCTCGGGAGTTCGAATGACTCAGCATTCCCTACACTCGGGGACACCGGGAAATACGTATATTTCAGAACTTCCTATACTTGGGAACGAAGATAGAAACGTGGGGATAGATATTTTCGATACTCAGAAAACAAGAATCGCTCTATATATAATAGTCTGAGGCATCTATCAGTCCTGCACGAAGGGCATACTTTGTAGCTTCGTAGGCAGTATTGACGTCGAGTTTGCGGAAAATATTCTTGCGGTGGGTGTTCACGGTGTGGAAACTGGAGAAACGTTCGGCCGCAATCTCCTTCGTGGTCTTTCCGAGAGCTATTTCGCGGAGTATCTCCACTTCGGTCTTTGTGAGCGAATGATGTGCAGGAGATCCAGCCGCCGTATTAGAGAGCAATTGCTCTGTAGTGAGTCGACACAGATAGCGTTCATGGCGCATGGCAAGGCGTATGGCCTCTTCTATCTCGCCGATTTCGCTATTCTTGCTCACAATACTGAAGGAACCGCCTTCGGCCACAATCCGACGGACAAAGTCGGAACTCAGCTCATCACTGAAAATAATCCAATGCACCAAGGGGAAACGCTGATGCACCAGCGAAAGAGCATTGACATCATCGAAATCAAAGAGAGAATAATCGAGTATCACCGTCACCTTATCCAATCGAGGCAACAATTGCAGAAGCTCTGCCTTGTTCGACACATACTTTACCTGTGCATCGAGCATACGCAGGCAGAGGGCTTCAAGCCCTATTCTGGTGATGTCTTGGTTGTCGGCTAATAAGTAATACATTGACGATGCAAAATTACAACTTTCCGTTTAGAATTCACAGAAAAAGCGTCCACAGATTTCTTTTGCTTCACAGAACCATAAAAGAATCCGTGCTTTTTCGAAATCTGTGGACACGATGATCTGCCGTTAATGGCCACTAAAGGGGGTATTCGTCGAAGGCGTAGAGCACCGTGGTCAAGTAACGCTCTCCCGTATCCGGAAGCAGTGCTACGATCTTCTTCCCCTTATTTTCTGGACGCTGTGCCAAGAGCTGTGCACCATAGAGTGCAGCACCTGAGGAGATGCCCACCAAGAGCCCTTCCGTACGGGCCAGTTCACGGCTGGCACGAATAGCATCGTCATTCTCGATGTCTAACACTTCGTCAACGACATCTTTATTATACGTGTTTGGCACGAAGCCTGCACCGATGCCCTGAATCTTGTGGGGACCGCTTTTTCCTTGAGTCAGAACTGGAGAGGAAGCGGGCTCAACGGCCACAATACGCACATTGGGATTTTTCTCCTTCAGCTTCTTGCCTACACCGCTGACCGTTCCTCCAGTTCCTACACCAGCAACAAAAATATCTACCTGACCGTCCGTGTCGCGCCATATCTCTTCTCCCGTATTCTCGTAATGGGTTTGAGGATTGGCTGGATTTTCGAATTGCTGCAGAATAATGGAGTCTGGAATCTCTTCGTGCAATTGATTGGCCTTCTCAATGGCACCCTTCATTCCTGCGGCACCGGGAGTAAGCTCCACCTTTGCACCATAGGCCTTCACCAGATTTCTGCGTTCCACGCTCATGCTGTCGGGCATGGTCAGTATCAGGTGGTAACCCTTCACAGCACTTACGAATGCCAGTCCCACACCGGTATTTCCGCTCGTGGGTTCAATGATTGTGGCACCGGGCTTCAGTTTTCCTGCCTTTTCAGCACTCTCAACCATGGCAAACGCGATACGATCCTTCACGCTGCCAGCCGGATTGAAATACTCCAACTTTGCAATGATCTGTGCATCCAAACCCTTCTCCTTACCAAAGGAATTGAGTTCCACCAATGGCGTATTGCCAATCAGTTCGGTCAGTTGTTTTGCAATCTTTGTCATTTTGTTCGTTATTGAGGGGGTTAATTATTTCTGTTCTCAAATAGCATCAAAGGCTTGTTTCAGGTCGTCAATGATGTCATCTACGTGTTCCGTACCTATGCTAAGGCGAATGGTAGAAGGATAAATGTGTTGCTCTTCGAGCTCTTGCGGCGAGAGCTGGGAGTGCGTGGTGGTGGCTGGATGGATTACGAGGCTCTTCACGTCAGCCACGTTAGCCAGGAGTGAGAAGATCTCCAACTTGTCGATGAAGGCCCAAGCCTCTTTCTCTCCGCCCTTGATTTCAAAGGTAAAGATCGAACCGCCACCGTTGGGGAAGTTTTTGTTGTAGAGTTCGTGGTCAGGATGATCGGCCAGGGCCGGATGATTCACTTTGGCCACCTTAGGATGATGGGCCAGGAAGTCTACCACCTTCAGAGTGTTGTAAACGTGACGCTCCACGCGCAGGCTCAAAGTCTCGAGGCCTTGCAGCAGTATCCATGCGTTGAAAGGCGATATGGCAGCACCGGTATCTCTCAGTATGACGGCACGGATTCTGGTTACGAATGCGGCAGGACCTGCCACGTCAGCAAACACTGCACCGTGGTAACTGGGATCGGGCTTAGCCAATGAAGGATATTTATCGGCATTGGCCTTCCAGTCAAACTTGCCTCCGTCAACGATGACGCCGCCCAAGCTGCTGCCGTGACCGCCGATGAATTTCGTGGCCGAATGCACCACGATGTCGGCTCCATGCTCAATGGGGCGAATCAGGTAGGGTGTTCCAAACGTATTGTCGACAATCACGATGGTATTGTGTCGGTGAGCAATCTCTGATATTTTGTCAATGTCGGTCACGCTGGAGTTAGGGTTACCAAAGGTCTCTATGACCACCGCCTTGGTGTTTTCACGGAAGGCAGCATCTACCTCGGCAAAGTTAGCCGGGTCTACGATACTCACCTCTACCCCCTGAGTAGTCAGTGTATGCTCAAGCAGGTTGTACGTTCCACCATAAAGATTATTGGCAGCTATCACGTGGTCGCCGTTACGTGCCACGTTCTGCAAGGCATAGGTAATGGCAGCCGCGCCCGAAGCTACGGCCAGTCCAGCAACGCCACCTTCGAGGGCAGCCACACGGTCTTCGAACACTCCTTGCGTGGAGTTGGTCAGTCGGCCATAGATGTTGCCCGGATCACGCAGGCCGAAACGGTCGGCAGCATGCTGGGAGTTGTGAAACACATACGACGTGGTCTGATAAATAGGCACCGCGCGAGCATCCGTTGTAGGGTCAGCCTGTTCTTGACCAACATGGAGTTGCAAAGTCTCAAAATGTAATTTCTTCGTTGCCATAAGTATATTGTTTTATTGGTTTATATTTCTGAATGGTTTTGATGATGCAAAGTTACGCCCCTTTTCGCCCTCCGGCAATACCATAAGAACGTCAAATCAAATACCATTGTCGTGGTAATTGAGCCCCAACGGGGCTTACTTGAACCTAAATAAGCCATTAACCGCAACATTCTACGCGAAAAAATCCAAGCCCAGGAGCCCGTTCACGTTTGGGATTCGTTAGTTTCTCAGGCCTTCATTTTCTTCGCCAGCCTGCTTCACTGATAAAATTCCTCCTTATTTCAATATTCAATTAGCAATTAATTCGTATCTTTGCATCGCTTTTTCGGAAGCCCCCTTGCAAAGGAAAGATGCTCGAGTGGTTGAAGAGGCACGCCTGGAAAGCGTGTATACCCCTAAAGGGTATCCGGGGTTCGAATCCCCGTCTTTCCGCAACAAATGAAAATGAAAGCGCAGTCCTAATATGGTTAGGCCGCGCTTTCGTTGTGTATGTATGCTTTCCCTCTTGGTGATACGAGTGCTGTTCGAACAGCATCAACTTCATCTTGCCATTTTATTCTCCATTTTGATTTGAAGTTGTCATTCGCCACGCCTGAAAGCCGTTTTCTTACCTTTTATTATATAATAGGTATCCAGGTTGGGTGATGTAGCACGGCGGCCTTGCAGGTCGTAGACAGGTTGTCCGGCCTCCGCTTCCGACATGATGACCGGAGCTATACCTAAGATGTCGTCCACCACTCGGAAGTTCTGTCAATATTCCTTATACCAAATAAATCGGCCTTCGGCTCCTCTATCTTCGGATATAGGCCAGCACGTCGCCGCGCTCCACTGTGGCTCCCTGACGGACGTTCAGCTCTACTACCCTGCCGCCCATGCCTGCAAGCACGCTGACGAGTCTGCCACTGCGCGTTTCTATGGCACAGAGCTCCTCGCCATCCTTGAAAAGCTGGCCCACATAGGGTTCCAGCCCCTTCTGCGCGGCTTCTCCGCCGCCCACTTCCCATAATATTCTTCCGCCTTCGGGGGCTACGATGGCGTCGGCCCCTGCGCGCCGGCGTGCCACGAGTTCTTCCTCGCTCATCACGGCTGCGCCCTTGGCCTGACGGGCCTTTTCCAGGTCTTCCTCAAACCTGCGCTTAGCTACTCCGCTGCGATAGTCGCGATACTGACTCTCGTGCATGGCCAGTTCGAAGAGTTCTTCCTGGTCGGGGCCCTCGTCCCAGCCCTCCTGTTTCATCATTTCCTGATAGGTGGGCAATGCGTCGGGGTAATAGCTCTGCGGATCGGCGTCGGTAAACGTTTTGCCTTTCTGCTGGGCCATTTCCTTCAGCTCGTCGCTCACGTCGCCCGGGAGCCGGCCGCTTTTTCCCAGGATCATGCCACACATGTTTTCGTCCATCAAGGTAAATCTGGGCTGCCCCTTCTCCAGCGTAAGGAGATTCATCAAGGCAATGTTCTTCACATACTGGCTGAAAGGCGTCACGAGGGGTGGATAACCCACTCTGGGCCATACGTAGGCCACTTCGTCAAACAGCCTCACCAGCAGTTCATCTTCCGTATAGGGTACCAGTCCTTTGTCCTGACGCGTGTGGTTGATGGCCACCATCACACCTTTCAGGTCGGCCATCATGGAGCCCATCATGCCGCCCGGAAGGCCGCACCCCAGGAGCAGCGAGCTCATCAGCTTGTTGGTAGGGTTCATGAAGTAGCCCAGGAAGTCGTCAATGAATTCCTGCGTGAGTTTCCTCACCTCCATATAGGCATCCATGTTGATGTCAGCCACCTCGAACCCGTAGTGTTTCAGCATGCTCTGTACCGAAATCACGTCGGGGTGCACCTTTCCCCAGCTCAGGGGTTCCACAGCGGTGTCGACAATGTCGGCTCCGTTTCGGCACACTTCGAGTATGGAGGCCATCGAGAGGCCCGGACCTGAGTGGCCGTGGTACTGAATGATCACTTCGGGGTGCTTCTTCTTGATCATGGCGGTGAGTTTGCCGAGCATGGCTGGCTGGCCCACTCCGGCCATGTCCTTGAGGCATATTTCGGGGGCGCCAGCCTCTATCAGTTGGTCAGCGATCTCGCTATAGTATTTTGCCGTGTGAATGGGGGAGGTGGTAATGCACAGCGTGGCCTGAGGCGTCATGCCCCCTTCCTTGGCATAATGAATGCTCGGAATAATGTTCCTTACATCGTTGAGGCCACAGAAAATTCTGGTGATGTCGGTGCCCTGCGCATGCTTCACCTTGTACATCAGCCGACGCACATCGGCCGGCACGGGATACATCCGGAGTGCATTCAGGCCGCGGTCAAGCATGTGCGTCTTGATGCCCACCTTCTGAAACGGGGCAGTGAAGGCTCTCACGGCCTGATTGGGATTTTCGCCGTAGAGCAGGTTCACTTGCTCAAACGCACCTCCGTTGGTCTCCACGCGGTCAAAGCAGCCCATCTCTATGATGGCCGGAGCCACGCGCACCAATTGGTCTTTCCTGGGTTGGAATTTGCCCGACGACTGAAACATGTCCCTATACACCAGGCTGAAGCCTATTCTTTTCTTCTTCATATCTGTTACCTTAATGTTCTTGCTTACAAAATTACACATTTTGGCGATATTTGTGTAGTGAAAAGCACATAAAACACGCCTCGTCGCGCCAATTCATGAAAAAACACTTTGACGATGCTAACTTTAGGCACCAATCTTTTTAACTTTGCAGCCAAAACGGTGCATTTCGTCCCCATGTTAGGAACCATAGTCAATACGGCCACAATCATTGCCGGCAGCCTCATAGGGGCCGCCATCAAGCGCGGCCTCCAGGAGCGCTATGTGCAGGCCCTCTACAATGGGCTCGGGCTGTGTACCGTCATTCTGGGTTGCTCCACGGCCCTGCGCCACATGCCCGACAGCCATTACCCTGTGCTTTTCATCCTTTCCCTCGCCGTGGGCGGCGTGGTGGGCACTGCCCTCGGGCTCGACGAACGCTTCAGCCGCCTTGCCTCCCACGTGGGCGGCAGCCAGCTGGCCAAGGGACTCACCACGGGCATCCTGCTCTACTGCATCGGCACGCTCTCCATGGTCGGTCCCATGAACAGCGCGCTCCACGGCGACAATACCTACCTCTTCACCAATGCCACGCTCGACTTCGTGAGTTCCGCCATTCTGGCATCCACTTATGGCGTGGGCATGATGCTCGCGGCTCCCGTGCTTTTCCTCTGGCAGGGCAGCATCTATCTGCTTACGCTCTACGCCCGCGACTTCATGTCGGCCGAACTCATCACGGAGGTTTCCATTGTGGGCGGTGTGCTCATCCTCTCTACCGGCCTCAATCTGCTTAACATCAAGAATTGCAAGACGCTCAACCTCCTGCCGTCGCTCTTCGTGCCTATGGTCTACTTCCTTTTGCGCACGTTGCTCCATCTGTAACCCTATTCATCAGCATCCATATTAATCATCATTACCCCATGTTTTCAGGAATCATTGAAGCAGTGGCCACGGTCATTGCCATCGAAAGAGATCAGGAGAATGTCAACTTCACGCTCCGTTGCCCCTTCGGCCACGAATTGCAGCCGGCCCAGAGTCTGGCCCACAATGGCGTATGCCTTACGGTAGTCTCCGTGGAGGGCGACACCTATACCACCACCGCCATGCGCGAAACCCTTGAGCGCAGCAATCTGGGCGACCTCCAGGTGGGCGACGAGGTCAACGTAGAACGCTCCATGCCCATCGGCGGCCGGCTCGACGGCCACATTGTTCAGGGTCACGTTGACGAGACGGCCCTCTGTACCGCCATTGAAGATGCCGAAGGCAGCTATGTCTACACCTTCGACTATCCGGAAAATGCCGAAATGGCACGCCACGGCTACTTCACCGTCGACAAGGGATCCGTTACGGTCAACGGCGTGAGCCTCACCGTATGTCAGCCCACCGACCACACCTTCCAGGTGAACATCATTCCCTTCACCTTTGAGCACACCAACTTCCACGCCATCCGCGTAGGTACGCGTGTGAACCTTGAGTTCGACATCTTGGGCAAGATCCTGAGCCGTCTCCATCATTTCGAGTCACGCTAACCCTCTATTCTCCCCTTTTCCCTATGAAGCACCTCCTGCTTTCCCTGCTCAGCGCCATGCTGCTAAGCGGTTCCCTTCACGCTGCGGACACAGACTATGTGGTCATTGCCCGTGACAGCCTGCTCATGAACCCCCAATGGAAGGCCGTGGCCCAAACCTTGGTCAAACGCCATAAGGCCACGCTGCTCACCTCCCGTCAGAAACCTGCCGACGTGCTGCCCCAGCTGCAGCAGCTCCAGCCGCGCTATGTGGCCGTAGTGGAACAGCCCGAGCGGCTCGATCCCTCCTTCGTCATGGAACTCCACCGCGTGTCGCGCCAGGTGGACGACGACATCTATGCCGATTTTCTCTGGGGTATCATCACCGGTCGCGATGCCGCTGCCGCCATGCGCATGGTGAAGCATGCCCAAAAGCCTTTCGTCATGCGCAACTGCGTCACCACCATTCAGGAACTCAACAGCGGAAAATGGTTCAACCGCATGGGCTATCTTGACGACCATGTGTCAGGACAGTGGGGCGAGAAGGAAGGTCCCCATCAGCCCGTCACTACGGGCCGCAATTTCCCTGAGGGAGAGCGCGATTCACAGGCTGAGATGAAGCGTTTCGGCGAGCTCTATGCCAAATACGACCCCGACCTCGTAATCACCGCCGCCCACGCCACCGAGCGCAATCTGGAGATGCCCTTCTCCCTCGGCAATGTGAAGCCCTTCGCAGGCCGCCTCTATCTGGACCTTGAGTCAGGCCCCCGGTTCCTGCCCGAAACAGGCCGACGCAAGGTGTATTTACCCATTGGCAATTGCTTGATAGGCAACGTCAACCGCACTCGGGAGAGCATGGCCATTGCCTGGATGAACGCCCAGGATGCCGCCACCTTCGTAGGCTATGTGGTAGTGACTTGGCACGGGCGCAACGGATGGGGCGGACTCAAGTACTTGCTCACCAACCCGGGGCGATATACCGTGGCGCAGGCCTTCTACCTCAACCAGCAAGACATGCTCACGCAGCTCCACCGCTGGCATCCGCAACTCGTCACGGAGCTCTATCCTTATGAAAAGGGTCACATGGCCGGTCGCGACGTGCTCCGCTCAATCCTTGGAGAGCAGTTCACCATGGACCAGCTGGGTTTCTTCTACGACCGCGACGTGCTGGCCTACTATGGCGATCCCAAATGGGATGCACGCCTGCAGCAGGTGAAGGGCGAAACGGATTTCAAGGTGAGCATCCGCCAGAAGGACGGGCGCGCCACTGTCACCGTGCGTACGCTGCCCGGGTTCAGCCTCAAACGCATGCAGGGTGACGGCTGGAAGCCTGAGTCGGTGCTCGACCTCCCCTTCTCCTACTTCTTCCCCCATCGCCTCAAGCATCCCCGACTGGCTCCCGGGCAGAAGTGGGATGCCACCGTGGACGAAAACTTCCTGCTCATCCACAATGCCGACTTTCAGCCTGGCCAAACCTACCAGAGAGAGCTGATCACCGACTGACGCTCCGCTTTTCTCACCGGCATCAGCCCGTCGGTGCCCCACCCTCATGGTCATTCTCTCCTGAGGGAACCGTACCGTTCACCTATCGCCTGGCCCCACTCCCCACCGCTGCGGCGCTGTTCGCGTAAGGTTTGGAGCCACTGCCTCGGGGTATTGTTGCATTTCCAGTTGAGTAATGCAACATTTTCCGTATTTTTGTTGCAATTCATGTACGAAATTGCAACAACCACCCATCCTTTTGTTGCAAAATAATTTGGAGATGCAACAAATCTCGTGGAATTGTTGCAATTCCACTATAGTTTTGCAACATTTACCCAGGTATTTGTTGCAAAACTCAAATAATTTGCTTCATCCCTTCAGCGTTTTTCCTCCCATTCGGCCATGGCATTATCAGGAAAATCGTAATTTTGCAGCTGTAGGCCTCAGGCCCCAGGCCGCCGCCTCATTATCCTCAAGCCAAAACATTAAGAATCAGCCCCATGGACCACCAAAATCCTGCCATCGACCAGCAGCCTGAAATCAATATCACGGTGCCTGCCTCCCGACAGCTGCATCGCCGCGAGCTCCGCAAGCCGGCTCAGTTTAGCTTCGACGAGCTCTACATTTCTCCCTTCAGGCAGAAACGCCAGTACGACAACGAAGGGCAGTGGAAGTACGTGGACTTTCCCCGGGACCTCCAGCCCACGGGCATTCACGTGATGGATGACCTGCTGCAATACCTCATGCAGGGTAACAGCTCCTTGGAGCGTTTTGCTACCGAACAGGGGCTCACCGTGGCGGAAGTCAGTGCGCTGGTCTTCGTCCTCACCGGCATCAGGTGCAGACGCTTTCAGCAGCTCTATCAGGTCAGGCTCATCGACGACCTGCTGCGCTTCACCGACTTGGAATATGAAGAAGTGGCCCAGCGCGCCGGCATAGGCACGCGCTTCAACCTGTTTCGGACCATACAGCGCGAGCACCAAATGTCAGCATCCAGACGTCGCGCCTATCTTCGTCAGAACAACGACGAAGGACGCTTTCTGCTCTAAGTTCTTGCTCAGTCCTTCCTGCCGCACAGCAGCTGGAAGGCACAGTAGTCGCACTTTTGCGAGGGAGCCGCAAAGCTCAGGGGCTGACTGCGCATCTGCTCCACGAACAGCCGCAGTTCCTCCGTAAACCTTTCCATCAGTTCCCCACGGGTCAGCCCGGAAAGATCTTCCATCACCTTCTTCTGCGGTGCCGTAAACTTTACGTAGGGCGAAAAGTCGCCGCTGCGCAGCTATTGAGTAAAGTAGAGTGCCGCCACGGGAATGGTGTCCGTATCCTTCAAGGTGAGCGTCGAGGCCTGCTTCCCGGAGCCTTGGAGCAGCGTAATGAGGCTGTACATCATGGTCTGGAAAACGTAGTTCTTATTGCCCTTGAACAAGGACTCCATGCTTGAAGCCTGCATCTTGTCGGCTGTCCATCCGCCCGTTTTGTAGTCCACTATGCGCACGTCCTCACGGCCCTGCCCTGCCACTCGGTCCGTGCGGTCTATCTGTCCATAGACCAGCGTGTCGGCATCGAGAAGAGCCTCGGCGCGATTTTCCGTAGAGAGAATGCCCATGCGCTCGCCGTCGCTCAGGTGGCGCGCATCATAGAGGAGTAGGTTTTGCAGGTATTTATGGAGCACGAAGCTCTCTATGCGGTGGTCCTGCGGCCGGTAGCGCAGGCCCAGAACGGGCTCACCGTCAGATTTTTCGTCCTCCTGGCTCACGGTCCGGAAGGCTGCACTCAGATACTTCTGCAAGCGGATGAAGTTGGCAGCCAACGTGCGGAGTTCTTCGGCCCGGAGCCATGAGCCGTCGGGCTGCTGCTGTGGATAGAAGTCGCGGTAGATGTTTTCAGCGGCATAGTGAAGGATGCTGCCAAACGTGTTGGCAGGCAGAATGTCTTCCGCACGCACGATTTCCTTCAGGCCGGCCATCTTCTCGAAATAGAACTTCATGGGACACTGCATGTAGCTCTCCATGGCAGTGGGCGAAAGGCGGAGTTTTCCGCCCATGAGCTGTCGAGAACGCTCCTCACCCAGACCCACGGGCTCCGAGGCATCCACCCTCTGGCGCTGCACAATGGACTCGTGAACGATGGGAATCTCAGTCTGGCTGAGCAACTGGCGGAGGAAACGCGATGGCTCTCCCTGATGGAGCCCGTCGGTGGCGGTGTTGTAGACGAGGGTCACGTCGTCGGCCCTCTGAAGCAGACGGAAAAAGTTGTAGGCATAGGCCTCGCTCTGCTCGTCGTGGGTCATGATGTGGTAGTGCTTGCGCAGGTCATAAGGCACGAAGGAGCGGTCCGCCGAGTTGCGCGGCAGGATGCCCTCCCCTACGCTCAACACCAGGAGGTGACGGAAATCGATGTTTCGCGTTTCAAGCACGCCCATCACCTGCAGGCCCGTGGCCGGCTCCCCGTGGAAGGGCACCGAGAGGCCACTCAATATCTGCCGCAGCAGGGCTTGCACGGCGCGGAGGCTCATGGTACCGATGCCCTCGTCGGTCAAGGCGCGCAGGCGCTCTATGGCAGCGAAGCACTGGAAGTAGCTCTCGGCCGTAAGCTGCCCCACCCATGAGCGACTCTCCAGGCGCTGGCCCACTTGCAGGGCCTGGGCCTTCACGGCATCGCTGAGGGACTGCAGGTAAACGGGCACCGAGGGGCTGCTCTCCGGCGCATACTGGCTCACGAAGGCATAGGCCGGGGTATGATTCATGGGGAAGCCCTTCGTGATGTTGACCTCCCTGACATTCTGAGGAATGGCATAAACCATGGGCTGCAACAGCCGTTCGTCAGCCAGCACCACAGCCGTGAGCTGCTCCTTTTGCTCCATGTGGGAGCGCAGCCACTTAGCGGCATACTGCACCTGCGCATTGTCGGACGCGGCCGAAACGAAGCGAATAGGCCCGTGGTGACGCAGGCGGTCGAACATTTCCTCGGGAAGCGACTGGGGGAAGGCCTCCAAATTCTTGAGCATGCCGCGATCAAAGCTGAGCGGAGCGTCAGGAACCGTGTAGAGGCGGTCGTAGTCCCAGTAGAACAGGGCATTGCCCCGGGCTTTCAGCTCGTGGAACAACTGCCACTCCACGGGCAGCAGGATGTTGAACCCCACAAACACTATGGTTTCGTAGTCCTCAGACAGGTGAGCCTCGCCACCACTAAGGCGGCTTATGGCATCGCGCTGGCGAGCACCCTCGTAGGCCTCGCCGTCGGCCAGAAGACTCTCGTTGAGCTGCACATAAATGTCGTAGAGATGGGTCCAGATGCGCTCAAAATCGTCGTGCTGACGGCCTTTGTGCCTTTTCAGCCCGAAGAAGTGGTTCAGATACTCCTGCTGCTCGTCAGGCAGCTGTTCGAGTTGGCGCACGGCGCTCCACAGACCGAAGAACTTCTCTACATCGTCCACGCAGCGGTCTATGTTGCTGAAATCGTGAAGCAGTTGCTGGCCCCAGCCATAGAAGTAATCGAGCGTGAGCGAGGCGTGGCCCAGCACGTCGCCATAGATGCGGAACAGCCGGCACACGGCCTTCACCTCGTCCACAGGGCGGAGCGCAGTGAGCGCGTCGAAAACCTCACCAATCGTGAGATAGCGCGGTGCCCACACGGGTTCACTGCCACCCTCCTGAACCAGACAGTCGTTGAAGAAGATGCCAGCGCGCTTGTTCGGAAAAACGATGGCCACACGGCTCAAGTCATTGCCAAAGCGGCGGCGCAGGTCGTCGGAAACCAATTGAAGAAAAGAATGATTCATAACGCTTTCAGCCTAAAGTTTGGGGGGGTTACTTCCTCCACGCGAGCCTCGCGCACATACCACAGATAGCCTTTCACCCGTGCATGCCCCATGCGGCGCAGCAGTGCCATATATTCGGTCACCTGCTCATGATACTGGGCTCGGGGACGGCCAAACTTGAAGTCCACCACAAGGGTTTCGCCATCCTTCATCATGACACGGTCGGGGCGCCGCTCGCACAAGGCCCCGTCGCGCCGCTCCAGAATGGTGGCCTCGCGATAGACCGTCCAGCTGCCGTCGAACCAGCCGGCCACCTGAGGCGAACCAAAGGCGGCAGCAAAGAGGCGGCGGAGTTCGCGCTCCTGCGACGGCGTCATCATGCCCTGCTGCGAAAGGGAGCGCAAGGCACCGTCCACGTCGGCCTCGGTATGGATGACTGAAAGCACCTGGTGGCCCAGGTTGCCCAAGAGGATGTAGTCCTGACGGCTGCGCTCTATGTCTGGATCCTTGTCGGGAGGGAGCAGGAAGCGCATGGATTCGTTTGACTGACGGAAGTTCATGCGCTCGCCGCAATGGGTGAAGGGCACCTCTACGGAGCCCACCTCCGGATGGAAGCGGTCGGTGCATTGCGCCCCCTGACGGGAAGCGCTCACGCTCTTCTGGCCGGTGAGCACGGCCTGTTCCTGCCAGAGTTCCTGATCCTCGGAAGGGTCAAACTGCGTGAAGCCGCACATCTGGGCCACCAGCTCGCCCACAGTAGAGAGGCCGTCGGAGGACTTGGCGCTGACGGCCGAGTAGACCAACAGATTGTTTTGAGGCCGCGTGAAAGCCACATAGAGCAGGTTCAGATTGTCAATGAGCTGCCTGTCGAGCTCCTGGCGATAGTCTTCGCGATAGATGCTCTCCTCCATTTTGTAGCCGGTGGTGACGGGCAGGATGGGCAGGCCGTCGTAGGGCGGAACGGTGGGACTGCACCAGATTTCCTCACCATCACGCTTGAGCCCCCAGTGACACATGGGGAGAAACACGGTATGTGCCTCCAGGCCTTTGGCCTTATGGATGGTCATCATGCTCACCCCGTCGGTTCGGGCCGGTGTAGGAATGTAGAACTGGCGTATGCGGTCCTCCCAATGCTCCAGAAACAGGGAGGGAGAAGAAGGATAATCGTCGAGAAAGGACAATACCTGATCGAAGAAACAGCTGAGGTAGGCATCATCGCCCAGCAGCGCGTGGCCTTCAGCGTTGACCACCAGCACCCGGGCCAGTTCGTAGAGAAGGTCGTAGAGGGGCAGATGGTCCGTGGACTGCCCACAGAGGGCAAGAAGCCCGGGAGGCATCAGCTGTTCGGCCTGCCGGCAAAAGTCGTCCCAGTCCAGATCCTTGCGGCCCAGAATGTCTTGCTGATAGTGCCTGACGAGATAGGTTTGGGCAATGCGGTCGGAGGAATTGACAATGAAGCGCAGCGCACAGATCAACATATTTACGCTCACCGACGCGTCGAGCCGGTAGGCGTCGGCACTCGTGATGGTGAGGCCTGAGAACCCCTCGTCCTGCTTATGACGCGCCAGATAGTCCACAATGAGGGCAGCTTCCTTGCTGCCACGCACGAGAATCATCATTTCGCCATAGGGGAGCCCGTCAACGTGCAGGGAAATCAGGTCTTGGAAGAGCTGTTCCAGAATCAGATCATTGGCCTCGCGCTCCGTCTTGGAAAGATAAGGAAACAATTTCACGTCCACATGGCCTCCCTCATGTCCGGAAGCGTAGAACTGGGAGAG
Source organism: Bacteroidaceae bacterium (assembly GCA_017468985.1). GTDB lineage: Bacteria > Bacteroidota > Bacteroidia > Bacteroidales > Bacteroidaceae > UBA6382. The sequence continues at coordinate 91,570 of JAFUHF010000021.1, forward strand.
GTTTTCGGCAAGGAAAGCCTCGTCATAGATGGCCGAAACGGTGCCCTGACCGTAGGCCTTGCTGCTCAGGAAGCCATCCACATAGCGCGAAGCACGCTGAAAGAAGTCCAGGTTGAAAGCCACGATTTCGCGGCCGCTGCGCCAGTTGCGAGTGAGTGAGAGCACCTGAACCTGAGACTCATCGGAGGGCGCAGCGCCCTGCGCCGGAGCGGATTCGCGCCCCAAGCCTTGCAGGATCTCCCAATTTCCGCCGCGCCAGCGATAGATGCTTTGCTTCACGTCGCCCACCTAGAGTGTGGTGCCCCCGGCGGCCATCACTTCGTCAAGAAGCGGCACAAAGTTGTCCCACTGCATGCCCGAAGTGTCCTGAAACTCGTCGATCATGACATGGCGGTAACGGATGCCGGCCTTCTCAAGCACAAACATGGTGTCGGCCCCCTGCTCCAAGAGCTCACGCAGGCGGATGGGGGTCTCAGAAAGGAGCATGCGGTTGTTTTCCTCGTTGATACGGACCATTTCCTGACGGATGGTCTCCAAGAGCCCCAGCTCGTCAAGGTGCGAGAGCGTCAGCTCGGTATTGATCACGTAGAATTTGCACGCCTCCATAGACTCCTGGAGCTGATTGACGATGCGCAGATACTCTTCGGGAGTGCCCGGGCCTGAATAGGAGGAGAACCACTTCTCGTCGCCCAGTCCCTTGGCCGCCTGAGCAGAGAGAGGAACGAAGAAATCGGACCTCTTGGCCTTGCCCTTGAGGCTTTCGGCGTAGCGCCGCACGAAGGTGTCAACATTCTTGCCGTATTTGATGCCATCGGCCTTGAGGTAAGTGGCATTGAAGCGGTTGATGAGGCCTTGGGCCTCGTCCACTTCCTTGCGGAGCTCCATATTTTCTACTGCGCGACGGTAGTCTTTCAGCGAAACGCCCTCCATTCCCTTTCGTCCACGGAGGTAGGCCTCGTTGGACAGCTGGCGCGAGAGTCGCATCATCTTGCGCCGCACGTCCCATCCGGATTCATTTTCCATCTGACGCTCGACCATCTCCAGAATGGCACTGCGCGCATCGGACGAAAGCTGTTTATAGCCGCTCATCACGCGGTCAATGGCCGCGCGACGCACGTCTTCGTCGTTGAGCTCTATCTTGAAGTTCGTACCCAGACCGGCCATGCGCGCCGTTTCGCCCATGAGGAGCTGGAGAAAGGAGTCAATGGTGGTGATGGAGAAGTGATTATAGTCGTCGAGTATGCGCGAGAGCTGAAAACGGGCCATTTCAGGATAGCTGCGAGGCGGACGGCCCGTAACGCCGGCCTCGACATGCTGACGCACAAAGGGCTCGGCCGCCCGAATGAGGGACTGAGCGTCGGATTCATCGGAATGGAACGCCATCCTGAAAAGATAGCTCAGAATGCGATCCTTCATTTCTGCCGTAGCCTTGTTGGTGAAGGTAACGGCCAAGATGCTGCGATGGCTCACTCCGGAAAGAAGGAGGGCCACATAGCGAATGGCCAGCGTGAAGGTCTTTCCACTGCCGGCCGAGGCTTTGTAAACGGTAAGTCGAGGTGATGTTTTCACGGGGGAACTGATGCGCAATGTCATGATGCAAATATACGACTTTCTGCGCACCCATGCGAGGACAGAAGCCCTAAATTATCTCACCAACGGCCCGTAGACGAGCATCTTTGCCGCCCGAATAAAGACTTAGGAATTCCTGACCTGGCCCTCGCCCTCGATGAGCCACTTGTAGGAGGTAAGCGCTGAGAGCCCCATCGGACCACGGGCGTGCAACTTCTGAGTGGAAATGCCCACTTCGGCCCCGAGGCCAAACTCTCCGCCATCACTAAAGCTCGTAGGCGCATTGACGTAGACGCAGGCACTATTGACCAACTGCTGAAACAAATAGGCGTGACGCTTTACGGAGGTAACGATGGCATCGCTGTGGTGGGAACCATAGCGGTTGATGCTCCCAATGGCCTGCACCACACCCGACACGGTCAGGACGTTCATCTCCAGGCTCATGAACTCATGGGTGCGAAGCCGCAGGGCATCGTCCTTGAGCAACGGCGAGGGATAATGGCCACTGAGCGCAGAAAGCGCAGCCTCGTCGGCATGGAGCACCACGCCGGCCTGGGCCAGCGGAGCACAAATCGCAGGCAGTTGGGAAAGCATCTGCTCATGCACCAGCAGCGTATCCAAAGAATTACACACGGCAGGACGGCGCGTTTTGGCATTATACACAATGCGCTGGGCCATGGCTATATCGGCAGGATGGTCTACATAGGCGTGAACCACTCCGGCACCGGTCTCTATGCAGGGAACGTGGCTGTTTTGACGGATGTAACGGATGAGCAGCTTGCCCCCTCGGGGAATGACCACATCCACATAGTCGGTGGCCGTGATCAACTCGTCGGTAGCCACTTGCTGCGTGGGCAACAGACTGAACGAGGCGGTGGAAATGTCCACGTCATTAAGGGCGGCATGGATGAGCGAGAGTATATAGCGATTGGTATGCACGGCATGGCTGCTGCCCTTGAAAAGCCCCACATTGCCGCTCTTGATGAGCAGGGAAAAGAGGTCGAACATCACATTGGGCCGAGCCTCGAAGATGACTCCCACCACGCCAAGGGGTACGCTCACGCGGCGCAGCCGCAAACCATTGGGGAGGGTGCGCTTCTCCAGGGTGGCTCCAATGGGCGAAGCCTGGGAGGCCACCATGCGCATGCTCGCCGTGATGCCCTGAATACGGGCTTCGGTCAGAAGCAGACGGTCGTACTTTGCATCAGCAGGATCCATGGCCTTCAGGTCCATGGCATTGCTTCGCAGCAGGCGGTCGGCATGCGCTTCGGTCAAGGCCGCGAGCCTGAGAATGGCGGCGGAACGCTGACGGTCGCTGAGGATGCCCAACTGAGGGGCCGCTTCCCTCGCTGCCTCATATATGGAGAGCCGCGAAGCGTGTATCTGATTGTCTTCCCTTCTTTTCATACATCAGGATTATGGTGTCACTTCGGTATACACCACGCGGTCGGGATGGTGCATCAGGTCACTGAGGATATGAGGTTGCCGACCGGCGGCAATGCATACGCGAATGCCGTAAGCCGCCACTTGCAAGGCCGTATGGAGCTTGGAATCCATGCCACCCCTGCCGTGAGAACTGTGCGTCTGCTGCACTACGGAGCTTACCTCGTCGCTGGAATGCAGATGGCGCAGGATATGGGAGCCCGGCGCCTCGGGCGGACCATCGTAGATGCCGGCCACATTGGTCAGCAGGATGAGCACATCGGCATTCATCATGCGCGCAATGAGACCCGACAGTTCGTCATTGTCAGTGAACATGAGTTCTGTGACACAAACGGTATCGTTTTCGTTTACAATGGGAATCACTCCATTTCGGAGCATCACGTCCATGCAGCTGCGCTGGTTGTCGTATTCTCGGGGAGTGAGGAAATGGTCCTTGGTGGTGAGCACTTGCCCCACCCGATAGCCGCGTTCGCGGAATAAGTCGTAATAAAGGCCGATGAGCTTCACTTGTCCCACAGCTGAAAAGAGTTGGCGCTGCTCCACGCTGTCGAGCGGAGCATCTAACGGCAGTTCGCTACGCCCACTGGCCACGGCACCGCTCGAAACCACAATGACTTCGGCCCCGGCCTGACGCAGTTCGACTACCTGGTCTACCAACGATGACACCTGGGTAATGTCCAAGGTGCCATCTTCACGGGTAAGCACGTTACTGCCTATCTTGATGACGATTCTCATTTTGAAATGCTTTCTTCTTGTTGGTCTCTTTGCATTAATTCTTCGCTCCGTAGGGCGCTACCAGTCCGCGGATGACGGAATTGGTGAATCCGGCGTGTTCCATCTCATTCAGTCCGCGAATCGTCAGGCCGCCAGCCGTGGTGACCTTGTCGATCATGGCCTCAGGATGCCCTCCCGACTGCTGTAAGAGCCTCACGGCTCCGAGCACCGTCTGCTGCACAATGCGCTGCGCCTCCTCGGGACGGAAGCCCAACTGCACGCCGCCTTCCGTGGCGGCCCTGACGTAGCGCATGGCATAGGCTAATCCGCACGAAGCCAATGCCGTTCCGGCCGAAAGCAAGCTTTCACTGACCATCATCACCTGACCGGCCGTTTCAAAGAGCGACTTCACGGCCCCAACCTGCTCGTCCGAAGCACGGAAAGCAGAGAGAAACGTCATTCCCTCACCTTCGGCCATCGCAATATTCGGAATGCAGAGGAAACAGGCAGGCAGTTCCTGCCAGGCTACGCTGAGCCATTCGTCTAAATCATGGGAGCTGATGCCGGCCGCACCGATGAGTAGCATCTGGCGGTCGTAGTCAAGTCTTGATTTCAGCTCTTCCACCACTTGGCGCACAATCCACGGCTTCACAAAGAGCATCACAAGGTCTGCCCCACGAGCGGCCTCACAATTATCCGTAGTGATTCTTACTCCGGCATCGGCGAAAGGCTGGAGTTTGCCGGTGGAAGGATTGGAAATGCACAGGTCATGGGCCTCCACCTTGCCGGAGCGGAGCAATCCCCACCCCACGGCGGACCCCATATTGCCTGCGCCTATGATGGCGATCTTCATACTAATACTTTTTCTAACTTTTTCAGGAATTCATCGGCTTGCTCGGTGCTGAAACACAGAGGCGGCAGCAAGCGCAACGTGTTCGCGCCGGAACTTCCAGTGAAACAATGCTCCTGATAGACCAGCGCTTCGCGAATGGGCTTGACGGGCACGCTGAACTCTATGCCGATCATCAATCCGCGGCCGCGAACCTCGGTAATCACTTCGTGCCTGGCTGCAAGTTTGCGAAGTTCCTGAATGAGATAATTGCCCACAGCGTGAGCATTCTCTACCAGATGTTCTTCTTCCATCACGTCGAGCACGGCCAAAGCTGCGGTACAGGCCAGGTGATTGCCGCCAAAGGTGGTTCCCAGCTGCCCGTAGACCGGCTCAAACCTGGGCGAGATGAGCACCGCACCCATGGGGAACCCGTTGGCTATGCCTTTGGCCACGGAAATAAGATCTGGACGGATGCCAAGATACTGATGGGCAAAAAACTTTCCGCTGCGACCATAGCCACACTGTATTTCGTCACAAATCAACACGGCACCGTGCCTGCGGCAGGCTTCCTCAAGACCCTGCGCAAACTCTGGCGTGGCAAGCCTTACGCCACCAACACCCTGAATGCACTCAATGATGCAAGCACAGACGTCACCCTTTGCCAGCTCTTGTTCCCAGGCCTGAACGTCATTCAGAGGGAGATAAGTAGCGTGTCCGCCGGCGTTGACGGGAGCGATGATGCGCGGATTGTCGGTCACTTCCACCGCCAACGAGGTGCGACCGTGAAAAGCCTTCTGGGCGGTAAGCACGCGCTTGCGGCCCGTGAGAAAAGATGCCAGTTTCAGACAGTTTTCGTTGGCCTCCGCTCCACTGTTGATAAGGAATAACTGGTAATCGTCATAGCCACTGGCCTTGCCCAAACGTTCGGCCAACTGGCGCTGAAGCGGATTGACCACGGAATTGGAGTAGAAGCCCAGTTCGCCAAGCTGAAGGGTCATCATCTCTACGTAGTGGGGATGGCTGTGACCAATACTGATTACGGCATGGCCTCCGTAGAGGTCGAGGTATTGCGCTCCGTTGCTGTCCCACACGTAGCAGCCCTGTCCCTTGGTAATGGTGACATCGAGCAATGGATATACATCAAATAATTTCATCTCATAACTGTTTTTCTGTTGATTAAAAACCGATGCCCTTGAGCCTTAGGCCCATATCCTCTGGCAGGGAGAACATGAGGTTCATGTTTTGTACGGCCTGCCCAGAGGCTCCTTTAAGGAGATTGTCGATACAGCTGGTGATCAAGAGTTTGTCATCAATGCGCTCAGCGTGAACCATGCATTTGTTGGTATTGACCACTTGCTTCATGTCGGGATGGGCGCTTACATAGTGGGTAAAGGTCGCATCGGCATAGTATTGGCCATAAATCTCATCTACTTCAGCCTGACTGAGGTCTGCGCGGACCACCGCCGTGGCAAAAATACCGCGCGGAAAGTCGCCGCGATAGGGAAGGAAGTCCAACGCTCCGTCAAAGCTGGGCTGGAGTTGGTGGAGCGATTGGAGGATTTCGGCCACGTGCTGGTGGCGAAAGGCTTTATAGATGCTCATATTGCCCGTGCGCCAGCTGAAATGGGTGGTGGCCGATGGTTTCACGCCTGCCCCCGTGCTGCCCGTGATGGCATTGACGCTCACTGAGCCCTGGAGCTTTCCGGCCTGTGCCAATGGCAGCAGAGCCAGTTGTATGCAGGTAGCGAAACAGCCGGGATTGGCCACGTGGAGGGCTTTGCGAATCTTGTCACGCTGCAACTCCGGCAGGCCGTAAACAAAGTCATTGTCTTCAGCAGCTATGCGATAGTCCTGGGCAAGGTCAACGATACGCACACCGGCCGGCACGGGGTGGTCTTTCAGGAAAGCGGCACTCTTGCCGTGGCCGAAACAGAAGAACACCACGTCTACCTCGTCAAGCAGAAGCTCTGAGGTGAAGCGCAGCGAGGTGTCGCCATAGAGCCCACCGTGAACCTCTGCTACCAGATTGCCTGCATTGCTCTCGCTGTTCACGAAAGCAATGTGGGCTTCGGGGTGGTTTACAAGGATGCGGAGCAGCTCACCGCCGGTATAGCCCGCTCCGCCCATTATTCCGATTCTTATCATGACATTTTCTACCTTTTGGGCATGAGCACCCAGAGTATTAAGTAGGCAACGACGCCGGGAAAGGCTACCGTAAGAAAGGTGAGCAGCAACCAAAGGATGCGCACCAGATCTTTATCAAAACCGAGGTACTCTGCCAGTCCGCCACACACTCCGGCAATCCACTTATCCGGACTTTTCGTCAAACGCTTTTCCTGGTTCATGGGATTATCTTTCTTCGTCGGGGTGAATGCCATAGTACACGCGCAGCGGCGTACTGAGAACTTTGATGAAGCCCTTGGCTTCGTCCGAAGTCCAGCCGTGCTGCATCTCGCCGTATTCGCCAAGCTTTGACTTCAGCAGGTCGTCAGCGCTGTCTACTCCCACCGTTTCGAACCCTAAGGGGCGGAGCTTCAGAATGGCTGTGCCATTGACGTTACGCTGGCTACTTTGGAGCATGGCCTCTATGTCGGGCATTACGGGTTCCAGATATTGGCTCTCGTGCAGGAACATGCCGTACCACTGTGCCACCTGGTCCTTCCAGTACTGCTGCCACTTGGAGAGTGTGCTCTTTTCCAGCAGACGATGGGCCTCTATGATGAGCTTGGGAGCCGCAGCCTCGAAGCCTACGCGCCCCTTGATGCCGATAATGGTATCGCCCACGTTGCAGTCGCGGCCTATGCCGTAGGCCGCCCCAAGATCTTCAATGCGCTGTATGGCCTTTACCTTGTCGGAAAACTCCTCACCGTTGACCGCCACGATTTCGCCCTTGCTGAAAGTAATGCGAAGGAGGCTCTCGTCCTGACGGGTGACGTGCTTGAGATAGGCCTCCTCAGGCAGTCCCTGAGTGGAGTCGAGCAGCTCACCGCCGCAGATGCTCGTACCCCAGATGCCTACGTTGTAGGAATACTTGAGTTTGGCAAAGTCGGCATTGAAACCGTTGGCATTCAGATAGTCCACTTCCTCCTTGCGACTCAACGAGCAGTCGCGCGTAAGGGTGATGATCTCTACGCCCGGAGCCATAACGAGAAACGTCATGTCGAAACGTATCTGGTCATTGCCGGCGCCCGTGCTGCCATGGGCAATGGCCTCAGCGCCTATCTCACGGGCATAGCGCGCGATGGCAATGGCCTGGAAGATGCGCTCTGAGGAAACGGATATGGGGTAACAGTTGTTGCGCAACACGTTGCCAAAGATCATATACTTCAGACTCTTCTCGTAATACTCCTGGGTAACGTCGAGGGTGACGTACTTTGTGGCTCCGAGCTTGTAGGCATTCTCCTCGTTCTTCTTGAGCTGCTCGGGAGAGAATCCGCCTGTGTTGGCACACGCGGCATATACTTCGTAGCCTTTCTCTTTTGCCAGATACATTACGGTATAGCTGGTATCGAGTCCACCGCTATAGGCTACTACGACTTTCTTTTTTGACATATTCTTACTGTTTGATGTTGGCTTTATTAAAAATTCTTTCTGTGCTTTCTGCAAGAAGCCCTCTTACGGAGCTATCTGAGGTTGAGCGCCGCTGCCCTACGGGCCATTTCCACCACATCGGGCGGAAGCTCTATTGGCAGAGGCTCACCCTTATGGAGGGAGGGGTCATAGAGCATGCCGGTACACACACAATACTTGCGCCCTGTACGTGCCAGCACGTCGCAATTGATGCAACAGGGATTCTCGGGCGTTCCGCACCCCTTCCAGTAGTCGTCGTCCTGAGTGAGTTCGGCAAAGGGCACGGGCACATAGCCCAGTTTGGTATTGATTTTCATCACGGCACCACTGCTGGTGAGTCCAAACAACTTGGCCTGGGGCCAGCGCAAGCGGCTCAATGTGAAGGCCACCTCCTTAATGCGTGTGGCCAAGTGGTGGCCACGGAATTTCTCCACCACGATGAGACCGGAGTTGGCTACGTAGTGTTTGTCCTCCCAGCTCTCAATGTAGCAGAAACCGGCAAACTCCTCGCCACTCAGGGCCAAGATGGCCTTGCGCTCACGCATTTTGCGCGCCAGATATTCGTGGGTACGCTTGGCTATGCCTGAACCGCGCACCTTGGCTGCGGCCGTGATGGTTTCCAATATGGTATCCACGTAGCGTTCGTCGGAGGCATCGGCCACAAACACGCGGATACCGTCGTTATACTTGTCTGTTTCCATTCTTTGATGTAATGATGGCGGTTTGTTTTCGCTAATCTGCTCGCCGCCTTACTTGTTGTAGCCTGGAATGATGTTCTGCAAGTGCTGGTGAATGGCTTCGCGAGCGGCTCCCTCACGCAGAATGAGGAGCACCGTGTCGTCACCGGCCAGAGACCCAAGCACTTCGGGTATGTTGTGCTCGTCAAGCTCGGCTGCCAGGCTGTTGGCATAACCGTGAAGGGTGCGCAGCACTACGATGTTGCCCGAAAAGGCGGCTGACAGAAAGCCAAAACTCTGTGTGATGCGTTCTTTTTTCTTCTTACTGGTGCTTACGTGGTTAAACCCTCCGTCGGAAGGCAATACGTAGGAGTAGTTGCCCGACTTATCATAGACTTTGGCCACTTGCAATTCCCTCAAGTCGCGCGAAAGCGTGGGCTGAGCCACCTTAAAACCTTCCTTGTCCAATTCCTGGAGCAGCTTCTCCTGAGAATTGAATGACTTATTCTGAATCATGAGGCGTAGTACGTCTAAGCGTGTCTTCTTAACTGACATAATCTGATGTGTATTTGTTTGTTTTACTGTTTCATTACTTCCTTCACAATGAATTTCCATCCGTTCACGAGGCCTGCAGAGAGACCAGACGAAAATTTTTATTCACCGTTCAGGCTACAAAATTACAAATTTATTCCAAATTAGGCGATTCAATACGAATATTTCTACTATAAATATTATTTTCGTGCTTATCCAGCATGATCGGGCCTGCGCGCCACGCCCATTTCGCCACTGCCTATGCAAAGACGGCGCCCGTCGGCCCATGGCAGATAGATCACGGCAAACTGCCCGGGAGCTACACCCTTCATGGGGCTGCTTGGCACGAGCTCATAGCCTTCGCCCCCTGTGTCGGGCAGGAGAAGCCCTTCTTCGAATTCAGGAGAGTGGCGGATCTTGAAGCTCACCTTCAGGCCCTCAGCCGGAACCTCCAGGGGTGGCAGCAGCCAGTGAAAGTCGTGCAGCTGCATTCGTTCGCAGAGCAGGCCTTCAGCATTGCGGGAGATGTAGATGCGGTTGCGGCGCGTGTCCTTGCGGACCACGAACCAGGGTCCTCCGCTCAGGCCTATGCCTTTGCGCTGGCCGATGGTGAAAAACCAATAGCCGGGATGGCGTCCCAGCTTGGTGCGTGTTTCCCATTCCACGATGTCGCCCTCTCGCTCGCCAAGGTAGCGGCGCAGCAGAGCGTTGTAGTCGGTCTTGCCCAGAAAGCAGATGCCCTGGCTGTCACGGCGGTGGGCCGGAGCCAGGCTGTGCAGCTCGGCTATGCGACGCACTTCGTCCTTCATCATGCTGCCTACGGGAAACTCCAGGCCTTGCAGCTGCTCGCGCGATATTTGACAGAGAAAGTCGGTCTGGTCCTTCACGGGATCGGCTGCCGTGAGGAGCAGCTTATGACCTTCGGGAGAGAGGGCGGTAGTGGCATAGTGGCCCGTTACGGTGAGATCCATGTGGCGGCCCACATGGTCATAGAAACATCCGAACTTAATCAGGCTGTTGCACATCACGTCAGGGTTAGGCGTGAGGCCACGCTTCACGCGGTCCACCAGATAGGCCACGACGCGGTCCCAATAGTCGCGGTGCAGGTCTACGGTTTCAAGGCGTAGCCCATACTGCCGCGCCAGCATGCCGGCCATTTCGAGGTCTTCCTCCATAGTGCAGGAAAACTCACTGTCTTCCTGCGCACCTATTATAATATAATATAAGGTAGGCCTCAGGCCCCGTTCCACCATGAGGTGGGTGGCCACTGCACTGTCTACTCCGCCCGATGCCAACAAAGCTACATCCATCTTTTCTCTCTCTTCTGAACGCTGCTTGGGCCCACTCTGGGCCTTTACGGATGCAAAGATACTATTTTTCCGTGGCCCGTGCAACCTCAAAGCACCTGTACAGTTCCAAATAAATCAGAAAACTGCACTTCGGAACACTTTTTTACTACAATTTCAAAAATAAAAGCAAAAACACTTGGTCATCTCAAAATAAATACTTTATTTTGCAGTGCAAAAACACCGAGAAGGTGCTCTACCTTAAGAAATACACGGGCAGTGAGGCCCATATGCAAACACAGCAAGAGGAACGAACACTGAAAGGAAGTAAATCGTAAATCCCCCTGAGCTGATAAAACCAAAAGGTTGGCAAACCTCTATTCTAAAATGCACGTGTTCTTTGACATCGCTGACATACTCCCTGCATACCATCCGTGGAGTATTGCCTCTGCCGCATGAGCGGAGAAGAGAACAATCCGTGTGAGTAAGGCCGTGCCATACTGGAACAGCAAGACTACCCCAGGAGTGTCAACCCGTTCCATACTGAAACGGCGAGACTACCCCAGGGAAGTCATCCGTTCCACACACGCACGGAGAGATTACCCCAAGGAAGCCGCCCCGTTCCACACAGGAATGGCGAGACTACCCCAGGGAAGTCATCCGTTCCACACGCGCACGGAAAGATTACCCCAAGATCATTCTTTTACAAACGACAGATGAATATCCCAAGCGCAAGGGAATCTTAGATCAGGGCACCCATCATTATCGTCTGGCCAGACATGGTTGCCCAACATTATTAACTTCAATTTTTTAACAATCAAATGATTCAGAAAGTTAAATCAATCAATGTGAAGAAATTCACTACAGCTCAGAGTCAGCAGTTTCTGATGAACTCGTATGGCCACATGACGGCCAGCGAAAAGCTGAGCGAAAAGTTTGCAGCCGACATTTCGGCTTTCCAAATTGCTAATGAAGAATTTGACGACCAGTTGAAAAAACTGAGAGTCAATCTTAAAACCAAGGATGTAGTAGCAGCTAAGAAAAGAGTGGGCAAGGCATACAGCGTTGTCCACAACATGATTCGCTGCCTCAACATCATCAGTCCCACGGATGCACTGGCAAAAAGTGCCTACAAGATGAAGCTCCTGATAGACAACTACCAGATTAAGCCCAAGATGGACATGTCATCGCTGAGCGACCTGATTTACAACCTCACCACTGACCTCTCATCGGACGAATACTCCGCTGACGTGAAGGCTCTCGGATTGGACACATGGGTAAAATCCCTGATTCATGAAAACGACGAGTACTTGAAGGTGATGAAAAACAGGACCCAGGAAATGCTCCCCAAGGGCACCAGACACCTCTGGGCATCCAGAAAGAAAGCCGAGGAGGCCTACAGACAGGTCATTCAGCACCTGAACGCCGTACTCCTCGTGCAAGACACCACGGACTACGACAGCTTCGTCAGCACCCAGAATCTGGAGATACAGTTTCAGAAGCAAAGCGTCATCGGCCAGAACAAGAGAGTGAAAACCCTGGAAGAAAAGCAGGACAAAGAACCGTCCAAGCCCACTTCCGACGCCACCCTCCCCTCTGCCCCATCAGACGAAGCCGACGGAACCGAATCCTCGCAGGAAGAAACGTCAGAACAGCTCGCACAGTGAGCTCCAGACATCAGCCTAAGGGCTACTCAGCAGAAATCCCCTCCGAAAAGAGGGGATTTCTTGTATGAGGAAGGAAGCATCCACTGCTGAAAAACACAAACAAATACAAAAAAAGAGGGGAAACGGCCCCTACCCTTCCTTAGGAGGCAGGAAGCAAGCCACTTCGCTCAGGAGCGGACAGGCCAGACTGCTGCCCACCGTGACGCGCACCTGGCTCACCGGTTCATCCGCCATGCGGAGCAGGCGCTGAGGACCAATGGTAGAACCCGAATCTAACAGCACCCAGCGCCCTGCCGAGGTGAGGCCTTCCACAGTGAAGGTGTCAATGCGCTGCCCAAGAGCGATGGGCTCCCTGAGCCGTAGGCAATGGAGCTGCTGAGGAGAGCGGAGGATCAGCGTGAGGGTGGCCTGCGATACGGAATCGTCGGTGGCCCAGTAGGTGAGCTTCTTGCCGTCCACCACATTTCGAGCGGTAAAGCGGCTGGCTCTGCCACCGCGTTCATTCGAGGCGAAGACCTCCTTGACGAGGCTACGCGGAAGCGGCCTGCTGAACTCCTTGCGAAGGGCACGGCCAAAGTCGTGCAACCGCTGGGAATCTATGGGGTGAATCAGGCCGGAACGCGTAGGAGGCACGTTGAGAATCAGGTTGGCCCCACGGCCCACAGAATTATAGTAGATGGTCATCAGTTCGTCCACGGTCTTGACCCGGGTGTCTTCCTTCTGATGATAGAACCATCCGGGACGAATGCTCACATCCACCTCGGCAGGCACCCAGTAGGCCCCATCCTTTTCGCCATGCTGAAGGCCTTCAGTCTTCGCCTTGCCTGGAGCATAGTTGCCTCGATGGAGGGTAGCCCAGTTAGGCTCACCCACGAAGCCCTTCTCCGTGCCGCACCAGCGCGCATCGGGACCGGCATCGCTGAAGATGCAGGCGGAGGGTTGCAACTGGCGTATCATGGAGTCGGTCGTAGCCCAGTCGTAGTACGTGCGGCTATCGATGGTGCGCTTTTCACGCAGTCCGCCATAGTAGCCGTCGCCGCCATTGGCTCCATCCTGCCATACCTCGAAGATGGGGCCATACTGCGTAAGCAATTCGCGCAGCTGATCACGATAGTAGGCCACGTAAGCCGGAGTGCCATAGCGCATATCGTGACGATCCCATGGAGAGAGATAAACACCAAACTTGAGACCAGCCTTGCGCGCCTCGCGCGCAGCCATGCCCACCACATCGCCCTGCCCGTTCATCCATGAACTGGAGCGCACACTGTAGTCGGTGAAGCGGCTCGGCCAAAGGCAGAAGCCATCGTGATGCTTAGCCGTGAATATCACGCCCTTCATGCCGGCAGCCTTCAGGATGTTCATCCATTGCCGACAGTCCAGACGGTCGGGGGCGAACTCATCGGGCGAGGCATCGCCGTAGCCCCACTCCAGATCGCGGTAAGTGGTGGTAGTAAAGTGGATGAAAGCGTAAAAGCCCAGGTCGTGCCAAGCCAACTGACGGGCCGACGGCACAGCATCGCAGGGTTTGGGCGCTTCTACAGACTTGCCCGACTTGGCCTCGACGGAAGGCCCATACAGCCATCCTGCCAAAAGGCAGGACAACAACAGGAGATGACGGATGGACAACTTCATAACAGTAAGATTCTTGGCGCAAAATTAACGTTTTTGATTCAAAAAGTTCATAATTTGTGCAGTGGTAATTGCAAATAATGTGTATTTTTGTGGCATATTATTTAGAATAATGAGACAGACCACCTCCATCATGGAAAGACTCCATCAGGAAAAATCCGGAATCACCCTTGCCGGACTTACACACAAAGCATTACTGCTACTGACACTTACGCTCCTCGCACTTCCCACCGACACACAAGCTGAAACCACATGGCACTGGGAGAAAGGCACCATCGTTGTTGACACTCCGCCGCGCCCTGCCGGACAGCAACCGGCACTGAATCTGGCCACTCCGGCCCTGCCCATCGTGAGAGTGGCCTTCGTAGGACTCGGAAACCGTGGCCCTTACGCCGTAGAGCGCTGGACACACATCAACGGCGTGAGAATCGTGGCTCTTTGCGATCACGAAAAGGAACGCGCCGAGAAGTGTCAGAAGTTTCTGACACAGGCAGGTCTACCCGAAGCAGACATCTACTACGGTGCAGAGGGCTATAAGCAGCTCTGCGAGAGAGAAGACGTGAACCTCATCTACGTGGCCACGGACTGGGAGCACCACGTTCCGGTGGCCAAATATGCACTGGAGCACGGCAAGCATGCCGCCGTGGAAGTGCCTGCAGCGCTCACCCTCCAGGACTGCTGGGAACTCATTGACCTGGCAGAGCAGAAACGCCTGCACTGCATGATTCTGGAAAACTGCTGCTACGACTTCTTCGAGATGAATACGCTCAACATGGCCCAACACGGTTTGTTCGGCGACATCTTGCACGTAGAGGGCGCCTACCTGCATAGCCTGTGGCACTGGACCAACTACTGGCACAACTGGCGGCTGAAATACAACAAGGAACACCGCGGTGACATCTACCCCACCCATGGACTGGGCCCCGTGGCACAGCTGCTGAACATTCACCGCGGCGACCGCTTCAAGAACATCGTGGCCATGGACACCAAACCAGCCACCGGGCCCATTGCCGTAAAGGAATATCCCCAAGACCTTGATCAGCTGGACGCTCCCTATCGCAACGGCGACCACACCACCACGCTCATCAGCACCGTGGGAGGCAAGGTGATAGAAATACAGCACGACGTGATGAATCCACAGCCCTACAACCGCCGCTATCAGCTTACTGGCACCAAAGGCTACGCGAACAAGTATCCCACCGAGGGATATGCCCTGAGCGCAGCGCAGATGAAAGCCGCAGGCGTGGAAACCCAGGGAAGCAGCAAGCTGACAGGCCACGAATTCATGGGAAAAGAGGAATTCGATGCGCTCGTAGCCAAATATCAGTCGCCCATCGTGACAAAATACCAGAAGATAGCCCGTGAGGTGGGCGGACACGGCGGAATGGACTTCATCATGGAGAGCCGACTGGTGTATTGCCTGCAAAACGGCCTGCCACTCGACATTGACGTATACGACATGGCCGAATGGTGCTGCCTGGCAGAACTGGGAGCCCTGTCGATGGATAATGACAATGCAGCGGTGCGCGTGCCCGACTTTACGCGTGGGCACTGGAACGACCAGCAAGGCTTCCGCCACGCTTTTGCACCGGCCGAGCAGGAAGTCGTAAGCGACTCCATTGCGCGTCATTACACCCACACACTGAAAGCCCAAGGCCCCAAAGCTGCGGAAAAAGCACTGAGCAAACTCTTGAAACAACTAAATAAAGGAATATTAAAATGAGTAACCAACAAGGAAGCCCCAAAACCCAAGCGGCAATGGGTGCAAACGACGTCATTAACGTAGCCCTTATCGGTTGCCGGAGCATGGGATGGGCAGACTTGTCCTCCATGATGAAGAATCCGGGCGTAGCCTGCGTAGCCCTGTGCGACGTAGATCAGGAAGTACTGGATCGCCGTACTGCCGATGCCGAGAAAAACTGGGGACGCAGACCAATACAGTACAGAGACTACCGTCAGGTGCTGGAAAACAAGGACATCGATGCCGTAATAGTGGGAACCCCCGACCATTGGCACTGCCTCATCATGACCGATGCCTGTGCAGCAGGGAAAGACGTGTATGTAGAGAAGCCCGTGGCTAACTCCATAGGAGAATGTGACGCCATGATTGCCGCGCAGCAGAGGTATCAGCGCGTAGTACAAGTGGGACAGCAGAAACACAGTGCAGAACACTGGAAAAAGCTCGACGAGTTCATCAAGAGCGGACAGCTGGGCCACATTGGCCGCGTCAGTATATGGGCGAATTTTACTTATGTAGTGATGACCAGCGTCACACCCGATGAAGAACCGCCAGCCACCCTGGACTACGACATGTGGTTAGGCCCGGCACCGCAGCGCCCCTACAGTCAGTCGCGCAACCACAGTTGGCGTCTGTTCTGGGACTATGGAGGTGGCCTGATGACCGACATGGGCCCCCACCTGCTCGACCAGGCACTCTGGCACATGGACATCAAGAAAGTACCCAATCGCGTAATCGCCGTGGGAGGCAACTTCGTAGATGCCCAAAACAAAGCTGAAACACTGGATACGCTTGACGTAGTATTCGAACTTGATGGGCTCAACATAGAGTGGAGCAACACCGCCACGGGCCAAGGCCCCTACGGAAGCGTGAACGGCTTGGAATTTAAGGGCGAAAACGGCACCATCATTACCAACTACAACTATTGGGAAGTGATACCCAACGGGAATAAGATGGAACCCACCAAGATGATGGCCTGGGGCGACGAGCACGTGGCCCATACCGGCAACTTCTTGGACTGTATCAGGACGAGAAACATGCAAACCGCCTGCACCATACAGCACGGCGCACTGTGTGCCAAGTATGCCCACATGGGCAACATTGCCGCACGCACCGGATTAGTGCTAAGCTACGACGATGCAAAGCATACCTTCCACAACAAGCAAGCCGACCAATTCATCACCCACGCCTATCGCAAGCCGTGGAAAATGTTTAAATAAAAGACTAAGTCATGATAACGAGAAGAAAATTCATTAAACAATCTGCATCAGCCTTAGCCACGGGCCTCATTGTACCCCAAGCCCTAAGGGCAGGAAACTTTCTGGCCCCATCTATGGCCCCAAGCGACCAGATTAACGTGGCCCTCATAGGCTGCAAAAGCATGGGATGGGCCGACCTGAGCGACATCATGAACCACAAGGGCCTGAACTGCGTGGCTTTATGTGACGTAGACCAAAACATTCTCCAGAATCGTGCTGCCGATGCCGAAAAGGCATGGGGACGAAAACCTGAGCTCTATACGGACTACCGCAAAGTACTGGAGAGGAAGGACATTGATGCCGTGATAATCGGTACACCCGACCATTGGCACTGCCTGATGATGACAGATGCCTGCGCAGCCGGAAAGGATGTCTATGTAGAGAAGCCCATTGCCAACACTATTGCAGAATGTGACGCCATGACAGCCGCAGTTCAAAGATATAGCAGAGTGATACAGGTGGGACAGCAGCAACGAAGTTCAGAACTCTGGAGGAGCATGAAACAGTATGTAGACAGTGGCCAGTTGGGCAAGATAGCACGCGTCAACATCTGGGCGAATTTCGCTTATGCCGCCATACTGCCTCGCGTAGCCGACAAGCCGGTGCCTCAAGGCGTGGATTACGACATGTGGTTAGGCCCTGCACCGCAACGCCCCTTCAATGAAAAGCGCTTTCATGGTTTGTGGCGGATGTTCTGGGACTATGGCGGAGGCTTGATGACAGACTGGGGGGTACACCTCTTAGATATGGGCCTCTGGGGAATGAACGTCAAGGGAATGCCTCGGCGCGTAGTGGCCTTGGGCGGTAACTTAGCTTATCCAAACAACTTCAGCGAAACCTTCGACACCCTGAAAGTACTCTACGAGTTCCCGGACTTCATCATGCAATGGAGTAACTCGGCCTTGCAAAGCGGTCCTTACGACCGAAACTATGGCGTAGAGTTCAAAGGCCAAAACGGCACACTCGTTGCCAATAGGGAAAGCTGGGAAGTAATACCCAACGGAAACAAACTGGAGGCCGTAAAGAAAACTCCTACAAATAATGAGCATTACGACCATACGACCAATTTCATTGAAAGCATACGCAACCGTAACCTGGCCACGGCATGTCCTATTACGAACGGAAGTATCTGTGCCAAATATGCACACATGGGCAACATTGCCGCCAGACCGAAAGAGAGCCTGACGTATGACGAAGCTCACCAGACCTTCCACAATAAACAAGCTGATAAGCTGATCACTCCGACCTATCGCAAACCTTGGAAAATGTATAAAGACTAAAAACATATCTTATCATTATGACAAAAAGAATATCATGGGCAAGCCTGACCGTGGCATTTGCCCTTATACTGACCCTGCCCACAATGGCAGAAACAAAGTGGCATTGGGATAAAGGAACCATTGTAGTAGAAACCCCTGCACGTCCTGCCGGACAGCAAAGCGCACTGGGCCTCACCGCTCCGGCCATGCCCGTAGTAAGAGTAGCATTCGTAGGCTTAGGCATGCGTGGTCCAGGTGCAGTAAGCCGCTGGACGCACATTAACGGTGTGCGGATCGTCGCACTGTGCGACTACGAAAAAGAACGCGCAGACAGGTGTCAGAAGTACCTGACACAGGCTGGGCTTCCCGAAGCCGACGTCTATAGCGGAGAGAAGGGATATGAAGACATCTGTAAAAGAGAGGATGTAGACCTCGTATACATTGCCACCGACTGGGTGCACCACGTACCCGTGGCCAAATACGCCATGCAACATGGTAAGCACGTTGCCATAGAAGTGCCCTCGGCCATGGACCTGCAAGATTGCTGGGACCTGATTAACCTCTCGGAACAAACACGTCTGCATTGCATGCTGTTGGAAAACTGCTGCTACGACTTCTTCGAGATGAACACGCTCAACATGGCCCAACAGGGTGTCTTCGGCGAAGTTCTCCGCGTGCAGGGAGCCTACATTCACAACCTTACCGAATTCTGGAGCTCTTACTGGAAAAACTGGCGTTTAGACTATAATCAGAAGCACCGCGGAGACGTTTACGCCACCCATGGACTGGGTCCTATTGCCCAAGTGCTAAACATCCACCGCGGCGACCGCATGAAAACCCTCGTGGCCATGGATACTAAGCCAGCCACAGGTCCGAAACTTGTGAAAGAACTCACTGGGAAGGATTGCAGCGAGGAGGAATTCCGCAATGGCGACCATACCACCACCCTGATCCGTACGGAAGAAGGCAAGGTGATAGAGATACAGCACGACGTGATGAATCCTCAGCCCTATAACCGCCTCTACCAGCTGACAGGCACCAAGGGATTTGCCAATAAGTATCCCATAGAAGGTTATGCCCTTGATGCTGGACAGATGAAACAGTCAGGCGTAACTCCACAAGTTGACAATCTTTCAAGCCACTCCTTTATGTCAGAAAAGGACCGTAAAGCCTTAGTAGAAAAATATCAGTCCCCCATCCTGAAGAAATATGGCGCAGAAGCAAAGGTAGTAGGAGGACATGGCGGCATGGACTTCGTAATGGACAGCAGACTGGTGTACTGCTTGCAAAACGGTCTGCCACTTGACATTGACGTATATGACTTGGCTGAATGGTGTTGTCTGGCTGAATTGGGCGAACTGTCCATGGACAACAACTGCGCCTCAGTGGCCGTACCCGACTTTACCCGTGGCCTTTGGAAAGAGCAAAAAGGCTATAAGCACGCCTTCGCCAGCACCGAACAGGAGGCTGAATCGGCAGCCATAGCTAAGGCTTACACCATTACGCTGAAAGAAAAAGGCGTAAAGGCAGCAGAAAAGGAACTGCAGAAGCAGTTAAAACTGCAAGCCAAGAAGCATAAAAAATAAAATCAACATAAGATTAGGCCGCCGGCGTCATAACACCGGCGGCCTAGTCATTTATTTACAAAGGGAGACGTAAATACAGAAAGACAAACTACATTAGAAGCCCCTTCTTAAAGAATCCCCATCTGTCAACACTCAAGAAGAATAATCATCGGCCAGCTTCAGCAGGTATTGGCCATACTCGTTTTTGTTCATGGGATGGGCAAATTTTCGCAATTCATCAGGACTAATCCAACCATTCTCCAAGGCTATACTCTCCAAGCAAGCCACCTTAAGGCCCGTTCGCTTCTCGATCACCTCTATAAACGTAGAAGCCTCGCTTAGGCTTTCATGTGTTCCGGTATCTAACCAAGCAAATCCGCGACCAAGCGTTTCCACCTTGAGTCTGCCCTGCGAGAGGTAGGCCTGATTTACACTCGTTATCTCTAACTCTCCGCGAGCACTGGGCTTAATCTGCTCAGCAATGTCCACCACATCGTGGGGGTAGAAGTAGAGCCCCACTACGGCATAATTACTCTTGGGAAATGCAGGCTTTTCCTCTATGGAAATGGCATTCTTATCCGCATCAAACTCCACCACGCCATAGCGCTGCGGATCATTCACTCTGTAACCAAACACCGTACCCTTTCGCTCACCTTCTACCGTGGCCACGGCTTCCTTCAGAATAGTAGGCAAACCACTACCATAAAAAATATTGTCACCCAGCACCAAGCATACATCATCATTGCCAATGAAGTCCTTACCAATAATAAAAGCCTGAGCCAATCCATCGGGTGAAGGCTGCTCAGCATAAGTAATGCGAAGCCCTAAACTGCTGCCATCACCCAGTAAACGGCGAAAACTCGGTAGATCTACTGGTGTAGAAATCAACAACACATCACGAATACCAGCCAACATCAGCACAGAAAGCGGATAGTACACCATCGGCTTGTCGTAAATAGGGATCATTTGTTTGCTGATACCCTTCGTGATAGGATAAAGCCGTGTGCCACTCCCTCCTGCAAGAACAATACCTTTCATTTCTCTAAGAAAATATTTGTTACGCCCACAAAGTTAAGAAAAAATCACATAGTATATCCGCTTTGATGAAATATTTTCCGTATCTTTGTGGTGCACACAGTTTTTAAGCATGTCATACATACATCATATCATCATGAAAAAGTTACTTTTAATGGCCGGCATTGCTACAGTAATGCTTGCCTCTTGTAGCGGCGGTTCCTCAGAGGGCACCACCATTTCGGGTCTGAATCCGAAGGACTTCCAGATCAGCCAGGACGGCGTTCAAACACAGCTCTACGTGCTGAAGAACAGTGCTGGAATGGAAGTTACAGTTACCAACCTTGGTGCACGCATTGCCTCCATCGTAGTGCCCGATAAAGACGGACGTCCCACCGACGTAGTACTGGGCTTCGACAGTATCGGAAAGTATCAGCGCATTCCTTCCGACTTTGGAGCAGCCATAGGCCGTTATGCTAACCGCATCAACAAAGGCCAAATCACCGTAAACGGTCAGGTTATTCAGCTCCCCACCAACAACTATGGCCACTGCCTGCATGGTGGACCAGAAGGCTGGCAGTACAAGATCTTTACGGCCGAACAGCCGGATGCCCAAACCTTAGAGCTTAGCCTTACCTCTCCCGACGGCGAAATGAACTTCCCTGGGAACGTAGAGGCCAAGGTTTCCTATAAGCTTACGGACGACAATAAGATAGACATTCAGTATGAAGCCACGTCCGACGCTGAAACGGTGATCAACATGACCAATCATTCCTACTTCAACCTCAACGGCGATCCTACGCAGCCCATTACCAACCACATTCTCTACATCAATGCCGATAAGTTCACCCCCGTCGACAGTACATTTATGACCACGGGCGTCATTGCTTCCGTCTTCGAGACTCCATTCGACTTCACACAACCCACAGAAGTAGGTACACGCATTGATGCCGACAATGAGCAAATCAAAAATGGCCATGGCTACGATCACAACTGGGTGCTCAATACCGCTGGCGACGACACCCAATTATCAGCACGCGTAAACAGCCCCGTTACAGGCATCTCATTGGAGGTTTACACCGACCAGCCGGGCATTCAGGTTTACTGTGGTAATTTCCTCGATGGCACCGTTGTCGGTAAGAAGGGCATCGCCTATCCTCGCCGCGCAGCCATATGCTTAGAAACTCAAATCTACCCCGATAGTCCTAATAAGTTCCTGCAAGGCGTAGAAGGATGGCCTAATGCATATCTTGGCCCAGGTGAAGTTTATCGCCACCATACAGTCTTCAAGTTTTCCACAGAAAAAGATTCTGCAGAAGAATAGGTTTATAGGTAAACCCACAGAAAAAATTCACAAGCTCCATTCGCGAGCTTGTGGATTTTCTATGTATTTAGAATATCCCACGCCGAACGGGGGTATTCATTGATATCGTCTACATAATAAACACTGTCTATAAGCCGTGCATACAGATCGTTCCGGCGCAAGAGAGAGGCATTCCCTATAATCACGGTTTGCTCGCGTGAACGAGTCAATGCCACGTTCAACTTACGGTCTACCACGTACGGCTCACGGCTATCACTTTGTTCCAAATAGGATGAGGAACAAAGAAAACTGAGCTGAAAAGGATGGCGAACTGTAGAAAGAAAGAATATAATATCGCGCTCACTTCCCTGGAACCGCTCCACAGTATCTATCGTTACGTCTTCAAGTTCATGGAGGCCATATTCCAGAAGGAAAGACCGCATCATGGCCATCTGACCCCGGTAAGGCACGATGATTCCTATATGCTCTGCTCTGAGCGTTCGTCCCTCTGCAGCATATAGTTTTCGGATCTCATCAATACAGCGTGCACAAGCTATAGCTTCGGATCTGTTAGTTTTTTCATGAGCCGAAGAATCCGTGGAGGGACAGTTGAGGAATACCATGCGCTGCGTGGCAAGGACAAGAGCCAAGTGAGAACTGTTTCTTTTTGAAAAATGAGGGAAGCGCTCTGCCATGGTCTGCTGCTGATGGGGCAGAGGAATACATGTCAGACGCCAGCCATAGAAATACTCGTTGACAAAGGAGAACAGTTCAGGATGCATACGTCCTTGGGTCTCCAACAAGTAGTAAAGCTCGTGTCGGCCCGACTGCTGCTGACGCGTGAGCAAACGTTCGAAGAGGGAGCGCCGGCAGTCAGTGAGCCCCATGGCCCTGAGATCACGGTCTTCACAAGTTGAAGCCTCAGAAGATTGTTGAACTACGGCAGGCAACTGCTTATGATCACCCACAAAAACAAAGCGCGCAATGGAGGATTCTCCACTTTCAGCCATCTGAGCAAAAAGCAAGGGTAGCAACTGGGGCTCCAGCAACTGCGAGGCTTCATCAATGACAGCCAGAGCGAAACACTTATGACGGAGTAGTGTCATCTGTGATATGATGGTGGTCGTTGTAGACACGAAAATGCGCATACCAGCCACCATTTCTCTCACCTCCTCCGCATTTTGCAGATGACGGCAGCGTTTCTCCAAGAGATGGCCTTGATATGCAGGTTCTGTTGACAGTTCGGCACCTAATCGGATGTAGTCTACTGCGCAACCCTCTATTTGCAAACCATCCAGCATGCCACAAAGTTCATCAGCCGCCCTATTGGTATAAGCCAATAGCAGCACAGAACCTTCAGTCGCTCGCAGTTCCTCTTCCACCATAGAGCGAATGGCCCTGCTCGTCTTGCCCGAGCCTGGTGGGCCTATCACAAAGAATGCATCCCAAGCCCTTCTTTCCATTTCCACCAATTGCAGCAAACTGCCATAATCGCCCTTTACTTCGATAGCGTCAGTTTTTACGCGAAGCGGCACCCGATCCAATAGCCAGCTGCGCCTGTACTCATTGCCCACCAAAAACTGGTATAGTCCGGCAAACATGCGACCATAGGCAGCCTCCTGCATATCATGCTCCACAGCAAAAAGGGCATCAGCCCCATCAAATACGTGCCTGTTGCGCTGCGGATGTGTGAGCTCCACTTCTACCTCAACTGTTCTTACCTCACTCAACCGCCCCCTCATCAGGAACTGGAGGCGCACATCGGGCTCTGATGTTTTGTAGCAATAGAGCAATACAGCATCGCCGCGGCGAAAACTAGAAAGAAACATGTCGCCATTGTTTTCCATCTGGAGGCACACACTTGTTACACCATCGTCCTTTTCTTTCAGTCTGGTTACTCGCAGTTTCCAATACAGATCGCCCACCTCCCTGCGCACCACCGGAGGCAAAAGCCATAAATCAGAAAAGGCTTTACCGGCATTTCCAGGGATTCCCATCTTACCTTGCAGCAATTCACGCACTAAAAAAGTATAGAACCGAAAAAAATACTTCAATGCCATGGTGTCCTTTTCATTTCCTCCTGTTTGGAATGGTTTGAGCAACCTTTCCAATGCCGGTCGCTGCCATTGAGTCCATAGCTTGCTAACTTTTTCTGTTAACAAATCGTCAGCCTGCAAGTCCTGCAGTACTTTTTCAGCCGCTCCTTCAGCGCAAGCCACTTCCTGCACCACTATTCTGTTGCGCAAGACCAGTGCTTCTCGCAATAGTTGCTGATAAGGCTGTTCCCTATATAGCCCGTCTGCATAACGCGAATAGAGCAGGTTGGCTTCTGTACGCATCAAGGGTTGATCCACATTATAAGCCAATATCGCCTGATAAAGCATCATCTGTACATAGTGTGGCTCGCGGTGCGTATGGCGAAACTCATCCATTTTTCCACTTTTTTGCTCAATCACACGTGTGTAATCAGCTTGGAGGTAGTCCATACGTCCTTGCAGTCCCAGCGCTTCGCAAAGAAAAGACGGTTCGATGAGGCCTTGCTCTTCATTGAAGCCATGCCCCCTACGTACTTCCTGCTCCACCATACATCTGATATGGTTAAACTGCCGTTTAGCCTCTTCGTGAAAGGAGAATTTTTCATTCATCCTGACATAAGAGAATGCTAATGGTTGCATATGAAAGACCTTTCGTACAGAAGCAGCATAGGTCACTGGAACATCACCAGGAACAGCATTGACCATGTCATCCAAGAACTGTCCTGCCACTTGTCCTAATAAAGTATACGAAGTATCCTCATGACTTTCCAATCTGGCCAGCACATAGTTTCTTTCATCATGTCCATACTCCTTAAAACAAGCAGCAAGAGCAGAAACGTCTACCAGATAGTCCGGCCAAACAATGATTGTCTTGGGAACATAGACCCCATCTTCCTCAACATGCGTATCTAAAAGGTTCAACTGCATGCCCTTACTAAGCAGTGCAGAAATGTAGCACAAATCCCCATCATAACCACCGTTATGGTAGTCAATTTTTATCTTTTCGCCATCTTCATTTATTGCCACAATAAGTTTATCATCCCAACTACATACTTGCACACGCATTTTACGGAAGTACCTCATGTTGCCACTCTCTAAATACACATCTTTGACAGGCAGTGGCATTCGGAGCAAGGATGGCACATCTCTTCCCATCACCGCAGCCACAAAATGCGCCATCAACTTCACATCGTTCTGCAGTTGGGTCGGTGTAAGCATATCTCGTTCTAAATGATGACAGCGTCTCCTAAAGTTCTGCAATAGCCGTATCTCGTTATCCTTCAATCCATGCTGCTGCGCCACATAGCCCAATCTTGAAAACAAGTTGGAAAAAGATTTATCATCCGAATAGTCCTCACATAATCGTTGCATCAGACCGTACAATCGGCCCCATGTATCTTCCTTCACAGGAGCTCCAAGGAGTTCTTCTAAGCTCTGAAAATAATCCTCAGCTGTAGGAATGTGTTGGTAGGACACTTCATTCATTGAATTTTTACTTTTATTACGTCATCCAAATTGGTAGTATAACAAGGCGAAGCATATTTTCGATTCATATTGCCACTGCAATCACCTTGCAGTGCCACTTTGATGGAATAGTAGCCATAATGGGCCTGAATAAAATCAATGGTCTGCAAAAAATGCTCCTGTTTTTCGCGATCCACGGTATCATACATATTAGTAGCCACTACACCGTTCATAATATTGGCAACCGTCACTCCTGCCTGTTTGTAGCCATAGCCATTACGGAAAATAGCGTTTAATCCCTGGCTTGCTGCATTTACCAACTCGCGCACATCTGAAGTGGGTACGTCTATCATCACCTTAGCGGCATTCTCATATTGGGGTAAATCCTGACGGAATATGCTTGTACGGATAAAAACAATGACCTCCGAAGCATAACCTTTTTCTTTCCGTAATTTCTGGGCGCAATGTGCGGCAAAGTCGGCCACATATCTGTTCAGTTCATCGAAATCCGCCACTGCTTCTTTGAAACTACGCGACGTAGTAATGCTTTTCTTGGCTATTGCAGCTTCTATATCGTAGCATTCCATACCTCTCAACTCTTGCCAAGTCCTTACACCCTGTATACCAAACTCGTGCTCTACCTGCTGGCGGCTCCACAGCGTAAAGTCATAGGCAGTCATCACATTCTTATCATTCAAACGCTTCCTCATTCTCCTACCCACACCCCATACATCGTCAATCTTAGTCAGTTGCAGAGCCTTCATCCGCTTATTTTCAGTATCTATGATACAGCATCCGCGATATCCACGATATTTCTTTGCAAATTTACTGGCCAATTTGGCTAACGTCTTATTGAAAGAGATACCTACGCTCACGGGAATGTCCGTCCAAAGCTCCACCCTCTCAGAAATTTCTAAGCCCAACTGATGAACATCCTTCACTCCTCGAAAATGGAGAAACGCTTCGTCAATGGAATACACCTCCATACGCGGCACCATTTCCCTTACAATAGCCATCACCCTTCGAGACATGTCACCATAGAGTGTATAATTGGAAGAAAACACATGAAGGAGCCCCTCGTCCATCATATTTTTCACCTGATAGAAAGGAAGACCCATTTTTATCCCCATGTCCTTTGCTTCCGCAGACCGAGCAATTACACAGCCGTCATTATTTGAGAGCACCACCACGGGTTGTCCTCTCAATTCCGGATGAAAAACGCGCTCGCAACTGGCATAGAAGTTATTGCAGTCTACGACGCCTATCATATTCTTTGGGTAGCCTTATGAATAATATAAGTTACGATGCCCCAAACCTGAAAGGATTCATCGGGCATCACTTTAATGGGGGAATATTGTGAATTGGCCGGAATCAGCAACATGTAATCCTTGTGCGGTTCCAGAATTTTTAGAGTAAATTCTCCATTTAGAAAGCATACTGCCATGTCACCCTTTTTAGGCCGTAGTGACTTGTCAACCACCAGTATGTCGCCCTCAAAAACCATCGCATCCTCCAAGGAATCGCCTATTGCCCTAGCAAAAAAGGTACTTGCCTTATGGAC
Organism: Bacteroidaceae bacterium; assembly: GCA_017468985.1. Classification (GTDB taxonomy): domain Bacteria; phylum Bacteroidota; class Bacteroidia; order Bacteroidales; family Bacteroidaceae; genus UBA6382. The sequence continues at coordinate 118,687 of JAFUHF010000021.1, forward strand.
GATGAGTTCTTTGTTCAGATCAATGGCCTCTGACATATAATCTTGCGCTGGTGAAGGAAAGCCAGCCCTCACACCACCGTCAGCATAGGGTAGTTCCAACGACGTACCAGTGTCAGCGGAATAGATCTCAAGATTACTCATTCTAAATTCTTCCTGAAAAAAATATCCTGCCAGTTTATTATTTTTCCTTCTTGATGGACATAGCACTCCGCGATATTTCAGCATCCATATGGAGCGTATAGCCCATTTCTACATAGTGTCCAGGAGCTACCACATTGGTATAGGGTCTGGCATAGAAGTCTCCTTTGAAATTCTCTGCATCACAAAGGCCATACCAAGGTTCTAAGCACACAAATGGAGCGTCAACTCCGTAGGGCGACCATAATAACAATACCGGAGCATCAAAATCCATAGAGACATAGGGTCGCTGCTTTAAATCATACAGCGCAATATACTTCACTTGGGATCGGTCAATGATAATTGCATCGTTTTTGAAGCATTCATCAGTGATCTCCAATAGATTTTTGACCATGGGAATATCATACCGATCCTCGCTCAGACATCCTGAACTCCCTACTGCAGCACTTTCAATGGGTGACGGACGTCTAAAACCGGCATAAGCCTTTACCTTTGACCCTTGTTTATACTCTGGATAGTTAATTCCAGGGTGGCCACCTATGTGAAAGGGCAAAATCTTGACGCCTGTATTGAGTACTCGCCATATAACCTTCAGTTGGTTGGCCCTCAGTTTGTACGTCACATCTATGCGGAAGGGAAATGGAAATATACGATGCATCTCCGGAGTACTTTCCAATCGATACACCAGAAGTCGGTCATTCTGATCAATCTTCGAAAATGGTGCATCACTCACAAAACCATGCTTGGGCAACTCGTAGGTTTCGCCGTTGATTTTCGTTCTTCCGTCGCGCAACTTGCCTACCAATGGAAAAAGCAGTGGACTATGTCTGTTCCAGAACCGCCCATCACCGTTCCACACATAGTTAATGCCGGTACGTATGCCCTTAATGCTCACCACCTCGGCACCTACGTTTTCCACTCCTATTTCCAACCATTTATTCTTGATGATATCCATGATTCTGCTATTTACTTGTTCTACTGCATCACATTAGGCTACAAATTTAGGAATTTTTCAGACAGCCACTACCTTCAAATAAGAAAGTATACGTTTTATTAACTTATTTAGACATTACTAAGCGGCCAAACAACACCTGTACCAGCATCGTAGCTTAAAAAACAGCCTTGCAACATACCCGATTGACAGAAAAAACGTATATTTGCGCAAAAATTCACACTATGTTTACAAAAGAAACTTATATACAACGCCGAAGCGCCCTTAAGGCACAGCTTGAGAGCGGTATTATTCTCATATTAGGCAATAACGAAAGTCCTGTTAATGGTCCATATAACTGCTACCCCTTCCGACAGGATAGTTCTTTCCTCTATTTTTTCGGTGCACAACGCGATGGCTTGGCTGGCGTACTCGATATTGACAATGACAAGGATTATCTCCTCGGTGATGACATCGACATTAACGACATTATATGGTATGGCAGTGTAGATAGCGTGGCCGATATGGGTAAAGCAGTAGGCATTAAGGATACTGGAAAGTTCTCCTACCTCCGAACACTCCTCGACAACGCTCGCCAAGCAGGTCGAACCATTCACTTCCTACCCCCTTATCGCCACGATCACCAGCTATTACTTCAGGACCTCATTGGGTTCTCGCCATCACAGCAGGCAGAACAGTCATCCGTAGACCTGATCAAGGCTATTGTGAAGCTCCGATCCGTAAAAAGCGACGAAGAGATTAAGGAAATTGAACGTGCATGCGCCGTCGGCTTCAAGATGCACACCACAGCGATGAAGCTATGCCAACCCGGAGTAACGGAACACTTCATTAGCGGCATGATTAGCGGCATCGCAGAATCGTTCGGAGCAATGGTGAGCTTCCCGTCGATTGTTTCCATGCACGGCGAAGTGATGCACGGCTATCCGGGCGAAAACCACTTGGAAGCCGGACGTCTCTTGCTCTGCGACGCCGGTGCGGAGACTCTCTCTCACTATTGCTCAGACAACACGCGCACTACTCCCATTAGTGGTAAGTTCACCAATAAACAAAAGGAAGTCTATTCTATCGTTGAGCAGTGTCACGATCTAGCTCTGGCCGCTGCTCGGCCCGGCGTTCTTTGGTATGATGTTCACATGAACGTATGCCGGCACATCGTTGATGGCCTCAAGGACCTCGGACTGATGAAGGGCGACACCGAAGAGGCCGTACAGGCAGGCGCACACGCCTTGTTCTTACCTCACGGATTAGGCCACATGATGGGAATGGACGTACATGACATGGAAGCATTGGGCCAACGCTATGTAGGCTTCGACGACGAGATACAGCCATCCTCCCAGTTCGGTCTGGCCAGCCTGCGCATGGGTCGCCGCTTGCAAGAAGGCTTCGTAGTGACCGATGAACCTGGCATTTACTTCATTCCTGCACTCATTGATCTCTGGAAACGCGAAGGCACCAATGCGCAGTTCCTCAATTTCGACGCCATTGAGAAGTATCGCGAATTTGGTGGCATTCGCATTGAAAACGATCTGCTCATCACCGCCGAAGGTGCACGCATGCTGGGCCGTGACCACATACCTTACCACATTGATGAGGTGGAGGATTTCTTAGCCAAGAACCAGTATTAGGTTTTCCTCTATTTTCATTTCCATGAGCACGTTCTGCCCATAGAGTTCAAGTCAGTAAAATATCTTAATTCATATATTCACAACTTATTCAAAATGACCAAATCATCCATTCTAAAGTCATTTCTACTCTCTGGCCTGCTGGTATGCTCCGGCAGCATCATGGCCGAAGACAAAGACTCAACCGTATTCACTACCGTTGTAGAGAATCCCATTACTCCTGTCAAGAATCAGTATCGTTCAGGCACTTGCTGGGCCTTTTCGTCCTTAGGATTCTTCGAAGCAGAACTGCTTCGTATGAAAAAGGGCACCTATGACCTGTGCGAAGCCTACTTGGTTCACAAAACCTACGAGGATCGCGCCCGTGCAGCCGTGCGCATGCATGGTGATGTATCGTATTCCCAAGGCGGTAGTTTCTACGACGCCGTTTACTGCCTGCGCAACTATGGCATCTGCCCTGAAGACGCCATGCCTAAACCCGGAACGTTGGTAGGTGATACGCTTTTCAACTTCAACGAGCTCAATGCCGTGAGCGGAGCCTTTGTTGAAGCTCTTGCCAAAGGCAAGCTCAAGACGCTTTCCCCTGCATGGCCCAACGCGTTCAGCGGCCTGCTTGACGCCTACATTGGCAAAGTGCCCGAAACCTTCACATACGAAGGAAAGACCTATACGCCACAGAGTTTTGCCCAAAGCCTGGGACTGAACATGGACGACTACATAAGCCTCACCTCGTTTACCCATCACGACTACTACACCAGCTTTGCCATTGAGGTGCAAGACAATTGGCGCTGGGGCCTCAGCTACAATCTGCCACTCGATGAGTTCATGGAAGTCATGGAGAGTGCCATCAAGAACGGCTATACCTTCGCATGGGGTGCTGACGTAAGCGAAGACGACTTTGGCCGCCGCGGCGCACACGAGGGCATTGCTTTAGTGCCCGAGGGAAAGACCAAAAGCGATGCTACCGGTTCCGATCAGGCTCGCTGGATCGGCACTTCAGGCGACAAAGAGCAGACCGAGAAGGATATTAAGGGCGAAAAGGTCATCACCCCAGAGCTTCGTCAAGAGGCTTACGACAACTGGAACACCACCGACGATCATGGCATGGTAATATATGGTCTGGCAAAGGATCAAAACGAAAAGGAATACTACATGATGAAAAATTCATGGGGCGACTACAACCGCTATCATGGTTGCGCTTATATTTCGAAAGCCTACATGGCCTACAAAACCATGAACATCCTGATTCACAAAGACGCACTTCCCAAGAAAATTGCCAAGAAGCTGCATTTGTAATCCTTCTTATTATATAAGGAAAGCACCAGAAGCTAAACGCTCCTGGTGCTTTTGTTTTTAGTCCTCCAATAGAGTAGCCAATGGATGACCGAAATCTTCTGTTCGTACAATAATGACCATCGGGCGCCTCACTGTCCTACTTCTAAAATTTGCGGTCTACACCACGTGACACTTCTACTCTCCGATGACGCGGATTACCCGGATAAACCCTTACCAGAGCCACCCCATGGGGTGCAACCTCTGTATCGAACCGTTCTGTATCCTTTATTTCGGCCACATCCTTCTGACGCCATACGTCGCGCACCTTCTGAGTGCCACGAATGCCAAGGCTCTTGGGTATGAAGCCGATCGTAAGGGGCTGGTCAGAAATGTTGAACAGGCCGACAGCCATACTGCCATCCTCAAGCTGCTTGACGTAGGTTACGTATTCGGGTCTGTTATACATGCGGTAGCCCTGTATACCTAAGGGATCTTGATTTATATCGTTTACTTCACTGTTGCATAACAGATTTATCGTAAATGGATCGAGTTGTGACATGTCACAACCAATGAGCATCGGTGATGCAAGCATGGCCCAGAGTGAAATATGGGTATATTGCTCGTCCGGAGTGAGGTGGGTATAATGCAAGTGAGGCCCCCATCCCACCATGCCTACTACAAGCATGTCGGGGTCGGCCCAATGACCCGGCCCATTGAAGGCAGCCCACTTGTCCTGCCCCCTGGAAGCCTATGCTGAAGACGCTTTTCCAGTTGTCCCTGATGTCACCGGTGGTACGGAAACAGTTGAGTTTCTCTTTCCACACTGGTGCATCGCCATAAGGTGCCGAATTGGAAAGGCTGTAGACGATGTCACGGTTAGTGGAGCGCAGAGCGTCGTGCATTTCGCTTGCGTAATAGAAATCGTTGGGGTTCCAATCGTATTTCAGGTAGTCAATACCCCAATCAGCCCATTGTTTGGCGTCGTTCGATGCAAAGGAATACATCCCGTGATAGTAGTGTTCCTTACGAACAGTCCTTCCTTCAGGATCCTCGGGAGTGGTATACTTGTAATTTTCGTTGTGTTTACCTTGTTTTATCCAGTCATAAGTGCCATCAGCATTGTCGCTCTGGCTACCAATGTGGCCAGCATAGGTGCCCACCCATGGACCGGAGTAAATACCGAGCTTAAGCCCCATGGCATGCACGTCGTCGGCGAGTTTTTTCATGTTAGGAAACTTGCGGTTGGTCTGAATGCCGTTGTATTTTCCACCGCGAATGCCCTGCCAACCATCGTCTATGTTAATATAGTTCCATCCGTAGTTAATCAGCCCCTTGTCCACCATAGCTCGGGCGGAACTCATCACCTTCTCTTGGCTCACACTGTTTCCCCAACAGTTCCAGCTGTTCCAACCCATAGGCGGAGTAAGCGCCAAACGGTCGCCCACCTCTATGCGCAAGTCGCGTTCGGCCTTTCCAAGACTGTTTTGAGCATAGAGCTTAGCATGGTAGGTTCCTGCCTTCTTTACTTTTCCGGAAATCTGGCCCGTTTCCTGGTTTACCGTGAGTCCTTTAGGAAGGCCCTCGGCCCAGAACTTCATAGGACGCTGTCCGGTGGCAGCAATCGTATAGAGGAAGGGGGAACCCGGCCTCACGCCAAAGGCTTTCGCACTGTTGATGCGCGGAGTAGCCGGTGCAGGAGGAGTGAGAATGTAGGGAGTGTAGTCAGGAATGTCGCTTTGCGCACTGACTGATGTGCCTCCGAGGGCACACATCAGGGCCATAGCCCCGATCAACAAGGTTTTGTGATTCATCTTAAATTAATTATGGCTATTCTGTTAAAATTCCCACGCAAAATTACAAAAACATTCCCTCCCACCCAAGAAGATGGCGTGATTTATGTTACAAAATCTCATATAACATGCCTGATTCCCGTCTCTCAACGGCCATAAACAGCAATTCTACCGCCGTTTATACAGACTCTACCATGTAATTCATTATGACTGAAAATGTTTATATTAAATTACATATGTAATTCTATATGATATAGAATGTTTATTTAAAATATTATATGCTATTTATCTATACATAAAATTTACATACATAATTACAGATGTAATTCTAATTTACAAGAAATTTTCTTCATGAAATACAATATTAAGAAACGAAATTCGTTATACAAACAGCAATACTACGCAACTACATGAACAAGAAATTCACAGTCATCAGCCTCGGACAGCTCCACAGTTCGCAGAGTCTGGAGTTTCTGAAGGATTCACTCAAGACACTCCGCCGAGACAGCACCGCATCTGCACTTATGACAGACGAGGTCATCAGGCTGAAAGCTGCTACAGCCGATTTTCAGAAAGAAATGCGCAAACACAAGAGTAGAATAGAAACTGAACAGGTCAAGGAACAGAGACTCCACATGGGTAACACTTACCGTGCACTCTACATGATCGTAAAAGGAATGTCGATTTGCCCCACCGACGAGGCCACAAGAGAAAGCGTAGAGGCCGTAGCATGGATCATGAAGGAACATCGGATCAACCCACGCATGGAACAGGTAGATCTGCTGGCCAGTACTCGCCAACTGACAGAGCTGCTAACCACCCCAAAGCTTTTGCCCCATGTAGAAAGGCTGCATCTACGTCCCTGGGTGGACCAGATTCTACAGGCAGGCCAAGACTTTAGCGCTGCAGTGGACAAAAGAAGCCGGAAGCTATACGCCATAGGCCACGTGCACCTTGTGGAAAAACGACTGAAAGCTGAACAGGCCTACCGCGAACTCATAGAAACGGCAAACGCTCATCTACGCTTGACCGAAGAGACCGGAATTGTCGCGTTCAGAAATAGCATGGAGAAACTCATACTGCATTACAAGGAAACCGCCATCAGCAATAACAAACGCGTCCGCACATTACAGAAAAAAGACTAACGGTTACCTCGCCTCAGGCAATTTTGACGTTTGCTCACCAACTATTCGGCCAAAATAGGCCAAAGACAGTCCAAAGTCATTAATTAATCGGGCATATACGCGCGCATGTCAGGAATATTTAGTAATTTCGCACGTCAACTCTACTACATCATTACTCTATCTATTCTGATAAAGACATGACAACATCTATCTGGCAGAGAATACATCAGATCGTCATCTGTGCCTTTACCTTAGGACTCTCCGTGTCCGTCATGGCCGTACAGCCCCTCAAGCTCCAGAAGCATGGCGAAGGACTGACCATCACGAGAAACAGCCAAAGCGTAGCCACACTCTCCGTGACCGGAACCAATGGGCTCTCGCAAAAGGTAAAAACAACGATGCTCGACTCCGCCACGTTTCAGATCACCTATCACTTCAAGGCAAAGCAATACATTGACTCCACACGCATCGAAGTGCGACTCACACACCCCCAGAAAAGCAGTTTCTGGATGATACCCTCCGTTTCGTATAACGGGAACCACTGGGGCAAAGGTCTGGAACCCAAGGGTGCCAGCGAAAACGGAGAGTGGCGCACTTATTCCTACCGCCGCACCCCCATTCCCGGAGCCATGTACAGCGAAGGAGAACAATATGCCATCGCCTCATGGAGCACCACTCCCCAGACAGATCACGAAGACTTCGCCATCTCGCTGCAGCCGGAAGACCTTCGGACCACGCATGCCTACATTTGGCCAGAAGAAGAAATGCCCACATGCTACGCCTCACGCGACAGGTTCACCAAAGGCATTCGCCCAGCCCGGCCCCTCCAGAAAGGACAGCAAGTGAGCCTTACACTCTACCTCCACATCGTACCCACCCAGCCCGAACACACCGCCATGCAGTCTTTTCTACATTACGCATGGCAAAAGGCCGACAAACAGCTGGCCCACATCTACTCTCCCGAGCGGCTGTGGGAGTTCGGAATAGCGTATGCCAAGAATTCACTCTGGGCCGAAGAAGGTCCATATAAGGGCTTCAGTATTGGACTGAACCTAACGGCCGACGGCTCCTGGAAACAACGCAGTGGATGGAAATATGAGATTGGCTGGTGTGGCCAGAATGCCTCCTACGCCATTTCGCTTCTGCACGACTATCTGAAAACAGGCAACCGTGAGTCATTAGACAAAGGCATGACCACGCTCGACACCTGGAGCAAGTGCGCACTGCCCAACGGCCTATTTATTGTAAACTATGATAACCTGCTGTACCATAAGCCCGAAGGAGCCATCGATGCCTGTAATCTGGGGGTGGCTGCACTCAACTACTTCGAAGCTTTCGACGTAGCCGAAAAGTGTGGCCAACAGCGACCCGAGTATGAACACCTGGCCTATGGCATCTGCAACTTCGTAATGGACGACCAGCAGGAAAACGGATGCTATGCCAAAGGGTGGAAACCCAACGGAGAGTGCATTTACAGGGAAGGCACAGTGGGGTGCTTCTTGGTTCCGGCCATGATAGAAGCCTATCGCAGGAGCCACAACGCACTCTACCTCTCCTCAGCTCAAAAGGCTTATCGTCACTATCTGACCGAACTCAAAGAGCAGGGATTCACCACAGCCGGTGCACTCGACACATGGTGCATCGACAAAGAATCGTCAATCGCCCTGCTGCGCTCAGCCATGCGCTTCCACCAAATCACCGGTGAAAAGGCCTATCTGGACGACGCGGTAGCCATATCCTACTATCTCTCCACGTGGCTATGGCATTATAATGAGGTGTATCCGGTAGGCGACAACTTTACTGAATACCATTATCACACCTTCGGAGCCACTTCCGTCTCTGTTCAGCACCACCATTTAGATCCCTACGCCTTGTACTGGGTTCCTGAATGGATAGAATTGTCCCGACGGACAGGCGACCGTCAGTGGAAAGAGAAAGCGGCGGCTATTTGGAACAACGGTAATCAACTCGTATCAGACGGAACACTCATGATCAATGATCATTTGCGTCCACTCGGCTCACAAAATGAGGCGTACTTTGAGTGCCGCTGGGGATTTGCCTCACAAGAACCGTTCCACCGCATTAATGACTGGCTCGTAGCATGGCCGGGAGCCTTCCGTTTAGAGACGTTGCGTCGACTCGAAGGAAAATGGGACCTGCTCAAGTAGCAGCCACTCCTCAGAAGGCCCTATTTTTGAAAATAAATAACATTATCATGATAAAACTACAACGCACACTGCTGGGAGCCGCTCTGCTGGCCCTGATAGCAACCCCAGGGCTCATGGCCCAGAATGATACGCCCGAATTGCGCAAACAAATCGGCGAAGTATTTGACCAAGTATCGCGCCGGCTCACCAACGTGGGCCGCGTCAAGATTGACTCCATCCGTACTCACAAGAAAACCCTTACCGTCTATGCCGGTGACTACTCCTCTTATATCCCCTATCGCGAAGACAACGTAGCGGAGATCTATGCCGGAGTGAAAAATATATTGCCTCAAGAGTGGAAAAAGCTCAAACTGCAGCTCTTGGCTGAAGGTGACCCCATTGAGAATCTGATTCCCATAGGCCTGCGCTCCGGGAAAGTGAAGGACAAGACTTTTAAAACCAAAAATGTCACTCCACTGACTACGAACCTTGACCTCCCCACCCCGATTACCCGTGGACTACAGAACCGCCACATCGCCATGTGGCAAAGCCACGGCAAATATTACGAACCCAAGCTCGATCGCTGGGAGTGGCAGCGCGCACGCATCTTTCAGACCGTAGAAGACCTCTACACACAGAGCTACGTACTGCCGTTCCTCGTTCCCATGCTTGAGAATGCCGGTGCCCACGTGCTGATGCCCCGAGAAAGAGATGCCAATCCCATTGAAGTCATCGTAGACAACGACGGCGTGAGCCTCACACCCCCTCAGAACGATAATGACGACAAATATGAGCGCCAATCAGCCACCAACATCAACCTCTCCCACGCTTCCACCTTCCGCACAACGGACGGAGAACAACCCTGGACAGACGGCCAGAGCGAAGGATTTGCCATGAAGCGCCTCGTATACATCAACCACGAGAATCCATTTAAAGAAGGTACTTACCGTCAGACCCTCACCACACGCAAAGGCGCAGAAAGCAAGGCTGAGTGGATTCCGCAATTGCCCGAAACCCGAGAGTACGCCGTATATGTATCCTACCAATCCCTGCCCAATAGCACCGAACAAGCCCGTTACACCGTAATTCACCAAGGCAGAAAGACCACCGTAAGCGTGAACCAGCAGATGGGAGGCGGCACGTGGATATATCTGGGTAGCTATCGGTTTGACAAATCAGATCCAGGAACGGCGGACAATAATAAAGTAGTACTTTCCAACCTCACAGACGAAAAGAAAGCCCATCTCCTGACGGCCGACGCCGTAAAATTTGGAGGGGGTATTGGTAACGTAGGCCGATTCACCGACATGGAAAAGGTGAAAGATGGTCAATTTGACCCTATAACCCTCGAAGATGCCATAACCAGCAACTGTCCACGTTTTTTGGAAGGGGCCAGATATTGGATGCAATGGGCTGGCGCTCCTGACAGCATATATGATTTGACCCAAGGAAAGAACGACTACGTAGATGACTACAAGGATCGCGGCCTGTGGGTAAACTGGTTGGCCGGAGGATCAGAAGTAAATCCGAAGGAAGAGGGTCTGCGCATTCCGCTCGACCTCAGTTTTGCGTTTCACAGTGATGCTGGCACCACTCTCAACGACCAAACAGTGGGAACATTGGCTATTTATGACTCTGAACACTACGAAGGAGAGTACTTCAATGGTGCTTCAACGAAAATGAACCACCAGTTGGCAGATCTCGTGCAGAGCAACATCACACAAGACGTTCGGAGAATGTACGAACCTAAGTGGAACAGGCGACAAATCTGGAACAAACCTTATTTCGAGGCATGGATGCCCAAAGTACCTGCCATGTTACTGGAACTCTTATCTCATCAGAACTTTGCCGACATGCGTTATGGTCTTGACCCACGCTTCCGCTTCACAGTTAGCCGTGCCATTTACAAGGCAATGCTGCAATTCATCAGTGCTCAGAGAGGCGAAACCTATGTGGTACAACCGCTCCCAGTACAACAAATGGCTTTAAAAGCCTCAGCTGCCGACGAAGTAGAGCTCTCATGGACTCAGACACCAGACACTTTAGAGCCTACAGCCGTAGCTGACCGCTACATTGTATATCAACGCATAGGTTCAGGCGACTGGGATAACGGGACCCTCGTGAGCGACACTCGGTTTACGGCAAAACTGCAACCCGGAAAAGTATGCAGCTATAAGGTAGTGGCCGTGAACGACGGCGGTCGCAGTTTCGACTCTGAAATACTCTCTGCAGGACTTGCCAGTAACGACATGCGACAGCAGACCGTAATGATTGTAAATGGATTTAACCGCATTGGAGCACCAGCTGACTTCGAGGCACCCGACGAAGCCAGTAAACGGTTGGCAGGCTTCCTTCCTGAAGTGGATTTTGGCGTGCCCTACCTCAAGGACATCTCCTACATAGGCGGCCAGAAGGAATACCGACGCAACATTCCATGGATGGATGACGATGCAGGCGGCTTTGGCGACAGCTATGGCAACTATGAGAAGGAAGTGATTGCCGGAAACACTTTCGACTATCCGGCCACACACGGCGAAGCCCTGCTGGCAGCAGGAAAGAATTTCCTTTCCACCAGTCAGAAAGCTGTGGAAACAGGCATTACTCCCCTCCAACCCTACCAGATGGTTGATCTGATCCTTGGAAAAGAGTGCCAAACCAAGATGGGACATGGAAAACTTCTCCCACTGACCAATAAAGTATACTCAAAACTTATGCAAGAGCAACTCACGGCATATCTAAAGGCCGGAGGTCGCCTGCTCGCCACAGGATCATACGTAGCCTCCGACATTTGGGACAATCCTTTGCGTATTGACGAGCAATTACTGAACCGTGAAGAACTGAAAGAGGACAAGAAGTTCGTTGAAGATATATTGAAATATACATGGAGAGTAGGACAAGCTGCCAAAGGCGGCAAAGTAGGCTGGGTAAAGTCGGGCATAGGCCGTCAAGAGGGTGCATTTGCCTACCACAACGATCTGAACTCAGAATGCTACGCCGTACAGAGTCCGGACGCCATAGAGCCAGCCGCAAAACAGGCCTATACCGTGATGCGCTCCACAGAGAACAACCTGAGCGCGGCAGTAGCCTACGATGGTGATGATTACCGCACGTTTGTAATGGGCATACCTTTTGAAACCGTGAAGAGTCAGGCTGAACGCCACACCCTGATGAAGCAAATCGTAGACTTCTTACTGAAATAACACTCCACATTCTCTTCATGAAAACCATGCACCTCATTTTTGACCACCTCAACCCTAAAAGCATAGGCTCCACGCTCCTGCTGATCGCCCTCCTTAACGTCAGCACAGCATGGGCGCAGATAAAGCCATTTCGCTTTGCTCAGCTCACCGACATACACCTCTCCCCCGGCAGTAATGCCCCCACTGAGGCACTGCAGAAAAGCGTAGACCAGATCAACAAGACCGAAGGCATTGACTTTGTGCTTGTAACTGGTGACCTCACAGACCAGGGCGACAGCAAGACCATCGCCAAGGTGAAGGAAATATTGGATCACCTCAAGATGCCCTACCACGTATGTCTCGGTAATCACGAAACAACATGGAGCGAATCAGGTTGCACAGCCTATAGCCAAATCTTTGGACCAGAATATTACGCTTTCGACTTTGGCGGTGTGCATTTCCTCTTCTTCAACACGGGGCCACTGCTCAAGATGGCATACGGACACGTTTCTCCATACGTAATTAACTGGGCAAAAAAGGACTTAGAAGCCCATCAAGATATGCCAGCCATCGTTGTAACCCACTATCCACTAACGGAAGGCGACGTGGACAATTGGTACGACGTAACCGATGCACTGCGCAAGCCTGGTAACGTTCGCCTGTTCATAGGCGGACATTATCATGCGCTGCGCAACCTGAACTACGACGGATTGCCTGGCATTCTTATGCGCAGCAACCTGCCAGACAATGAAAAAAAGTCCGGGTATGGCATCTACGAAGTAAATAATAAGGAAATAAAAGCATATGTACAGCGTGTAGGTGAGGACAAAAAACTCGTTAAAACATACACGATGGAACGTGCAGACTACGACCCTAACGGAAAGGCGGGAAAATACCCTGATTACAGCGTAAACCAGGAATACCCCGAGGTAGAAGAGGTTTGGACCACGCAGGTTGGTTCTGCCGTATACAGTTCCCCCAGCGTAGAGAAAGGTCGGATTTACGTAGGCGACGATGAAGGCCACGTTCAGGCTTTCAGCTTGAAAGACGGAAAGAAACTCTGGGACTTCAAGGCCGGACACCGCGTCATTGGCGGACCAACGGTAAGCAAAGGTATCGTAGTTTTTGGTTCAGCCGACAAGAACATCTATGGTGTGACCGCCACGGACGGCAAACTGCTGTGGAAGGTACAGGCCACAGGCCCTGTCCTGGGCAGTGTAACTATAGATAAAGGCATAGCATATATTGGAGCCAGCGACTCCACGTTCCGTGCCATCAACATCAGGACAGGACAAGTGGTATGGGCGTACCGTGGACTACGAGGTTACGTCATGACCCGTCCCCTTGTCACGAAGGACAAGGTAATCTTCGGCGCATGGGACAACACGCTCTATTGTCTGAGCAAAACCGACGGGCGCGAACTGTGGAAATGGACTGGTGGAATGACGCGTATGCATTTCTCGCCGGCGCAGGTATGGCCCGTAACAAAAGGCGACCGCGTATTCATTGTAGACCCACAGCGCGCCATGACTGCCATCAACATAAACACCGGAGAAACCATCTGGCGTACATACCAGTCGAAAGTACGCGAAAGTCTGGGAATGTCGAAAGACGGCGAGCGCCTGTATGCCAAAACAATGCAGGACAGCATCGTATGCTACTCATCAAGCAGCGACACGCCCCGTCAGCTATGGGCTACGCACGTAGACATAGGTTACGAACATGCGCCATGTATGCTTCCCGAAAAAGACGGAATTGTTTATGGAAGTACAAACGACGGCGTAAGCTTTGCTCTCGAAGGCAAAACCGGCCGACTGCTGTGGAAACACAAGAATGGGAATTCCCTGATGAACACCGTCGTTCCTCTCGGAAAGAAACAGATACTGTTCACCAACACCGAAGGAACACTCGGACTGTTGAAATTTAATTGAGCATTCAGAATTACGCATTGAACTATGAACCGGAAGTCTTTTTACTTAATATGTGTAATCTCTGCACACCTTATGTGTATAACGGCAAGTGCTGGCAAGATAAGAATCAAGACAGGTATTGAAGTTTTGAAAGCAGAGGACTTCAAATCCCTGCAAGGTAAGCGCATTGGACTGATAACGAATCCCACGGGACTCGACAACGACATGCGCTCCACGGTGGACATTCTCCACAATGCGCCAGGCGTTAAGCTCGTCGCGCTCTATGGTCCTGAACATGGGGTTCGTGGCAACCAACATGCCGGCGACCGTGTAGACGACAACCGCGATGCCGTGACAGGTTTGCCCGTATATTCGCTCTACGGAAAGACGCGCAAGGCAACGCCCAAGATGCTGGAGGATATCGACGCACTGGTTTATGACATTCAGGACATCGGAAGCCGTTCGTTCACGTATATCAGTACCATGGGCCTCGCCATGGAGGCCGCAGCCGAACAGGGCAAGGAATTCATCGTACTCGACCGCCCCAACCCACTTGGAGGACAGAAAGTAGAAGGAAGTCTTACGGAAGACGACTGCATATCGTTTGTCAGCCAATTCAAGATTCCATACATCTACGGACTCACCTGCGGCGAACTGGCTATGATGATAAACGGAGAGCGCATGCTCGAAGGCGGCAAGCAATGCAAGCTCACCGTGATAAAGATGAAGGGATGGAAGCGCAGCATGACTTACGAAGATACCGGACTGCAATGGGTTCCCTCGTCACCACACATTCCACAGCCCGTTTCTGCCATCAGTTATCCCATAAGTGGTATCATAGGCGAGTTTAGCTATCTGAACATCGGCGTTGGCTATACCATTCCGTTCCAGATGTTCAGTGCACCATGGATTGAAGGTGACAAACTGGCCGACCGCATGAATGCACTAAAGGTTCCTGGAGTCATGTTCAGGCCAATCTATCTGAAGCCATTCTATTCCACGATGCAAGGCGAGCAAATTCAGGGTGTACAGGTACACGTTGTGGATTACAAAAAAGCACCGCTCACAGACATACAGTTTCTCGTAGCTCAGGAGATAGCCAAACTCTATCCCGAAAAAGCCTTGTTCAAGGTTGCCGACCCGAAGCGCTTCCGCATGTTCGACATCGTGTGCGGCACGAAGTTCGTTCGCGAACAGTTCAGCAAAACACACAACTGGAACGACGTAAAGGACTATTGGTACAAGGATGTGGAATCATTCCGCAAGCTTTCGAAAAAATACTATCTCTACAAATAATCCATGGAAGAAAAGAAAAAAGAGCGCATACTGGCACTCGACGTATTGCGCGGATTGACCGTCGCAGGTATGATTCTGGTTAACAATCCGGGCTCTTGGGGCAAGATTTATGCCCCACTTCGCCATGCGGAATGGAACGGACTTACACCTACCGACTTCGTATTCCCCTTCTTCATGTTCATCATGGGCGTATCGATGTTCATTTCCCTCAAGAAATACAAATTTCAACCTTCGGTTGGCACATTCCAAAAGATTTTGCGTCGCACAATAGGCATCTACTTCGTAGGTTTCCTCATCGGATGGTTCGCCCACTTCTGCCGCTACTGGCATCATGCCGACGCAGAGTTGTCGTTCTTGGGTCAGCTGGCCGAAGCTGCATGGAACATTCCGACAATGCGCATCACTGGAGTACTGGCACGCCTTGCCGTATGCTACGGTATAGCGGCCGTCATTGCCGTATGCGTAAAGCATAAGCATTTACCCTATATAATAGTATCGCTTCTCGCCCTCTACCTGCTAATTCTTCTGCTTGGCGACGGTTTCAACTATGGACCAGACAATGTACTGAGCATCGTAGACCGCACCATCCTGACCGAGGCACACATGTATAAGGATAACGGCATCGATCCCGAGGGACTGCTCAGCACTATTCCGTCTGTGGCTCACGTTCTCATTGGTTTCCTCGTTGGGCGCTTGCTCTTCGGTGGAGAGAAGGGAAAGCCATTACCACTGCTGCAACTTTTCATCGTCGGTGCGTTGCTCACGTTCGCTGGTCTGCTTCTTCAATATGGCTGTCCGTTGAACAAGAAAGTATGGTCGCCAACGTTCGTACTCGCCACCTGTGGCATGGGGTCGCTACTGCTGGGTCTTCTCATCTATTTCATCGACATAAAGGGCCATCGCCGCGGCACGAGTTTCTTCGAAACCTTTGGTGTCAATCCCCTTTTCGTATTCTTTGTGAGCGACATCCTCGCGATACTCTTAGGCAGCATCCGCATTCCATGGGAAGACTCCTCCATCACGCTCCACGGCCTTACATACAGCAATGCCCTCGTCCCCATCTTCGGCAGCTACGGCGGTTCGTTGGCCTTTGCCCTGCTCTTCATCATCCTGAACTGGGCCATTGCCTACCCATTGTACAAGAAGAGAATCTACATAAAACTGTAGCGACATTCCCAACGAAAAGAAAGCAAGCATCTTTTTACCCATTACTCGTTTAATCGTAATTTTGCACAACAAAAGAATTTGACATGAGACAAATAATAAAAATACTCATTGCATTACTGATTGCAACGTTTGCTTTTGAAGTCAGTGCCCAAAAGCCTTACGGTAATGAACTGACGTTTGCATTGAAAAATGGCGAAGTTGTCGTAACGGGATATAGTGGAAAGCCTACGAGCGTATACATACCCAAAATGCTAAATCTTGATGGACGTGAATACCCAGTGACACAGATTGGCTCATCTGCATTCAAGAACTGTCAAAGTCTGATATTCATTTCCATTCCGGAATGCATAACAACTATCGGAGCACATGCTTCCTACGGATGCAGCCGCCTAGGTGAGCTACACTTACCAAATGGACTCAAGAGATAGATCACATGGCATTTGCATATAGTAGCTTGCGCGACGTCACCATTCCCAAAACGGTCATCACGATAAAGCATACAGCCTTCAAGGGATGCCCCATACAGTACTGCATATTGCATTACACGGCTTACAACGGCGAGTGTCCATACTGTCATAGCATTCAGGTGGAACACAACGCCAGAATAGACAACGAACCTAATTTATAATAAAACCATATAAATGTTCAAAAAAATAACAGAGCAACCGTCACTCTACGACGAACTTGAAACTAAAACCGTACGCGAGCTTCTTGACGATATAAACACGGAAGACCAGAAAGTGGCCACGGCGGTAGGGCGAGTTATTCCACAGATAGAACGCCTGATAGACGGACTGATTCCACGACTGACGCGGGGCGGACGCCTATTCTACATCGGAGCTGGAACCAGCGGACGGCTGGGTGTTCTCGACGCATCGGAGATCCCACCAACGTATGGCATGCCACCCACGGTTGTGATAGGACTCATCGCTGGCGGAGATACTGCACTGCGTAACCCCGTGGAGAAAGCCGAGGACGACGAGATGCGCGGATGGCACGATCTGAAAGAATACAATATCTCGATGGACGACACCCTCGTAGGCCTTGCCGCCAGCGGAACCACGCCATACGTCATCGGGGCACTGCGCGAGGCACGGAGCCGAGGTATACTTACAGCCTGCATAACGTGCAATCCAGACAGCCCGATGGCACAGGTAGCCGACGTACCGATCGAGGTAATTGTGGGCCCAGAATTCGTAACTGGCAGCAGCCGCATGAAAGCCGGAACGGCTGAGAAAATGATTCTCAACATGATTTCTACCACGGCCATGATAAAACTGGGCCGTGTGAAGGGCAACAAAATGGTAAACATGCAGCTCACGAACAAGAAGCTCATTGACCGCGGCACGCGAATGCTGGTCAGCGAACTGGGCTTAGACTACGAACGTGCCAACCACCTGCTAATGCTCTACGGATCTGTTGATAAAGCCATTCAGGCAGCAAAATAGAACAAAAATATAGGGAGAAATAGCGATAGACCATCAAAAAAGGGAAGAAAAGAACTTGGAATAACGTTTTTTAGAACAGAAACACCATGACAAACAAAAGAAATTCCGTAATTTTGAAGTCTCATATCTTAATTAAATAATAGTTTAACAAAATAGTGATGGACAAAATGACAAGAAGAAGCTTCCTTAAGGGAAGCATGGGCGCTGCCGCAATGATGGTAGTACCGGGTCAAGTTCTGGGTAAACAGTATGGCTTTACTGCTCCCAGTGACAAGCTGAACATCGCCGGTATCGGCGTGGGCGGCATAGGTCGCCGTAACTTGAGAAACATGGCTACCGAAAATATCGTAGCACTTTGCGATGTGGACTGGGACTATGCCTCCAAGACCTTCAACGATTACCCTAATGCCAAGCGTTTCAAAGATTGGCGCAAAATGCTTGACGAATATGGCAAGCAGATTGATGCCATATTAGTGGCTACTCCCGACCATTCTCATGCAGGTCCTGCTGCTCACGCCATGACATTGGGAAAGCATGTTTACGTACAGAAACCTCTGACCCACTCTGTGTATGAAGCACGCCTTTTGGCTAAACTTGCCAAGAAATACAAAGTAGCTACGCAGATGGGTAATCAAGGTAACTCCTTCGACTGGTGTCGCCAGACTGCAGAATGGATTTGGAGTGGAGCTATCGGCGAAGTAAAGGAAGTTTATTGCTGGACCGACCGTCCTATTTGGCCACAAGGTCTGATGAAACCCAGCGACACTCCTCCCGTTCCCGACACATTGGCATGGGATCTCTTTATCGGACCTGCCGAAAATCGTCCTTATCATCCCAGCTATACTCCTTGGAACTGGCGCGGATGGTATGACTTTGGCAATGTTGCTCTTGGCGACATGGCTCTCCACATTATGGACCCTGTTTGCTGGGCATTGGGTCTGGGACACCCCAAGAGCATCATCGCAAGCTCCACGCTGAGCAATCTTTACTCTCCACCCCACGCAGAAGTGATTACCTACACCTTCCCTGCCCGTCCAAAGAAAGGCGCAGTAAACATGCCTGAGGTGAAAGTGTCTTGGTACGATGGTGGTCTCATGCCTCCACGTCCTGAAGAATTGGAAGACGGCGAAATGATGGGTGATGCAGACGGTGGTATCATCTACGTAGGTACGAAAGGCAAGATCATGGCCGGTTGCTACGGCATGAATCCCACTTTGCTGCCAAAGTCACGAATGAAAGACTTCAAGGAGCCCAAGGCCACCCTTCGTCGCGTTCCAGGCGGAAACGGTGATATCTGGAGCACCAATGCACACGAACAGGATTGGATCCGTGCTTGTAAGGAATCTCCTGAAAACCGTGTTGAGCCATCATCCAACTTCCAATTCTCTGGTCCATTCACAGAATGGGTAGACATGGGTGTGCTGGCAGTACGTCTGGCAGGTCTCTACGGCCTGCATCGCGAACTGAAATGGGATGGTGAAAACATGCGCTTCACCAATATTACAGCCAACGACAAGATAAAGATCGTAGACTTCGATGACTTCAAAGTAGTTGACGGTCATCCCAACTTCGACCGCCGTTTTGCTGAATTCAATGCTGTTGAAATGGCTAATGAATGGATTAAGCACACCTATCACAATGGCTTCACGCTTCCCGAAATGCCCAAATAAACCACCCATACAAGTTAAGCAAAAATGAAGAAGTTATTTGTATCTATTATAGGCATTTTATGCTACGTTGGCATGGTGTGCTGCACTCCTAAGGAAAAGAAGGCAAAGGCCGAAGAAAATGGTCTTCAGCTTGCAGTACAATCCTACACTTTCCACAAGTTCAATGTACTTGAAGCTTTGGATAAAACAGCTGAGCTTGGAGTGAAAAACATTGAAATATATCCTGGCCACAAACTGGGTGAAAAGTGGGGCGACAAAACATTTGGTCCCGATCTTGATGAAGAAACTCAAAAGGAATTGTTGGCCATTGCCGCAGAAAAAGGTGTTAAGATTGTAGGATGCGGAGTATATGTAGCCGAAACGAAAGAAGATTGGGAGAAGTTCTTTAGCTTTGCCAAGAACATGGGATTGGAATATATCACCTGCGAGCCTCCAATGGAACTTTGGGATGACATTGAAGCCCTCTCCGATCAATATGGCATCAAGGTGTCTGTTCACAATCATCCACAGCCATCCACTTACTGGACCCCAGATAGCCTTCTGAAAGCCGTAGCAGACAGAAGCCCGAATCTTGGTTCATGTTCAGACGTTGGCCACTGGAAGCGTTGCGGATTGGACAACTTAGAGTGCTTACGCCAACTCAATGGTCGTATCATCTCCCTCCATTTCAAGGACATTATTGCTAAAGAAGAAGGTAACGAAGAGCAACACGATACCATTTGGGGAACCGGAGTGCTCAACGTCAAAGAAATGTTGCAGATCCTAAAGGAGCAAGGCTTCAAGGGATATCTTGCCATTGAATATGAATACAACTGGGATAATTCCGTTCCTGACATTAAGCAGTGCATTGACTACTACAATCAGGTAACTGAAGAAATATTCTGAAACTATTCATGAAAAGAGCATTATTTGTAATAACAATGTTGATAGCAGGCTGGGCCACACAGGCCCAGCCTCTTCAACGCGTAGCACCTGAGGAAGTCGGTATGGATAGCCGCTTACTCACCAATGCCGACAAGCTCATTGAAGAAGCCATAGCCGAAAAACGCACCCCTGGTGCAGTATTGGCTGTAGTAAGACATGGGAAACTGGCCTATCTCAAGGCCTATGGCCACAAACAAACAGAACCTACCGTGGCCGACACAATGACAACGAACACCATATTCGACATGGCATCGTGCAGCAAAACATTAGGCACCACCTTGTGCGTAATGAAACTCATCGAACAAGGAAAGATTCGCCTTATAGATGCTGTTGAGACCCACCTCCCAGGATTCAAAAACTGGGAGAGCAAGGACGGAAAGAGAAAGCGTTTCATCAGGATAGAAGATCTGCTGACACATGCCTCTGGCCTGCCAGCCTACGCCAGCGTAAACGAGGTAAAAAAACAATATGGCGCGCCTAATCCTAAAGGACTTATGGATTACATTGCAGGATGGCGGCGTGACTTTGAGCCAAAAACAGATTTTCAGTACAGCTGCCTGAATTTTATCACCTTGCAAAACATCGTTGAGAAAGTCAGTGGTCAATCATTAAGAGATTTTGCACAAGAAAACATATATGGCCCTCTCGGGCTGAAAGCCACAGACTACTTACCCTGCAAACAAGATGAAAAGGGATTCTGGTATAACACAGATTTCCCCTATTGGTCGGGAAAAGCAGGTTCTGTAGAAGAGAAGATAATCAAACAAAAAGACATTGAACCCTATTTGAAAGATATTGCTCCTACCGAAATACAAAAGGAAACACAGCAGGCACTTCGTGGTCAGGTTCACGATCCATTAGCACGTGTACTCAATGCTGGTATCAGTGGCAATGCAGGTCTATTTACATGTGCAGAAGACGTTGCATTACTATGTGCCATGATCATGAATGATGGCACATGGAATGGCAAACGCATATTGAGTCCATTGGCATGTCAACTGATGTTTACCGTACCCAGTTGGGAGCAAGAATTAGGGCGTACCTACGGATGGGATGCCTATTCCTCTTATTCCTCCAACAAGGGAGACCTGCTGTCGCGTTCTGCCATCTGTCATACAGGATATACAGGTACGTCAATCGCTATTGACAAGGAAAACGACATTAGCATCATCTTACTAACCAATACTGTTCATCCTCACGACAACACCAGTACGCTACGCACAAGGGCATTAGTGTTCAACGCTGTTGCAGGATCCATTATAAAGGAAGACAGCACGCAATCCCCTAAATATACAGCTCACTACTATAAGCGCTTCGTCCAATTCATGGACGAAGCCCCTATTAGTGAGAACGACATCATCATGTTAGGTAATAGTCTAACCGAAGGTGGAGGCGACTGGAGCAAGCGCCTTGGTATTCCAAACGTTCGCAACAGAGGTATCATTGGTGATGAGATCACGGGCATTCAGGATCGTCTTCACCAAATCCTACCCTACCATCCCAAAAAAGTTCTACTCATGATTGGTGTAAACGACGTGAGTCACCAACTCAGCACAGACAGCATCATGTCAATGTATACGTCATTGGTAAAAACCATCAGAACCGCCTCTCCTCATACGCAACTCATTCTTCAAAGCCTTCTGCCCATTAACGAAAGTTTCGGTCGATACAAGCGACTGACAGGAAAAACAGAACAAATACCTGAAATTAATGCGCGCATAAAAAAACTGGCTAAAACCGAAAAACTCACCTATATAGATCTGTTTCCATTGTTCTGTGAGAAGGGTACTCACAGCATGAGAGCAGATATATCTACTGACGGCCTTCACCTAAAAGAAGAAGGCTATGCTATTTGGGCCAAAGCCATCAAAAACAAGATTTAACACTTTACTTCACCGTAAAAGCATATTTCCATTTCGTCTCAGATAGCCGTTCCCGTTTATTTAACCTAATAAACCCAAAAAC
Organism: Bacteroidaceae bacterium; assembly: GCA_017468985.1. GTDB lineage: Bacteria > Bacteroidota > Bacteroidia > Bacteroidales > Bacteroidaceae > UBA6382. Next base: position 141,294 of record JAFUHF010000021.1, read on the forward strand.
GAGCAATAAAAAGACGCTAAACTGAGATTTTTTTCTTAATTTTACTCACCATTTTACGCAAACTCATGCTCATCTCATCATGAGTAAAGGAGTTAAAAGAGCTAAACTGCTATCAATGAGCCCCATTGTCGCAAATGTATAGCTCTTGTATGTGTATATATATATCAGCGATCGGTTTCTAATGGCCGATGCTTCGACTTGCAAAATAAAAATAACAATATAATGACTCACAAATGGAAGTACCAACCACCTACAGCGGACACAAAGGAAGCAGCTAAGGAATTGGCAACGCAGATCGGCATTAGCCCGATACTCGGTCTCCTGCTTCTACGTAGGAACATCACGAATGCCCGTGATGCGCACCAGTTCTTCCATCCTCAATTGGCCGATCTCTATGATCCTTTCCTCATGAAGGATATGGATAAGGCCGTTGATAGGCTCAATGAAGCCATCGGGATGAAAGAAAAAATATGGATCTACGGTGATTATGATGTAGACAGATGCACAGCTGTCACATTGGTGTATAAGTTTTTGTATAAGTTTTACTCCAATGTAGACTACTATATTCCTGACCGTCAGGAAGACGGCTATGGCGTTTCCCTAAGAAGTATTGACCGTGCTGCCGCATTGGGCGTAAAAGTAATTATCATTCTTGATTGTGGCATTAAAGCCGTTAGAGAAATAGCCTACGCTAAAGAGTTAGGTATTGATTTCATTATCTGCGACCACCACGTTCCTGATGGAATACTTCCTCCAGCCTACGCCATTCTTGACCCCAAACGTAGTGACGAAACTTATCCTTACCACCATCTTTCCGGATGTGGCATTGGCTTCAAACTGATGCAGGCTTTTGCACTCAATAACGGCATTGAGTTCAATCAGCTCACCCCTTTGTTAGAGCTTTGTGCCGTGAGTATTGCAGCTGACATTGTTCCTATTATGGGTGAAAACAGAATCTTGGCCTACCATGGACTGAAGCGACTTAACTCCAACCCCAGCATCGGCCTGAAAGCCATCATCCACGTATGTGGATTGGAAGATAAAGAAGTCACCATGAATGACATCATCTTCCGTATAGGCCCTCGCATCAATGCATCCGGACGTATTCACGACGGCAGGGAAACCATAGATCTGCTCATTGAGAAAGACTTGAAGACTGCCATTGAGAAGGCCAATACGATCAACACCTATAACGAGGCCCGAAAGGACATTGACAAACAGATGACAGAGGAGGCCAACACTATCGTAGACAGCATGAAGAACCTCCACCATCAGCGTGCCATCGTAGTCTACAACGAGTCATGGCACAAGGGAGTTATCGGCATTGTAGCCTCACGGCTTACCGAACTTTATTACCGTCCCACCGTTGTCATGGCTATCGATGGTGGTATTGTCACTGGATCAGCCCGTTCCGTAGCCGGCTTTGACATCTATGCTGCCATTGAAAGCTGCCGCGACCTGACAGAAAACTTTGGAGGTCACACTTACGCCGTTGGTCTGTCCTTAAAGCAAGAAAACATTCCTGAGTTCACTCGAAGGTTTGAAAAATATGTGGAAGAAAACATCCGTGAAGACCAAACCGTATCAACCCTCGATATTGATGCACAAATTGACTTCCGTGACATCACAAAGAAGTTCCACCACGACCTGAAACGTTTCTCACCTTTTGGACCAGGCAACCCTAAACCTTTATTCTCCACCTGCCACGTCTACGACTACGGAACAAGCAAAGTCGTAGGCCGTGGTCAGGAACACATTAAGTTGGAACTTGTTGACAACAAGTCTAACAATATCATGAGTGGCATTGCCTTCGGACAAAGTTCCCATGCACGTCTCATCAAGACAAAGCAAGCGTTCAACATCTGCTACTACATAGAGGAGAACACCTATAAACATGGCGATGTCCAACTTCAGATAGAAGACATTAAGCCTATCAAAGATGATGAAGACTGATACCAATGATTACCTCTCCATATTGCAGAAGTACTGGGGATATACCAGTTTTAGAGGTATTCAGAAGGAAATCATTGAGAGCATAGGCCAGGGAAGAGATACGTTAGGGCTAATGCCCACCGGCGGTGGTAAATCCATCACCTTCCAAGTTCCGGCATTGGCCATGCCCGGTCTATGCTTAGTCATCACGCCACTCATCGCTTTGATGAAGGATCAGGTAGACCACTTGCGAGAATTAGGTATCAAGTCCGTTGCCATCCACAGTGGCCTTTCTCATGAACAGATTGTCACGCAACTTGAAAACTGTATCTTTGGCAATGTAAAACTGCTTTACGTATCGCCCGAGCGCCTGCAGTCAGACCTATTTCTCACTAAACTACGCCACATGCAAGTGAGTTTTATCACTGTTGATGAAGCCCACTGCATCTCACAATGGGGCTATGATTTCCGACCGGCATATCTCCAGATTGCCAACATCAGACAGCTGCTGCCACATTGCCCCATACTTGCACTCACCGCCACTGCCACACCACGTGTAACAGAAGATATTCAGCATCAGCTTCAATTCTCACTGCCCAATATTTTCCGCATGAGTTTTGAACGCAAAAATCTAAGCTACATCGTTCAGCAATCAGAAGACAAAGGGCAGGAACTGCTCTCCACTTTGCGCTCCACTGAAGGATCTGCCATTGTTTATACACGCAATCGCGACAGGACCCGGGAAGTTGCCCGTTGGCTTACAGAAAACGGTATCACTGCCCTTCACTATCATGCTGGATTAGATCATACCGACAAAGACCTACGTCAAAACCTATGGCAAAAGGGAGAAGTTCGCGTCATCGTTGCCACCAATGCTTTTGGAATGGGCATTGACAAAGCCGATGTACGCCATGTATTCCATTTAGACGTACCCTCATCGCCCGAAGCCTACTTTCAGGAAGCAGGACGTGCCGGTAGAGACGGAAAACCAGCATGGGCCATTCTTCTGTACAACAAATCCGACCGGCTTAAACTGCTAAAGCGCATCAACGAAACGTTTCCAGAGAAGGAATATATCCGACGCGTTTATGAAGATCTGGCATGCTTCTATCAGATGGCAGTAGGTGATGGTCATGGAGTTACTCGCGAATTCAACGAACAGGAATTTTGCTCTGTTTTCAAGTATTTTCCCGTACCTCTCCAGAGTGCACTCCACATTCTGACCCGTGCCGGCTATCTTGAATATCGGGAAGAAGACGAAGGAACCTCCCGGATTATGATTCTCCTGCAAAAAGACGAATTGTACCGACTCCAGCATCTTCCACGCAAGACAGACCTTCTTCTTCAGACCATCTTGCGCCTATATGGGGGGGTGTTCAGTCAGTATGTCAATATTGAAGAACGATACCTATCCCTACAAACGGGACTTGATCAGGAAACCATCTATACTACTCTCAAGGCACTTAATCAACAACGCATTCTTCACTACATACCTCGTAAACTTATTCCCCACATTACCTACACCACCCGACGCGTTGAAACAAAAGAGCTATTCCTGCCCCCTAACGTCTACGATGATCGTAAAAGAGAATTTAAGGAACGTATTGACGCCATGCTTCTTTATGCTGAAAATCAAGACAAATGCAGGAGCCGTGTTCTTCTTCAATATTTTGGAGAACATCAGTTCCACGATTGTGGAACATGCGACATTTGCAAACCACAACATACCGGAAATTCGGCTGACAATGATTTCATCATGCAAGCCATCATAGGCCTGCTTTCAGATGGAAAGCCTCATACCATCCAAGAGTTGCGCCATTTACCATATCCGGCCCATCAAGTGGGCATAGCCTTGCAGTGCTTGGTGAATGAAGACGAAATCTCCATTCACGACAATCGCCTTACGCTGAATTAATCCCTTACCGCAAAAAACGACTCCCCACTCATACCGGATATGAATGGGGAGCCTATTTCTATTTATAGAATGGTATTATTCTTCCACCGGAGTCTCTGGCTGCTGAGCCGGAGGCTCTGAGCTTTTGGTTTCTTCGGCCGGAGCCTCTTCTGGTTGGTTCTGCATTTTAATGCGCTCCACCAAGTTCTGCAATTCCGTCTTCAGATTCTCAATCTTCTTGTTCAATCCGTCAATCAGGGCATTACCGCTCTTAGAATGTGCAGTAAGGAAGGTAATGTTATTTTCATATGTAGCAAGCTCAGCCTTTTTCGTTTCATACAAACGCAGCAGACTCGAAACGCGGCTTCCGCCCTGATTGGCATCATCATGCTGACCACCCTTGCGCGAACGGTTTCCAGAACCATTCCTACGATAAGTACTGATGCCCAATTCCTTTGTTATTTTTCCAATCACATCTCTGAACTTGGCATAGAGCTTATCTTTTTCTTTAAAAGGCACATGCCCCGTCTCATTCCATTCGTTAATCAGATCATGAACTTTTTCAGCAGCATCTTTTCCTCCTTCAATAAGCACTGCCTCCAATTTCTCAATGATCGTTTTCTTAATAGTAAGATTATTCTGCTCTTCCTTCTTCTGGTCGCCCAACTGCAACTTCTTTTGCTCAAAGAAATAGTTGCATGCTGCATTAAAGCGTTCCCATAAGTGATTACTTGTTTTGCGTGAAGTTGGTCCTACGGTCTTCCACTCTTTCTGAAGCTGTACCAGCTTGGCCGTTGTTCCATTCCAGTCATTGCTATCTTTCAAGGCCTCGGCCTGCTCACACAGAGCCTTACGTTTTCCGATGTTTTCAGCAATAATGCGTTTGTTTTCCTTGATCTGCTCTGCTTTTTTGTTGAAGAAAGCATCGCATGCTGTACGGAAGCGCTCAAAGATCTTGGTGTTCATTCTCTTGGGCGCACGTCCTATCTCTTTCCACTTACGCTGAATCTCCACCAACGTCTGGGTAACAGTGTCCCAGTCTGTATAAGTCTTCAGATTCGTGGTATCTATTTTCTCCACCTCTTCACAGAGTGCTTCTTTCTGCTTCAGGTTGTCTTCCTCTTTTGCCTTGAGCTCTTCAAAATATTGCGCATGGCGACGATTTACAGCACTTGAGGCAGTCTTGAATCTCAACCATAGATCTTCGCGTAAATCCTTGGCTACTGGACCTATCTCTCTGAACTCTTGATGCAATTGCTGCAACTGATACGAGGCATGAATGATATCTGGGTCATCAATCAAGTGTTCTGCTGCTTCACACAAGAGAGTCTTAGCTTCCAGATTCTTTTTGAAATCATAATCGCGAAGTGCATTGTTTTCTTTCAGCAAATCATAGTATTGCTCCACGGCGAATTGAAAACTCTTCCATACCTCATTGGCCACCTGAGCCGGTACAGGTTTGATTTCTTTCCACTCCTCCTGAAGTTTACGAAATGTATCGTAATTACGGTTGGCCTCCTCTGGATTGGTAGCCAGTGCCTTGATCTGTTCTACAATAGCTTTCTTCTTCTCATAATTCACTTCCTTCTGTTGATCGGCCGCTTCCTGAATTTTGGCTCTGTTGTTTTTCACCACAGCCAGCTTGGCCTTAAATTGTTCCTCTAAGGGATCCAGATCCAGCACATAGTTTTCCGGCTGTCCACCCTCTTTCAGATACTGAGCAAATGCTTGGGCACGTTCTTCCTTGAGCAAACGATAGAAATTTTGCTTTAGAAGGTCTAATTCTGCTTTTTCGCTTTGTTCGGAATGCTCAGCCAGTGCTTCAAGCCGGACCACGATTCCTTCACGCGTATCAGGAATTTCAATTTCGCGCTGAATCAGGGTCTGATCTATCTCCAAATCCTCCGATTCATCCTCCTTTACTTCAGGCTGATCATCAGCGACATTAGCTTCAGGTTCATCTTCCACTTCTTTTTGTTCCGATGCCTGAACATCCTCTTCTGTCACTTCTTCAACCTCAGGAGCAGGAACAGGCACCTCTTCAGCCGATTCCGACACTTCGCTTACGTTAGCCTCAATCTCTGGGTTGTTTTCTGCTGCATTCAATTGCTCAACGGATTCCTGATCCTTCAGTTCTTCCGTTCTGTCTTGGGGAACATTTGTCATGTTGTTGTCTTCTATGAGTCTGTTAACGATCTTGGTATGTTCTTGTATTCTGAACTTTACGCTGCAAATGAAATAATTTTATTCGATATGACAAAAAAAAATGTGAGAAAAATGAATTTTCGATAATATTTTAGTTGAATGATTCTGTTATACTCGAAAAATCAGAAGATAAGAAGTTCCATTTACTCATCATCCCCCACACTCGGAGATGTCCGGGAGGTCAACCGACGCAGCGTTCCCTATACTCGGGGACACCCGGGAGGTCAACCGACGCAGCGTTTCATAGTCTCGGAAGTGCTCGGGAGTTCGAATGACACAGCGTTTCATAGTCTCGGAAGTGCCGGGGAGTTCGAACGGTGCAGCATTTCATAGTCTCAGAAGTACTCGGGACCACGGGTACTTTTGCATTTACTGCACCATGAAGGTATGTTACCCTCAAATTACGAATCATAACCAGCTCTTCCTGCGGAACAGCATATACAATCCCCCCGCAACCGCAAAGGAAAGCAGAAAAACTAACGGGAAGCCCCACCACTTGTTTTCAAGCCCATTGATCAAGTTCATGCCATACAAACTGGCTATTAGCGTGGGGAACATCAATACGATACTGATGCTCGTCATCGTTTTCATGACACCACTCATGTTGTTATTGATTACATTGGCATAGGTTTCCATGGTGGAGTCCAAAATATTCGTATAGATATTCGTAGTTTCACGGGCCTGATTCATCTCAATGGTAACATCCTCAATCAAGTCCGCATCTAATTCATCGACGGGCAGTTTGAACTTCAACTTCGACAACAACGTCTCATTGCCACGTATGGAAGTAATGAAATAAGTCAAACTGTCTTGCAATCTTGATAAACCAATGAGATCTTCATTACTGATTTTATGATCTAACTTGTGCTTATATTCCTCTATCAGTGCACTGATTTGTTTTAATCGCTTCAGATACCATACGGATGATGAAAGGAACAGACGGAACACCAGGTCCACAGCATCCGTAAAGCCCTGGTTCCTTTTCTGTTGATACGATACAAAGTCAATCATCATATTGGTCTCATAGTTGCACACTGTAATGCAACGGTCCTTACGCAATATGATACCCAATGGCACCGTAGTATGAGGTGTTCGGCTCCTGACTTCCTTTACATACGGAATTCTCAGAATGATGAGCACCCATCCTTCGTCAAATTCGTAACGTGAACGCTCGTCCTTGTCTCGAATGTCATCCAAAAAATAGTCGGGAACTTGTAATTCATTGATCAGGAATCGCTCGTCTTCCTCGTTGGGGCAAGTGATCTGAACCCAGCAGTTGGGTTCCCATTCCTTCAATGCACGCAGAGAGTGGTTAATATTCCAAAAAGTTTGCATTTTCTGTCCTCCTAAAAACGTTTAGCGTTAAGACGGGAGGTAAGCGTCTTTATGTAATGCAAACTTCCTGTCTGATTTACCTTAAATGATCCGCGTAATAATCGTCCATAAAACTGAAACTTATTTTTCCGACCGCAAAATTACAAAAATTTATTTTTTCTGAGAAATATGCTATCCGTTTTTTACTCTTGGTTGTTGCCTCCACTTGCAGATATTGGTCAAAAAAGGAATTATGCTGTCCATTCATATTTTCAAAAGAAAGCCCAAAATACGCATAAAAGTTACTGAAAAGCCCCGGAACACGTGGCAAAAGGCAAAAACAGAAATGATAACATCGGCATATCGCTCAAAATTGCTAACTTTGTGGGCAATTATCATTCATACTAATAAGGATATGGGCAAAATCATTGCATTAGCCAACCAGAAAGGCGGTGTGGGCAAAACCACTACTTCCATCAACTTGGCCGCTTCACTGGCCACTCTGGAAAAGAAGGTGCTGCTCATTGACGCAGACCCTCAAGCTAATTCTTCATCGGGCGTAGGCGTTGACATCAACAACATTGAAACGTCTATCTACGAGTGCATCATCAACGAAATAGACCCTCACGATGCCATCTACACCACCGACATTGAGGGGTTAGACGTTATCCCTTCGCACATTGACCTGGTAGGAGCCGAAATAGAGATGCTCAACCTGCCCGAACGCGAAATGGTAATGAAACGCATCATTGATCCCCTCAAGGACGAATATGACTATATTCTGATTGACTGTTCGCCCTCTTTGGGGCTGATCACAGTCAATTCACTCACGGCTGCCAACTCCGTAATCATTCCCGTACAGTGTGAATACTTTGCCTTGGAAGGTATCAGCAAACTGCTCAACACCATACGAATCATCAAGAAGAAGCTCAATACTGACCTTGAAATTGAAGGTTTCCTGCTTACCATGTTCGATAGCCGTCTGCGCCTTGCCAATCAGATCTACGACGAAGTGAAGCGGCACTTTCAGGAATTGGTGTTCAAGACCGTTATTATGCGTAACGTCAAATTGAGCGAGGCTCCCAGCCACGGCATGCCCGTCATTCTCTACGATGCCGAATCAAAAGGGGCCATCAACTATTTGGCATTAGCCAAGGAAATCATCAAGAAAAACGAGAAATAATGGCTGTACATAAAAAATATAAAGCATTGGGCCGAGGACTGGATGCACTCATCTCTCATGAAGACATCAGCACTGAAGGTTCTTCTTCCATCAACGAGATACCCATTGACCGCATAGTGGCCAATCCCAACCAGCCTCGGCGCGAGATAGATACCGAAGCATTGCAAGAACTGGCCGACTCCATTGTTCAGATTGGCATTGTTCAGCCCATTGCCCTGCGACAGATGGATGACGGTACATACCAGATCATTGCCGGAGAACGCCGATGGCGCGCCTCAAAACTTGCCGGCCTGAAAACCGTACCAGCCTACGTCAGGACAGCCAGCGATGAGAAAATGATGGAAATGGCCTTAGTTGAAAACATTCAGCGCGAAGACCTCAACGCCATCGAAATAGCCTTAGCCTATCATAACCTGATGGAGCAATTGGGACTCACACAGGAGAAATTGGCCGAAAAAGTGGGTAAAAAGAGAGCAACGGTAGCCAACTATCTACGCTTACTGAAACTTCCGGCCGATGTGCAAATGGCTCTCAAAGGAAAAGAAATTGATCAAGGACATGCTCGTGCCCTTTTAGGCCTGCAAAGCCCGTCCATACAACTCAAGCTTTTCCGCGAAATCAAGAAAAACGACTATTCCGTACGCAAGGTAGAAGAACTGGTGCAAGCCATCAACAATGGCGAAACCATCAAAAGCGGCAGCAAGAAGCTATCTTCTCCCTCAAAGATGTCGGACGAATATGCTGAACTCCGTAACCAGTTAGCCAGTATCTTAGACTCTAAGGTACAATTGACCGTTTCTCCATCGGGTAAAGGACGCATCAGTATTCCCTTCAATTCTCACGACGAACTGAGCCGTTTGTTGTCCATCTTCGACAAGATGAAGTAAATGATTTCAAGGCAGATAAGGTTCCTGTTGCGCGCTGTCATGGTCATCGCTGGGTTGCTGCTCAGCGTACAATCATTGCGTGCAGAGAGGGAGCCGTCTGTTATCGTTTGGACGAGTGACACCCTTGTCACTGCCGCCACCGACAGCCTCATTTCCATTTCCGACTCCTTACAACTTTTGCAGCCCCTGAAAGATGAACTCAAGAAAGCCCAAAAGCACTGGAAAAGCGAGCAGCAGTTTGTTCCCGATCCCAAACAAGCTTTGTGGCTTTCTCTGGTACTGCCAGGTGCCGGACAAATCTACAACCGCAAATACTGGAAACTACCCATCATCTATGGCGGATTCATAGGATGTACCTACGCCTTGCTTTGGAATCAGCAGATGTATAAGGACTATTCGCAAGCCTACATTGACATCATGGACGATGATCCCAATACGGCCAGCTACATGAAAATGCTGCCCATGGGTTACGACATCAGTGGAAGGGAAGAACAGTTCAAGAACATCTTCAAACATAAAAAAGACTTCTACCGTCGCTATCGCGACCTCAGTATTTTCGCTTTCATGGGGGTCTATCTGATCTCTGTCATTGATGCCTACGTTGATGCCCAACTCTCCACGTTCGACATCAGCAAGGACCTCTCACTCCACGTTGAACCTGCCGTGTTCCATCAGCAGCGCATCATGGGAGTTCGCCATAACCAAACCGTAGGGGTTCAATGCAGTTTTAATTTCTAAGCAATTCATTTTATCATGACAAAAACCGTTCGTATCATCCTCGCATTTCTATTCGTAGGCCTTCTGCCTGTCTCAGCCCAAGAAGTCATTACCAACAACGATGATGAATTCGCTCTTCCCGAAGGAATGTTGGAAAACACTGACTCACTGATTCAGGCTTGGAACCTCAGTAAAATCTTCCAACTTGACTCTGCAGCGCAAGCCCAAAGTACAGGCCCTACCTTCGACAATGCCGTATATGCAGACAGGCTTAGCAGGATTCCCAACATCATGAAGATGACCTACAACGACGTAGTTCAGAAATACATTGACCAATATACGGGCAGATTGCGCCATTCCGTATCATACATGCTGGGTGTAGCCAATTTCTACATCCCCATTCTAGAAGAAGCATTGGCTTATCATCAGATACCTTTGGAACTAAAATTTCTGCCAGTCATCGAGTCAGCCTTCAATCCTCGGGCTCGCAGCCGCGCCGGTGCCGTTGGCCTATGGCAGTTCATGCTCACAACGGGTAAACAGTATGGCCTTGAGGTCAACAGTCTGCTCGACGAGCGATGTGACCCCATCAAAGCCTCTTATGCTGCTGCTCACTATTTAAAGGATCTCTACGAATTGTTTGGAGACTGGACACTGGTCATTGCAGCCTACAACTGTGGCCCCAACAATATTACAAAAGCCATTCAGCGTGCAGGAGGTGAAACCGATTATTGGAAAATCTGTCCTTACCTTCCGCGCGAAACACAAGGATATGTTCCAGCCTTCATTGCTGCCAACTACATTATGAATTATTATAATGAGCACAACATAGAGCCCATGCATGCCAACATTCCCATTCGAACCGACACCCTCATTGTTGACCGTGATGTCAGAATGGACAAGATTGCTGAGGTGTGCAACATTGACCTCAACGAGTTGCGCATTCTCAATCCACAATACAACACCAATCTGATTCCCGGATACAAGACCAAGTGTACGCTGCGTATGCCGCAAAAGCAATTGTTGGCCTTCATCGATCTTCAAGACTCCATCTGCGTGGAAAAGGAAGTTGACCTCGCATCTGTCAACAATGCACTCAGTGCAGAAGCAACTGTTAAGAAGAACATTGCCAACAACCGCCGCACCACCTCACGCACCACTACCAAGAAAAGCGGAGGCACCACAGTCACCGTGCGCCGTGGCGACACGCTGGGAGCCATTGCAAAGCGTAACCACACCACCGTGGCCCGACTCAGAAGTCTGAACGGCATTAAAGGCAACAACATACAGGCCGGCAAGAAACTGAGAGTAAAATAAACGCATACGCAAACTACATGGAAGATCCTAAGCTACAGGAAGAACGCGAGGAGAAGCTTATCTACGATGCTTTCAGGAAGTTACTGAACACCTACTTAGCGTCCAATCATCGCAAGAAGGTAGACATCATCACGCGCGCCTTCAATTTTGCCAAGCAGGCACATAAAGGAGTACGTCGTCTTTCTGGAGAGCCATACATTCTTCATCCCATTGCTGTAGCTCAGATTGCCTGCGAAGAAATAGGCTTAGGTTCCACTTCCATCTGTGCCGCCTTGCTTCACGACGTTGAAGAAGATACGGACTATACTTACGAAGACATTCGCAACTTATTTGGCGAAAAAATTGCCAACATCGTAGAAGGACTCACCAAGATTTCCGGCGGCATATTTGGCGATCGAGCCTCCCTGCAGGCCGAAACGTTCAAGAAGCTGCTGCTCACAATGAGCGATGACATTCGTGTCATCTTAATCAAGATCTCCGACCGTCTGCACAATATGCGAACGCTGTCCAGCATGCGTGCCAGCAAGCAGTATAAGATTGCAGGTGAAACCCTCTACATCTATGCCCCATTGGCAGCACGTTTGGGACTCAATAAGATCAAAAGCGAGCTCGAGAATCTGAGTTTTAAATATGAGCACCCCGATGACTTCAAGGCCATCATGGATCAGTTGGCCTCTACGCAGGCCGAGCGTGACACAATCTTCCAAAACTTCACGCCCCCTATCCGCGCCGCACTCGACAAAATGCCCATCGACTATCAGATCGTTTCGCGCATCAAGCCCCCCTACTCCATCTGGAGCAAGATGCAGAACAAGCATGTCAGTTTTGAGGAAATTTTCGACATTCTGGCCATACGCATCATTTTCACCCCTCACAACCCCGACGACGAAATCAACGATTGCTTCAACATCTACGTTGCTCTTACCCAAATTTACAAGTCACATCCCGACCGTTTTCGCGACTGGGTGAGTCATCCCAAGGCCAATGGGTATCAGGCGCTCCACGTTACGCTCATGTCGGGGGATGGTGAATGGATAGAAGTTCAGATTCGCTCCAACCGCATGGACGAAATTGACGAACAAGGTTTGGCTGCTCACTGGAAATACAAATCGAAGGATCAGCATGCTCAACCCGAAGACGACAAGATGGAAGGCTGGCTCCACACCATAAAGGAAATCCTCGATGATCCACAGCCCGACACATTGGACCTGCTTGACACCATCAAGCTTAACCTCTTTGCATCCGAGATCATCGTGTTTACGCCCAAAGGTGAAATTAAATCCATGCCGGCGAATGCCACGGCCTTAGACTTTGCTTTCAGCATCCACTCCTTTCTCGGCACCCACTGCATCGGAGCCAAAGTCAACCATAAACTCGTACCGCTCATGCACCACTTAAAGGGTGGTGACCAAGTAGAGATACTGACCTCACGCAACCAGCAAGTGAAAGCCGAATGGCTGAAATATGTTACTACGGCCAAAGCCAAGAGCAAGATTCAAGCATGCCTGCGCAAGATGAATCGCGAAACAGTACAACAGGGTGAACAACAGTTGTCCCAATTCCTCCAAAAGAAGGACTTGGAACTGAATGCCGATACTCTGAACAAACTCACGCAGTTTCACCGTTTCCGTAGCAAAGACGAATTACTCCTTGCCATTGGCGAAAAGAAACTGGAACTCACGGATGCTGATATTGACTATTTGCGTGGCAAACGTCATGGTAAAGGATGGCGCAAATTCATTCCCTTTATCAGCACGAAGGAAGAGGAGCCAAAAGTGCTGCAACCACTGTTTTCCATCCACGACATTGACCGCAAAAAAGTTTTTCCACTCACCGACAGCAACATCGAATATTGCGAAGTGGCTCACTGCTGCCATCCCATTCCTGGCGACGATGCTTTAGGCTACATTGACGAGGAAAACGAAAAGCTGCAGATCCATAAGCGCAACTGCCCACAGGCTATGAAATTGAAAAGCAACTTTGGAAACAATATCATCGCCGTAAATTGGGACGTCCATCAGCATTTGTTTGAAACCACCATCAACATCAGCGGCATTGACGAAACGGGCATGCTCCTGAAAATTGCAGAATCGCTCTACGAACAAGAACACGTTGACGTAGTAGCTCTCAACATTGCCGGTCGCGATGGTATTTTTGATGCTCAGCTTACCGTACGCGTCCACAGCACTGACGAAGTGCGCAACGTATGCCTTTCCCTCAAAAAAATTGATAAGGTACTCAAAGCCGTTCGCTTTGACTAAGATGTCTTTCCTTTCCTAAAGAACGTAAAATTCACACTTCCATAGACCCGATGCTCCACATAGTTGAGATGGTCGGAAAAGTCATATTCTCTGCCATGTTCAAGAACGAACAATCCATCATCCGAAAGGAGTTTGCTTCCTAAAACACGTTCGGGCAACGAGCCCAGTTCCCTCAAAGCATAGGGAGGATCGGCAAAGACCACGGAAAATGGTTCCTCACTTTTTTCTATGTAGCGCAGGGCATCTAAGTGAAGCGGACGCCATGAAGCATTTCCCAACAAGTCTTGCACCTTACGAATGAAGCCGTAATGCTTGAAATCTCGCTCTACTGAAACCACTCTTTCTGCTCCCCTTGACAAGAACTCTAACGAAATGCTCCCCGTTCCGGCAAAAAGATCCAACACATGAAGTCCCTCAAAGTCTACGTAACTGCGCAGCACATTAAACAGATTCTCCTTTGCAAAATCCGTAGTTGGACGTGCATTGAAACTCGATGGCACATCAAAATGCCTTCCCTTGTATTTTCCTGTAATGGCTCTCATTGTTACGTCTCCTTCATCAGTATGCACGCAACAGCAACGTTATCATATCGTAAGGCAGATCCTTTTGCAATGCTGCCACATTTGCATTAAATTCTTCTTCTGCCTTCAGTAATTCTACATTGGGCAGGTATGGGCTCAACTCTCCATGCAACTGTTCAGCCAAAGGCGAACGGCCACAAATATACAAGCAGTCTTTCTCAGGAAGAAAACCACATAACTGCGCCATTCGAAGGGTATAGTATGCTGCATCCTGAGTATGATGAAGCCGAAATGAGTTGTATTGCTTGATTTTTCCGTTTCTCAACAGACAAACACTCATGCGCCTTTCCATAATGCTCACAAACAAGCGTCCTTCTGAGCTGGAGATAGGCGAGCAGGAAGCAAAATGAAGCAACTGAGGGGTTTCCGAACTTTGAAAAAGCAAATTGGGGAAGGTTTCCTCTATCGTGTGACAAACGTCCTTATCTACGGAGAAAAGCAACACCGACTCCTGATGAGAAAGCGTGTCATAAAACACGCGGCGGCGCTTGCGCTGCTCCGGAAGGTTGAAAAAATAGATTTCTTCTGCCATCTCTTCATCAAAATCGCTGAGCGGCACAAGGGTTACAGGACCTTCTACCAATACACGCACAAAACTAAAATCGCCATGTGTCAAAGACATCTTTTGTAAGGCCTCGTGCATATTGGCATTCAGAGAAATGTCGGGCTTCACCATATAGTTGGAATAGTTCAGTGTTTGCGGCCGCAAGTGGTCGTAACGCGCAAAGATGAATTCCAACTGACTG
This sequence comes from Bacteroidaceae bacterium, assembly GCA_017468985.1. Taxonomy (GTDB): domain Bacteria; phylum Bacteroidota; class Bacteroidia; order Bacteroidales; family Bacteroidaceae; genus UBA6382. The sequence goes on from JAFUHF010000021.1 coordinate 156,331, forward strand.
ATCCGAATGTAGAGCGTATCGCTGCTTTCAAGTTTCATAACGCTGTCACTCATAATGTGGCCCACAAAGTTAAGCAAAAATTAGCACACACCACACACCATCAAGCCACAAACAACCAAAACTTTGTAACTTTGCAGCATGATTCAGGATGCATTCTTCAGAGTATTGGAAAGCGAATTTCCATTCCCTTTCACCAACGACCAGCACACAGCGGCCGCAGAACTCTCTGCTTTCATCATGAAGCCCGACGCACGTGCCGCCTTCATCCTTCAGGGATATGCAGGAACAGGAAAAACCACATTGGTCAGTGCTCTGGTTAGGGTCATGCTCAAACTAAAACGCAATGTCATACTTATGGCGCCCACGGGACGCGCTGCCAAAGTTTTCTCTAATCATGCCAGCCATCCTGCATACACCATCCACAAGGTAATCTATAGGCAAAAGAGCAAAAACGACATCAATGCAGGCTTCACGCTCGACTACAACAAACATCGCAACACTCTGTTTCTCGTTGACGAAGCCTCCATGATAGCCAATGAAGGGGCATCACAGTCCCTATTTGGCAGCGGACGCCTGATGGACGATCTGCTTGAATACGTATACAGCGGTCAAGGCTGCAGAATCATGCTTGTAGGCGATACGGCACAGCTGCCACCCGTTGGCGAAGTGGAAAGTCCAGCCCTCAGCAAAGCCATGCTGGAACAGTGGAGGCTGAACGTCACCCTGACAAGCTTGAAGGAAGTAATGCGTCAGGCACAACAGAGTGGCATTCTCTCCAACGCTACCCAACTGCGCCACATGATTGCAGAAAACCACACCATCACGGCTCCAACAGTGAAGGTGGAAGGATTTCCTGACCTTCGGATCACCAAGGGGAACAATCTGATCGATGCTTTGGAAAGCAGCTACGACCACGTAGGATTAGATGAAACCATTGTCATCACGCGGTCCAATAAACGCGCCATCCTATATAATAATGGTATACGTGCCAGCATCTTTGGCAGAGAGGAAGGCATGACGCGTGGTGATATAGTAATGATTGCACGCAACAACTATTACTGGACGGAAAAACTGGCCGCATCACTACCTGAAGGAGAGCAACTTCCGATGGACTTCATTGCCAACGGCGACATTGCCGTAGTGCGCCACATCAGTCGGCATCAGGAACTCTACGGGCTTCACTTTGCCGATGTAACCCTCTCCTTCCCCGACTACAACGATCTGGAAATGGATGTTCGCGTCATTCTTGATGCCTTGCAGTCAGAATCTCCGTCACTTTCTGAAAAGCTCAGCAATCAGCTCTTCCAAGGTGTAATGGAAGACTATGCCGAATACCCCACCTACAAAAAACGCATGGAAAAGCTACGCGAGGACCCTAACTACAACGCCATACAGCTGAAATATGCCTATGCCGTAACGTGCCATAAGGCCCAAGGAGGTCAGTGGCAACACGTATTCATTGATCAGGGATGGATTCCTGACGAAAGCGTCGACACCTCATACTACCGTTGGCTCTATACAGCTTTCACACGCGCCACAGAGCAACTAGATCTCATCAACTGGCCGGACAAACAAGTCGAACAATAGTCCACCATCGAAAAACCCTATGGCCTTTATCTCACCATAACACTATTATTTGTATTTTTGCAACACTATAAAACGTTCAGTCCTCATGAAGAAATATATGGGACGCGGCGAGTTGATCTTTGCAGCCGCATTAGCTTACTTTCTGACATGGACCAATGCGCTCAATCTGGAGACTTTTGGCCTGCGTGAATTGGGATTCCTCATCTGGGCCCTGGCTTTCAACTATGTCATCGTCATTGCACTCCTTTGGGTTGCCACGCGCTTCACGAAGAAGCCCATCTTCGGACAGGTAAAAGCATACTATTATCCTTTTCGCCAGATGCTCATCGCCAGCTTGATCATCGTAGCCGTTTTTGCACTGATCAACTACATTTCCGGACCTCACCTACTCACCACACAGCGCATTGTTACCTACATTGTGGGCTATATCCTTGGGGTTGCAGCCATCATGACCACATTCTATTTGCTTACCAAACGAAAAGAGTAAAATATATTTAAAAGTCAACGCTTCCTTATGTCGTTTTATGTCCAATACACTCATGTTCTGTTTACATGATTGTGTTATATTGGTGTTACTATTCTTCTGGAAGTGGTCATGCTTCAGCATCCTTTCGTTCGATTGGTTTGATATAGTCAGAGGCACATTCGGATGATATTACAGGCCGACCAAGTTGACGCTCCAAGTCATCGCGAGTGTTCTTCGCAATCTGGCCTCAAGCTTGTGCTGCCTGCCGACTCTCCTTCATACCTTGCGTCTAACGCCGGCGAGCTATTTCCATTGTTGCAACTTCTGCAAGAGTATTAAGTGCCAGTTCGACATTAGTCATGTATCATGCAGAGTCTCTTTCGTCAGTCCCTTGTGTCGTTTGTACTCACCCGTAGTCATACCACTCCATGCCTTGGTAAGGATATTGGTAAGAAAGGAAAAGTCCTTCGGCTCATGGTGCCACTCGTCTGTCAACTCCTTACGCATTTCAATGGAACGCATTCGCTCGTTTTATCCAAAGGTTGTTGTAGCCCTGACAACGGTAGTCCTCAACTGCCATCTGGAAGGTCAATTCTGGGTCTATCATCTGGTCAATGAGCTGAGTACCAACTTCTTCCAACCACTTTTTACGGGTTCTGCCTTTTTATATGGAAGACTGTATACACGAAAACACCTTCAAGGTCTGCGGCTTGGGTTCTACGTCTTTTGCCGTCAGGAGCCAGCATTTCAACAGGGGGACAAATTGTCCCACTTGGATTTCAATTCTGGATCACGTCTAAGCATCTTCTTTATGTCATCACGTGGATTCACAGAATCTGTTAAGACCTGCACTATATCCGTTATAGAAAAATAGTACTTCTCCTGCTCTGCATCCCATACGATGCGGACTTTTTCCCTCAAAGAGTTGTATGGCGAATTTAGTGTTTACAATGCTCACTCTCAACTCAGAATTACAGCTTTGCAAGCTCCACCACCTTTTCAATGGCAGCATTTAACCCATCGGCATTTTTACCTCCTGCCGTGGCAAAATGAGGAGCACCGCCACCACCACCCTGAATGAGTTTGGCAGCTTCGCGCACCAACTGTCCTGCATTGAGTTGATGATCGCTCACTAAATCCTTGCTAAGCATTACGGTCAACATGGGTTTTCCTTCAGCCACACTGCCAATCACCACCATCATGCTTTCACGTGAGTCACCCACGAGTTTAAAGGCCAAATCCTTCACCACTTCTGCTGGCAATTGCGTGAGCGCTCTGATTACCTTTGTACCGTTCACTACTTGGGCGTTCTCCATCAGTTTGGTTTTAAGAAGTTCTGCCTTTTCCCTCATGTAGGCCTCTACCTGCTTTCTCAATTCTGCATTATCGTCCAAAGCCTTGTGAACAGCACCAGTCAGATCCTTGGCATTGTTCATCAGTTCTTTTAATGCCACGATGGAATCTTGCATCACATATACCGTTTCTTCGGCCATCTGTCCGGTAACGGCTTCTATTCTGCGTACGCCTGCGGCCACGCTGCTCTCAGAAAGGATATGGAACAATCCTATCCTACCCGTACTATGGGCATGGCATCCACCACACAGTTCTACGCTTTCGCCAAAGCGCACTACACGCACTTTGTCACCATACTTCTCTCCGAACAATGCGATGGCCCCCATCTGGCGAGCTTCTTCGATAGGAATTTCTCTATGCTCGTCCAAGGGAAGATCTTCGCGGATGTGAGCATTCACAATACGTTCCACCTTGCGCAAGTCCTCTGGAGTTACTTTCTGAAAATGCGAAAAGTCGAAGCGCAGATAGTCTGGGGTAACCAAGGAGCCTTTCTGCTCCACATGAGTGCCAAGCACTTGGCGCAATGCCTGATCCAACAAATGGGTGGCTGTATGATTGGCCTCGCTAGCATGACGTTTCTCCAGATTAATCTTGGCCAAGAATGCAGCTTCAGGATGCTGGGGCAAAACGTTGGTAACGTGAATAGGCAGATTGTTTTCTCGCTTTGTATCTACAATTTCCACCTGCTCCTCGCCGTTCACCAACAAACCGGTATCGCCCACTTGGCCACCCATCTCTGCATAGAAAGGCGTCATGTCAAGCACCAATTCGTAAAAGGAACGCTTCTTTTGAGCCACTTTACGATAACGCAATATGTGGCATTCCTGCTCCGTGCGATCCCAGCCCACAAACTGTGTTTCACCTTCACCAAGAATGGTCCAGTCACCTGTTTCTACAGTTGCGGCATTACGGGCGCGTTCCTTCTGTTTTTGCATCTCCACATTGAAAGCCTCCGTGTCCACCGTCAGTCCCTGCTCAGCACAAATGAGTTCCGTTAAGTCAAGAGGGAAACCATACGTATCGAAAAGCGTAAATGCCTGCTTGCCATCAATCTGCTTTGAACCTTTTTTTAGCGTTTCGCTAATCACACCGTCAAGCAGGTTGATGCCCGTAGCCAATGTACGCAAGAAGGACTCTTCCTCTTCTTTCATCACCTTGGCAATCAGTATGCGTTGTGCTTCCAGTTCAGGATAGGCCTCGCCCATCTCTGCCGTCAGCACGGGCAGCAGTCTATACATAAAAGCATCTTGGAAACCTAAGAAGGTATAACCGTAGCGCACGGCCCTGCGCAGAATGCGGCGGATCACATAGCCAGCCTTGGCATTGCCCGGAAGCTGACCATCGGCAATGCTGAAAGCTATGGCACGCACGTGGTCGGCTATCACACGCATGGCGATGTCTTTCTTGGCATCGTCACCATACTTGCTGCCCGACATGCGAGCAATCTCCTGAATCAGGGGTTGGAACACATCGGTATCATAATTGGAATTCTTTCCTTGCAGCACGGCACACAAGCGCTCAAAACCCATACCGGTATCTATCACATGGTTGGGCAATGGTTCCAAGCTCTGATCGGCCTTGCGGTTATATTGCATGAAAACGAGGTTCCATATCTCTATTACATGAGGATTGTCCTTGTTCACAAGCTCTGCACCGGGCACGGCCTGCTTTTCTTCCTCTGTGCGCAGGTCAATGTGTATCTCGGAACAGGGGCCGCATGGTCCCATATCGCCCATTTCCCAAAAATTGTCATGCTTATTTCCGTTGATGATGTGATCCTTGGGCAAATACTGCTCCCAATAGCCTGCAGCTTCATCATCGCGAGCCAGACCTTCGTCAGGAGCCCCCTCAAATACGGTGGCATAGAGTATAGAGGGGTCTATCTTCAAAACGTCTACCAGATATTCCCATGCCCAATTGATGGCTTCTTTCTTGAAATAATCGCCAAAGCTCCAGTTACCGAGCATTTCAAACATGGTGTGATGATAGGTATCGTGGCCCACTTCTTCCAGGTCGTTGTGCTTACCGCTCACGCGCAGGCATTTCTGTGAATCGGTTTGCCGACGACTCTTAGGCTCACGATTGCCCAGAATGATGTCCTTAAACTGATTCATTCCTGCATTGGTAAACATCAGGGTAGGATCATCCTTGATCACCATTGGAGCCGAAGGAACTACTAAGTGCCCATGGCTTTCAAAGAACTTCTTAAAGCTCTCACGTATTTCTTTTGCTGTCATTTTGCTTCTTTTTCTCGAAAAACGTTGCAAAGTTAGCAGTTTTTCAGTACATTTGCAAACCTTCTCCAAGCAAACATGTGCTTTCATACCGTTTAATCATGGCATTAAATCAAAATAAGGAATTAAAGAAGTTCTACTCCATTCACGAAGTAGCCGAACAGTTTGGTGTTGCTGAATCGTTGCTGCGCTATTGGGAAACGGAGTTTCCTCAAATCAAACCCCACAAGGCCGGACGCAACATTCGTCAGTACAGCAAGGATGACATTGATGCCATCAAGGTGATCTACAATCTGGTAAAAGTGCGCGGCATCAAGATTGCCAAAGCGCGCGAAATGCTGGCTAAGAATAAGGAAGGTGAGCAAAACTCTGCCGAAGTGATTGACAGGCTCAAGCAGATTCGCCTTCAACTTGTCGAAATGCGCAGTGCCATCAACCAAATTGACCCCGACTTGCTCCCCGACGAACTTCCGCTGAACTAAAAAAGCGGAGAGAAGATCCTCACAAACGATTCCAACAGGCGTCTGCGCCTATTTCGGTGATTCCACATGTGCAAGTCCACCCTCATACACGCCTTCTTTGCTTCATTATACAACGCCTTCACTTCCTCTGCAATCTTTTCGTCATAGAAGAACGCCGTCCCCTCAAACGTATCGTTCAGGCTTCGAAAGTCCATATTGGCTGAACCAACGGAACAGAAGACTCCATCTATGACCAGTGCCTTGGCATGCAACATACCTGGTCTATATGCGTAGATCTCTCCACCAGCCTTCAACACGTCTCCATAAAAAGACTCGTTGGCCCACGTCATCCAGAATCCTCCAGGCTTCAGTGGCACCATCACCTGCACCTTCACCCCCCTCAGAGCCGCCGTTTGCAGTGCTTCGAGCAGGGTCTCTGTCGGCATGAAATAAGGAGTCTGTATCAGGATGTATTCGCGCGCACTCTGAATCAAATGGTTGTATGCCATCTGTATGTTGTTCCATTGCCCCAGGGGAGCCGACATCACGATTTGCATCAATGCTCCACCATTCGCCAGCTGCGATAGCTTGGGGTAATAGTTCATGTCGTTGATCAGTTCCTGCGAAGCATAAAACCAGTCTGCCAGAAAGAGTTGCTGCAAGCCGTAAACAGCCGCACCTTCCACTCTGAAATGCAAATCGCGCCAATCACCGCCATGCTCTCCGTGAATATACCTCGATGCCAGATTCATACCGCCCGTGTAGCCTACGCGTCCGTCCACTATCACAATCTTACGATGATTGCGATAGTTCACTCTGTGCGACAACCTTCGAAAATGTACGGGTTGAAACGGCTGCACGTCTATACCTGCTTCACGCATTTCCCTAAAAAACCTTCGAGCTACCGACCAGCATCCCACATCGTCATAAATCAGTTTCACGCTCACGCCTCTGGCAACAGCTTCTTTCAAAGCCGTGGCCACAGCACCACCCATTTCGTCATCTTCCATAATGTAGAATTCCACGTGAACATGTTGCTGAGCATGAGCTATATCAGACAACAGATCTGATAAAAAAGAAGCACCCCGTGTATAAAACTTAGCTACATTACCTCCAAAGGGCAGTGCAAAACTGATCTTCTTCATCATCAGCATTACTGACTGAAAGCGTTCAGGCACGCTGTATTGCTCCTGATTCACATAGTAGGAAACCACCTTCTGCGTCAACAATTCGATGTTTCTTTTGCTCATCACGAACTCGCGACGAATGTTCTGACCAAAGAAGTAGTAGAGTACCAGCCCCACAATGGGAATCAGCAGAAGCACCAACAGCCATGCTATCGTTTTCACCGGCTGTCGGTTGTCCAGCATCACAGCCCCCATGGCACTGAGCACCAGAAACACGTAGAATGCCACAACTATGTAGAATACTATTGTCATCTTCCTATTCTTCAGTGCAAAGATAAAATAAAGAATGTAGAACGACAAGCAGTTAAGCCCAAATTGTAGGAATTCTGGAAGGAATTCAGGGAGTTAATGGAGTAATAGTAGCCATCCATACAAAAAGAGAGTTAAGGAACCATCCCGGTTGCTTAACTCTTATACGAAATGAACTTATGATATTAAAAGGCTCTAAGCAAAAAGTCTCTGACCGTATCTATGCTCTCCCCTCTTGAGGCCTCATGCATCATGTTGTCAGAGCAACAGAAGCTTGCGTTTATCTTGATGATGCAAAATTATCAATAAAAATAGTTTTAATAAAATTTCGGGCAATGAATCTTTCCTTGGAAGGTTATCGTCCCATGCCACCGCCACCACGTGGACCACCACCGCCTTCACGGTTACCTCGGTTGCCACCGCCACCACCGCCGGTGTTGATCCTACCGCCAATGCCTCCAAAGAGGTTCATGCGATAGATGAAGTGAACCATGAAGTAACTATTGATGCCGTTCGACCAACTGTCTCTTCTCATCTGTGCCGTGATGGAACGGCTAATGTTGCTGCGCTGGTGCAGGATGTCATAGAACTGAATCTGCAACGTGGCATTGTTTTGGGCCAGGAAGCTCTGTGAAATCATAGCGTTCCATACCAACTCGTTCGTATTCATGGAGTGGTCGGTAAATCCTCTGCGACTGTTCATGGCCATATCGGTCGTAACGCTCATATTCCACGTAGTATTCAGCTGCAAGTTCCATCCGTAGGCAAACGTATAGGTATCCATGTTGTTGCGTTCCTGCAAGCTGGAGCGTGAGTGATCATAGTTGATGCTTCCGTTCAGCCCCACCTCAAAGAAGTCATTCCTGTAGTTCACCCTCAGGCGATCGCCCAGTCCGAGCGTCTTCACCGTGTTCTTCTCGCTGTTGCTGTTACCTGTACTGATGAAGCCCACGTTGTGCGAATAGCCCACGTTAGCATCAGTACCTACGAAAAAGATATTGTCAGGACCAAATGACGTGTTAAACATAAACCAGCCGTTGGTTCTCCAGTTACCATTGATGTTTTCCGGCCGTGTGGTACGTACACCCGACGTCGGATCATAAACCACGGCATTGCTAATGCTGTTCGAGGTCTGACTGAATGAAGCGTCGGCCGCAAAACTGCGCTGGTGCTCCTGTAGGTAGGTATTGTAATGCAGGTTGAAATTGTTGCTCCATGAGGGCTTCAGGCCCGGATTACCCTTGCTGATGTTCAGAGGGTCGCTGGTGTCGGTCACGTCGAGCAGGTCGGTCATCGACGGCTGCGAGGAAGAACCGCGATAGCGCAACTCCAATCGGGTGAAGCGGTCCATATTCCAACGCAGGCGCACATCGGGCGACACGTTAAACACATCACGCGTCACGATGGTATCAAGCTGGTTCTTCTTATAGTCTAACTTTGTACGCTCTGGATTCAGGCGCAAACCGGCACTCAGGTTGAAGTCTTCGTTCACGTAGCGCAGTCCTACATTGATGGTGTGTTCATCGTAGCGATAGGTGGCATAGCGGCTGTTTTCTATGTTGAGAGCCATGTTCAGCGAATCCCCTTCGGGCAGCATGCCCAACGGATGCACATTGCCAATGCCCCAGCCTGCCAACGAATCCAGTTGGAAGAGCGAACGATCGGAGTCAGAATAGCGATGTCTGAAGTTATAACTGGTTTGCAGGAACAGGTTTTTGGCCAACGGTTCGGAATAGCTCGCACGTACATTATAGTTCCAGCTCTTCGATGGCGACGTACTGTACTGATTGGAATACACCTGCTGGTTACTTCTCCGTTGATAATAGAAGATGTCGGAAATGTTGTAGCTGAAGTTGTCACTATTGCTCAGGGCTGCTCCTCCGTCCAGTGAAATACTTCTGCCCTTATTATTCAGCCGTCGCGTAATGCCCAGGTTAACGTCGTAGTTATTGCTGTGGCTTGCTCCGATGGACATTCTGCTGTTACGATTCACAGCAATGTTCGAAAGGCTGGTCGGCACATTAAAGGAATTGAGCGAACGGAACATGGAGTCCAACGGATTATCCGTCACCTCGTAAGGATTTGAGTTAAACGTGGCCGAAAGGCTGTTGCTGCTGCTGTTCGACTCGTTATGACTAATGTTGGGTCGCATGTACACGGACGTCAAAGTGTCTGGATTCCACCTCAGATTCAGCTCTACGCTGGCACTCGATCGTTTCCCCAAGCTGTGGCCTGAACTGTTGGAAAAGGAACTCTCATTGTCCGTATTCAGGAAGGTTTCAGAATTGGTACGCGAAAGGGCATCCGTGCTTACATGGCTCAAACGTACATTACCTCCAATTTGGAAGAAACCGCCTTCGCGTTCTTTCTTTCCATTGTTCCAGAAACCGTCCACTCCCACATTCTTATTGGCTGAAAGACCGTTGCTGCCGCCGCGGAAGCCCGGACCGCCACCGCGGAAGCGGCGGTCACCCACATTGTTCATGCTTCCAAATACCGAGATGCGCGTATTGTCTGTAAAGCGGTTCACAAACACGTTCGAACTGTACCTGTCATGATTGCCATAGGCCAGGTCTATGTTCGAAAACAATGTGCTTTTCAGTTTCTTTTTCAGTTCCAAGTCCATCACGGTCTTTTCGTTGCCATCGTCTATGCCCGTCTGCTGCGTGTAGTCGCTCTGCATGTCATAAACCTTCACGCGGTTGATGAGCGAAACTGGCATATTCTTCATAGCCACTTTCGTATCTCCTTTGAAGAAGTCCTTACCGTCCACACGCACCTCGCTCACGGTCTTACCGTTAATCGTCACGCCACCGTCGTCGTCCACCACGGCACCGGGCAACTTGTCTATCAAGGCTTCGAGTGTAGCTCCTTCGGGCACCCTGTAGGCTGCCACATTATATACGAAGGTGTCTTTGTGCATCTCCAACTTGGCTAAACGGGCCTTCACCGTTGCCGATTTCATGATGATGTCATTCGGAGCGATGGTCACATTGCCCAACTTGGCTGTAGGCTGACTCTTGGTCAGGGTCACGTCGCGATATACGGGCACGTAGCCGATGTATGAGAACTTCAGAATATATTTCCCTGCCTTCTTAGCATTCACGTTAAAGACACCCGAAGCCGAAGAACTGGCACCGCTGATAAACGTGCTGTCAGCTTTCATCAGGCGAACCGTAGCCATCGGAACAGGCTGATTGGTATTCTTATCAATAACGGTACCGGAGATCAAGTAATCTTCCGCCTTAGCGGCAAGGGCCAGCAGCATTAGCGTAATCAGAAAATATCTTCTCATTGCTTTTTAACGTGTGGGTGACTTATCGGGAATCTACAAACTATATTATAATAAGGACATGCACTAACGTCATACCCATTCATAAGACAATCGAAGAATAAAAAGGTTTAAGCAATAGGAAGAAAGAATTGTGAACCGGAGGGGTATGACTCATGCAGGCGAATTATTCAATTCATAATGCATAATTAGAGTACCTCCGTTCTGCAACACATTAGATTTATTAATTGAGAATTGTGAATTATGCTTTACTACATTAACTCTATCAAACAACAAAAGGGCCCCACGCTCGGTGGGACCCTTTTGTATTAATATGGTATGTGGTGAATTACTTCACTGCAACCTTTTCCTTACCGATGATGTAGAGACCCTTCGTCAGGCCCTTTCTGGCTTCAGTAGCCTTCACGTTCTTCTTGATGAGCTTGCCGTCTACGCTGTAAACGTCTACCTTATCAGAAGCGTTGAGCACCTTGATATTCTTCAAGCCAAGGGCTACACCGTCAAGCTTGCCTTCAGCAACCACTACCTGGTCAATGTTCTTATCAATCTGAGTTTCGATTTCGGAACCCTGGATATAAGCACGCATTGCAACCACGTTGGTTTCCCCAGTAGTGATCTGGAGACCATTGCTTGCGAAGGTTCCGTAACCGGCACCCGGCAGCGTAATACCGTCCATTACACCAATCAGACCGTTCTCACTGGTTCCCTCAGCTACGAGTTCGTCAGTAATCGGCAATACGAATGGAGAGCTGGTATGTGATTGTTCATCAGCATAGAGAGTGTAATCACCAACTTCGATAATGAACGGCTCACCTGCCTTAACGTCATCCTTGAGGTAGAGGTTCAAGGTCGTCGTGTTGGTTTCTTCATCATAGCTTACGCTCTGGATGCCATAAGCCTTGGCATTTTCGTTAGCCAGCGTGATGTCACCAATTTCATAAGGATAGAGAGCTGTACGGATGTAGTTGTCCGTAATGTTCACTACCATGTCTTCAGCCGTTACTTCAACGGGGATCCATGCGCTACCGCTGTTGTGAGCTACTTCAGCGATACCTACTGTTGCGTTAGCAGAAGCAGAAGAAACAGCTTCGTCTTCGCCGAGGTCAAGAGCTACAGTACCGTCAGCGAGGTAAACCACGTTCACGGGAACCTTCACGTTGTTCATGGTATAAGTACCATTTTCTTGCTTGCCATAGTAGTGACCGCTGTAGAGGTTCTGGAGGGCATACTTGCCATCTTCAACCGGAACGAGTCTCCACATGCTGTACGGGTCATTTTCACCCCATGAGCGAGCGCCATAGCTTGCTGTTGAACCGATGGTATAGGTACTATACAAAGGCAGGTCCTTCGACTTGTTCTGGAAGTTGTACCACTTCATAGGCTCAATGGTATTCACACTGCCGAGGAGAGTCTGGAGGGCCGTTTCCATCTTGGCGATGGCTTCGTCCTGCTCTTGTCTGGTCGGCTTGCTGAGACCAGACTGAATTTCTTCGATAGTTGCCTTGTAAGTGTCAACAGCATCCTGATTAGCTACTTGACCCACTTCGTCGCCGGCCGTAGCATTGTTTGCATAAGAGGTATACTTGTTGTTAGCCTTGCTCAGCACGTCAGGATCAGCATAAGCTGCGAGCAGTGCTTCAACCTTGGCCTGAAGTTCAGTAGCCTTGGTGTTATCAATCTGGTGGTGATACTTGTAACCACTTGCATAGTCATAGTCTTCGTCTGCCAAAGCCTGCAACTCTTCGAGAGCCTGATGGAAGTCCTGATCATAGTTCACCTGCATACCCTCTTCATCACGATCCTGGAACAGACGGAATACGGCTACGTTGTAGGTCTTACCAGTAATTTCAGGCTGAGCATATGTACGACGGCCCTGAGCTTCGTCAACGTTACCCATTACCACGAAACGCAGATACTTGTAAGGCTTGTCCATCTTCACCACGTCGGAAGTCCAAACGGGGCTATCAGAGGTAGAACTGGGATATACAGGCATGGTGTAGCCGTTCTCCTCGTTCATGCGAACGATGTGATCCCACTGGTCGATGTCGGCCATGTCTACTCCTGCACCAAGTTCGTCGTCATTGGTAGCATAAATATCCAAGTCATTAGGCGTATCAATGTAAGCAGTGCTGGTACGACCTCTCATATAAATATAGAAGTTATCAGTAGGAGCATTGAGAGCCACCTGGAGGTGGTGATAACCAATACCTACAGCAATGTTGTTGCTGTTACCATTCTTCCATTCTTCAAGTTTTGCAGCCCACTGTTCAGCCGTTGTTCCAGACTGAGTCATCAAGGCATTATCCCAATAAGAGTGGAGGTTGAAGTAGTAATGCAAGTTGTCTTCATAGAGCAGGTGCTCGAAGGCAGACATGTTACCACCATTAGCATTGAATGCATAGGAGTTGGGAGCGTCAACGTTGTTAGAGCTGAACTGCGAAGCGCTGGTGATCAGGGTAACGCGTCTTTCGGTCACCTTGTTATAAGCGTTGCGAGCAGCAGTAACGGCACTTGCCAATTCAGAGTCAAGAGCATCGCGGTCAATGAATATGGCCTTCACCTTTTCAAGAGCTTCAGCCAAAGCATCAACGTCTTCTTCCGTTGCACTGAGGGAGCGGATCTTTTCAGGAGCAGCCTGCAACAGTGGATCGAGAGCGTCGATAGCTTCCTTCATACCTTCAACCAGTACGTATTCACTGTTGTCATCGATCTCGTTCTGATAGAGCTGCCATCCACCTACATTCCAAGTAATACCAGTAACTTCAGGAGCCTCAAAGAAACGAGCGTTCTGGCCAACCATGCCGGTGTTCTTTACTACGAAACGAACATATTTGTAGGGCTGGTCGAGCTGGAACTCTTCAGAGGTGTACACTGCACCTGCCACATTGCCTGGGAGACCTTCGGCAATCGTATTCACGAATGTCCATTTATCCAGATCAGCCTGATCGGTAGAAGCACCGAGTTCGTCATCATTAGTTACGTAAATATCGAGTTCCGTAGGAGTGTCAACATACGTTGTACCGGTACGGCCGGTAATCTTGAAGTAGAAGTTATCAACGGGCTCGTTGAAGCGAACCTGCAAGTTGTGATAACCTACGCCAGTAGCCTGGTTATTGGGGTTAGCCTCTACCCAAGCGGCGTTGCTGGCTTCCCATTCCTCAGCAGTAGTGCTGGGATTTGCCATTTCGTTCTGCGACCAACGAGAGTGGAAGCAGTGAGAGTAATGATACTGTCCGTCAATGAGGTGAACGAACGGATCGCTGTATGAACTTGGATAGTCTACACTGTTAGCACTGAACTGATCGGGAGAGGTTATGAGTGGTTTGTTCTCCACGATCTTCTCGCGGTAAGAGTTAGCCTCGCTCAACACATTGGCCAGTTTTTCAGCAACCACCTTCTTGGCAGCGCCTTCTGACAGGCGGTCAATGAGTTCCTGATCAGTTTCTTTCACCAAGTACCATGCAGAGGCAGAGTTGTAAGCAGCTTCCCATGTTACAACTGTACCTTCAACACCTGCGCCACTTTCATGACCTGCAGTGTGGTAAGACTGGGTGTTGGCCGTGTTGGCAATCTTAAACTGAGCCGTACCCTTCAGGAGCGGAGTAATGGTCTGAGGAGTAGTGGGGTCTGGAGATGTAGGAATCTGCTGGCTGGTGCCTTCAACGGTGTTGATGTATTCCTGAGTGGTCCAGTTCTGGATGGAATACTCACCGTCACCAGTGGTCGTAATCTTGAAGAGCTGGAAAGCATCCTCGCGGTCATAGTTACGCCATACCAGGCTGTAGTTGGAAGTGGCAGCCATGGCCTTCTTCACGTTCTGCTGAGCCTCATAGGCGGGATAAGCACTTACAATGTGATAGAAACCATCCTCAAAGGGAACGGTCTTCATAGCAGCCTCATAGGCAGCCTGCAGCCTTTCGCTTTCAGCCTTTGCTGCATCTGCAGAAGGATTCTCTGACCATATGTAGCCGGCTTCGTCCCATTCTGCAATGAAGTTGTTCACTGCATCTTCATCGTAGGAACCTACTTCTTCACCACTGTGGTACTGGTAGAACGTAGCATCCTTTGCATAAGAAGCACGGAGCAGATAGAGATCATCAACCTCATCGGCATCTTCCTTAGCCTCGTACACATTCCAGATATTAATATCAGTAGCATTTCCGAAATAAGCATAACCATAATTCCAGAAAGGACCGAAGTAACGCTTATTGGCCTCTGTTTCGTCCCAACGATAGGTAAACGAAAGAGACAAGTCATTGTAGTTGGCCGGAGTGAAAGCCCAACCGCTTCCAAGGGAAGGATTCAGACCTCTGTTGGTCAACGTACCCGGCTCAATCTCAAAAGGAAGTGCTTCTTCCTTATTCTCTGTCAAAGCAGATGAGGTTGTAGCGGTGGTGGTACCCGTCACATACTGACCTGTAGCCTCATTCTTCAGATAGAAGCGAGCATTACCCGTCTGAGGGTCGTTCTCTTCAGCGGCTTCCAGGATGTAAACAAAGGGATCGAAACCTTCTTCAATCGTAGGAACGGTTACTGTCAAACTGTTGTTCGTATAGGCAGTAACGTTTTTAAGAAACTGGAATTCTCCAGGGTTCTCATTACCTGTGTAGGAGCCTCCGTAAGTTGCATGATACGGATAACGGCCTACTTTACACATTGCATTACCCAGAATGATCTTGTCGCCATCTTTCAGCTCATTGTAAGCTTTCTGATCGCCGAGACCATAACGGGCACTTGCTGTAGCTACGATAGCTACGAGCATCAGCGTTAAAGTAAATAATCTTTTTACCATACTTTATTAATTAAAAAACAATTCAATCTCTTATTCTTTGTAGCATCATTCCCCTCAAGTAACTTATCCATACTCTGAGCGAAACTATCTAAGGCTGCAAAGTTATAGAAAAGATTAGAAATAATCATCACCTAACTTAAAAAAAATCAACATCAGTCACCACACCGCACAAAGAGGCATCATTTATGATTAAATGTACATAAATGGAGAGGAATTCATAAATCATAATGCACAATTAGGATTCGCCCGTTCTACAAGCCTTTCAGGCTTTTTGGCGGCAGTGCTCGGGGGCTGGAGGACTTGAAGGATTCAGGCAGGAGTTAATCGGAACGCAACTCCTGTGTATGCACTCGCCACACAATATCAACACTGAAGGCGTTGCAGAACTTGATAAGGATCTTCATCTGACCCCTCCGGCCTTCGGCCATCCTACGGACCACCCTCGCTTCGCTCACCCGACTGCTGCGCCAGCTCGCAGCCGCCCCTACGCTTAAGGGGGACGAGCTTGCTGCTATTGTGCATTGTGAATTATGCATTACTACATTAACTCCATCAAAATTCAAAAGGGCCCCACACTTGGTGGGACCCTTTTGGATTAATTATGGTATGGGTGAATTACTTCACTGCAACCTTCTTCTTACCTACGATGTAGATACCCTTGTTGAGGTTCTTCTGTGCATCGATAGCCTTAACGTTCTTCTTCACGAGCTTACCATCAATGGTGTAAACGTTAACCGTTTCACCGCTAACGATAGCCTTCACGATCTGCTTCACGTCGGTCAAGGTGGTACCGATGGTCAGGTCGGCCTCACCGTCTTCATTCTTGATCTGCGTCGGGTTGATCCAACCACCGCGACCTGCTACGAAGAGATTATCCGTAGTGGTGGTGAGCTGAGCGTCAACGAACACACCGAGACCCGTAGCGATGGTTTCGCCAGTGAGGGTTCCGTGGAGACCGTTGTTCACTACTGTAGAAGCGTCAACTACGTTGTCAACCATCGGGATGAAGAGTTCCTTGAACTGTCCTTCGTAAGCGTCCTTGTCACCAACTACGATGATCATAGGTTCACCGGCTTCGAAGTCATCCTGCTTCTTCAGTTCGAGAGCGTTTTCGCCGTCTGCGTTTTCAATGAGGGCCTTGATGGCATAGGTCTCAACCACATTGCCCATGGCTTCATTGAGGTTCACGAGGTTGTCGTCACCCTTCAGTTCGAATGGGAACGTAGCGATCTCAATGGTATTGTCGTGGAAGTAGTTGATCTGCTGTATACCCTGGTTCTCATCTACCGGAACAAAGGTGAAGAGCTGCTGGTCGTCGCTGTTGAGCGGATAGTTGCAGATCTGACCCGTGCTCTGGTCAGCCTTCAGAGCGTTGTACTCCAGCTTGTTTTCTTCGCTGTCGGTAGCATCGGTCTGGACGAGTTTGAAGTAAGACTTGTCGTTCTCCAGCGTACCCTTGCCGTGGAAGACAATCTTGTAAGCCTGCTTCTCATGGTTCATGAGCGGACGGGCAGCGTTCTTACCGGTTTCATCGCCACGATACTTGCCAAAGTACTGACCTGTACCATAGCTCTGGATAGCGAACTCGTCGTCGGTACCTTCAATGGGAACCAAACGCCATGTTGCATAAGGATCAAAGATAGCATCTGATGCTGCAGCAGGATAAGCGATGTAGAGCTTCGACTCGTCTAAGTCGGAAGAGGTGCTTCCAAGATAGATAGGCTTGTCGGTAGCATAGTCACGCGTAGCACCGCTGACAATGTTGTACCACTTTCCGGGTTCAGGGAAGTTTACATGAGCCGTGAAGGCCTTGTAAGCAGCAGCGAGGTCATCTTCTGCCTGCTTCACCGTAGCACCGGTGGGCTGAGTAGGACTTACCTGAGCCTTAGCAGCTACAACGGCAGCCTGCAATGCGTCAATAGACTCCTGAGCATCTACGAAACCGATGCCTTCGCCTACAGCTGCATTTTTCACCATGTCAAACAGGCGGTAAGCCGTGCGGTTCAGGTTGGTAGTGTCTACCTTGTCGGCCAATACCTGAGCAGCAAGAGCGCGCAGGGCTTCAGCCTTTTCGTTGTCCAGAATAGAATGAGCTGGCAGAGCAGCTGCTTCGTCGATGAGAGCCTTGAGGGCATCTACTTCTACGCGGTAGTCAGCGTCGTAGTTGTACTGAACGTGGTCAGCGTCTACACCCTGATAGATGCGGAAGCAGGAAGCATTCCAAGTGATACCGGTGATATCGGGAGTTTCATACTTACGACCACCGTTAGCGCGTGTGGTGTTGTACATTACGAAACGTACATACTTGTAGGAGTCACCCAGATCAATCTGCGGTGAGAACCAAGTGTCGGCGTTCGTGTTGTATTCAGCCATCTTGTCACCGTTTTCGGCGTTGAGGCGACGGATTTCGTTCCAGTCGTTAATGTTGGCCATGTCGGCAGATGCACCGAGTTCGTCGTCATTGGTAGCATAGATACCGATGTCGGTCGGGGTGTCTACCCATGCCGTACCACCACCGCGGCTGGTGATCTGGAAGAAGAAGTTGTCTACCGGAGTGTCGAACTTCACCTGGAGGTCGTGATAACCGATACCAACACCAATGGTATTGCTGTTAGACTTCACGCGGTTTTCCACTGCAGCGGCCCACTCTTCAGCGGTAGCACCACCTTCCATAAGCGTTCCTTCCCAGATGGAGTGGAAGTTATAATCGTAATGCGTATTGTCATCCAGCAGGTGAGCCAGCGTACTGCTGTCGTTTGCGGAACTGCTGTTGGTGCTGAGCTGAGAAGCATCATTCAAGATGGACTTACGGCTACCTGTAGCCTTGTCGTAAGCTTCGTTAGCTACTTCAATAGCAGCAGCGAGGTCTTGGTCAAGAGCATCACGGTCGATGTAGAGATCCTGAACAGCCTGCGTTGCAGCCTTCAGTTCTTCTACGTCAGCCTCTGTAGCAGTGAGGTTGTCTACCTTTGCCTGAGCGGCATCCAAGATAGGATCGAGGGCATCAACAGCTTCCTTCATACCAGGAACGGCGTAGTATTCGCAGTTGGAATCCCAATCCGTGCTGTAGAGCTGCCATTCGCCTACGTTCCAAGTGATACCGGTGATTTCGGGCTGAGCAAAGATACGTGCATTACGTCCTACCATTCCCGTATTCTTCACCACGAAACGTACATACTTGTAAGCCTGATCAAGCTTAATCAGCGGAGAAGTGTATACGCTATAAGGTACGGCTCCGGGGAAACCTTCGTCAATGGTCTGAACGAAGGTCCAGTTGTCCAGGTCTGCCTGGTCGGTGCTGGCACCCAGTTCGTCGTCGTTGGTAGCATAGATCTCAAGTTCCGTAGGAGCATCTACATAAGTAGTCTCACCACGGCCGACAATTACCATGTAGAAGTTGTCGCGAGGTTCGTTGAAGCGAACTTGCAGGTTGTGATAACCATGACCTACGCCACGGGTTTCAGGATCGGCCTCAAACTTTGCCTGGCCATAAGCTTCCCAATCTTCGATGGTCGTGGTGGGAAGTTCCATCAGGTCATGATCGTAGTGAGAATGGAAACCATTCCAATATTCATAGTGACCGTCAATCAGGCCAGGGAAGGTAGACTCTCCATTGTGCTGAGCACTGTTGGCATCATACTGAGCAGCGTCGGTTACCAGTTTGGTATCCTCTACAACCTGTGCACGGAGGTTCTTGGCAGCCGTGATGGCGTCAGCAAGCTTCTGAGCAGCCAACTTGGCCGGAGCTTCGCTTACTAACTGGTCGATGAGTTCCTGATCGGTTACAGGACGAACATACCAGGAAGAACCACTGTTGGCACCGGCATTCCAGTTTGCAACCGTTCCGCTGATACCTGCGCCTGAGCTGTGGCCTGCGGTGTGGTAAGAATAGTTGCTCTGCGTGTTGGTGATGTTCCATTCAGAGGTAAAGCCGATGGCCTTGAACAACTGAGGAACTTCGTATTCCTTAGTGGTGGGCAGCTGAGCGCTCTGAGCAGCAATGGTACCAATGTATTCACCAGAACCGATGTTCTTAATCTTGTAGGTACCGTCGCCATTTTCTTCTACATAGAAGAGCTGGAAGGCATCTTCTGGATCGTAGTTGTACCAGATCAGCTTGCTGTCAGTACTTGCAGCCATAGCCTTTTCCACACCCTGCTGGATGCTGTACTGCGTGTAGCTGCTTATGAAGTTATAGTAACCGGTGGTGATGGGCACCATGGAAGCCATGGCAGCCTCATAAGCCTTCTGCAGCTTTTCGAGCATAGGAGCAGCTGTTTCTTCGGTCAGGGCACCCTGAACGAGAGCAGCAGCTTCGTCATAAGCATTGCGGAAGTCTTCCATCAGATCGAAGTCATACTGACCCGGGTTGGAACCATAAGATACGTCAGCCGTAGCATCAGCTTCCAGGCCGGAAACCAAGTTGGTCAGGGCCAAAACGGAAGAATTGTCTTCAACGGGAACGTAGGCGTTCCAGATGATGATATCCTTAACAGTTGAGAAGTAGCACATACCGTAGTTCCAGAACGGACCAAAGTGGCGGAAGTTACCGGAATTGTCGATGTGAGAGGTGAGCACCAACGTCTTGTCGTTACAGAGAGAAGACTCGAAAGCCCAACCCGTGTGGGTATCGGTTTCGTGATCCCACTGCGTCCACCAGATACAGATGTCCTGAGCCGGTTCGGGAAGCAGATAGGTAGCTTCACTCTTTTCGTAGGTGTACCAGCAGTTGTAAGCTGAATTCCAGTTTCCTTTGAAGTAAGCACCGTTGCCGGCATTCTTCAAATAGAACGTCTGACCACCCGTCAGAGGGTCAGCCGGACCTTCTTCGAGGATGAACACATAGTCATCCGTCAGACCGTTAGTAGGAGGCTCTACAGCCATAGCGTCCACGGTCACGCCGTGAGAGGTGTTGGCTGTTTGCTTCGTACCATTGAGCCACTGGTTGATACCGGCAGGCCCATTACTCAAGTTACCTTGGTCACACATAGGGTTGCGCAGCAAGATGCGGTCACCGGCTTTGAGTTCACCGGCCGCAAGCTGATCACCAGCCCTATAATAGGTAACGGCACTTGCTGATGCCACAAAGGACATCAGAACAATCATTAAAGTAAATAATCTTTTTACCATACTCTATTATTAAATTAAACTTATATGTTCGCTGCAAATGCTCTGTCTTAGGGCGTTTGAGCCCTATTTTGACATGTAGACGTGCCACATTGCGCAACAAAGATACGAAATAAATCACATATCTCATCATTCTTTATGGAATTTTTTCTTTGAAAGGGAGGAGGGGGTGAGATAAGGGATGAATGGTGAATAGGGGAGTAATGGGCTTGCATTACTGCATTAGTGATAACATATAGTATTATAATGTACGCGCGTACCTTAAATAAACTAATACGCAGTGAATAATTTGAGTGGATAGAAGGGCAGTGCTGTGAGCGAAATTTCGTATTTTTGCAGATGTTATGGAAATACAGCGCATTCTTTTTACAACCAACGCCGCAGAGGCCCTCAGCGAGGCCCTCCGACTGACGGACCACGACCGCCTCTTCGTTTTGACCGACGCCGTTACGGCTCAGCTATGCTGGCCACTGGTGAGCGAGACCTGCAGAGAGGAACAGCTCGTCACCATACCTGCCGGTGATGACCATAAAACCACGGACTCCCTCATCCACGTATGGCAAAGCCTGAGCTCCGGAGGAGCTTCGCGACGGTCGCTGATGGTCAACATTGGCGGCGGCATGGTGACAGACCTTGGCGGTTTTGCCGCATCTACCTTTAAAAGGGGCATTCGCTTTATCAACATCCCCACCACCCTCCTCTCCATGGTGGATGCTTCGGTGGGCGGCAAGACGGGCATCAACCTTGGAGGTCTGAAAAACGAAGTGGGCACTTTCCGGAATGCCGAGGAGGTGATCATCGACACACATTTTCTCCGCACCCTCGACGCTGACAATCTGCGCTCCGGCTATGCCGAAATGCTGAAGCACGCTCTGATTTCGCGTCGCGAAGACTGGGCCGAACTGCTTCGTTTCGACATTTTCAGGCCTGATTTCGGTGTGCTTCAGACGTTGGTGGAAAAGAGTGTAGAAGTGAAACGCCGCGTGGTAACGGAAGACCCCGAGGAGCACGGCCTTCGCAAATCGCTCAATCTGGGCCACACCGTGGGCCATGCCTTCGAAAGCCTGTCGCTGCGCACAGGGCATCCCGTACTGCATGGCTATGCCGTGGCCTGGGGCTTGGTTTGCGAGCTCTACCTGAGCTGCAAGCGCACGGCATTCCCCCACGACGTGATGCTTCAAACAGCGGCTTTCATCAAGGAAACCTATGGCACCTATAGCTTTGACTGCAAACGCTATGAGGAACTCTACGAGCTGATGACGCACGATAAGAAGAACGCCAACGGCATCATCAACTTCAGCCTGCTCTCTGACATTGGGCAGGTGTGCCTCAACCAGGCAGCTACGAAAGAGGAAATATTCGACATGCTTGACTTCTATCGCGAAATGATGGGGGCTTAGGAGAAGTTTTAGGAGTTAAAGGAGTCCAGGGGGGTAAAGGATAGCACAGGAGACCGAACTTCCCAGCATTTCATAGTCTCGTAAGTGCCTGGGCGTTCGAACGACGTACCATTTCATAGTCTCGGAAGTACCGGGGAATTCGAATGACTCAGCGTTTCATAATCCCGGAAGTACCCGGGAGGTCAACCGACGCAGCATTCCCCACACTCGGGGACGTCGGGGAGTTCAAATGACGCAGCATTCCCCACACTCGGGGAGTCCGGGGAGTTCGAATGACGCAGAATTCCCTACACTCGGGGACGCCGGGGAGTTCGAATGACTCAGCGTTCCCTACACTCGGGGACGCCGGGGAGTTCGAATGACTCAGCGTTCCCCACACTCGGGGACGCTCGGGAGTTCGAATGACGCAGCATTCCCCACACT
>JAFUHF010000022.1 GCA_017468985.1 Bacteroidaceae bacterium
CCTTATGTGCTGCGAATCCTTTTCAGTATATTCCGCCATTTTAAGGGTTGTAGCATCGTCGCGGACGCATGCCCATACGGAATCTCATTTGGCAAATGGGGCCTCAGCCCTCAATTCCGATGCAAAATTGGGAAGAAGTTTGGAACTGGCAAAGTCTCGCCGCAATTTTTTTGAAGGAGAGGAAGGAGCTCGGGGAGTAAAAGGAGCTAAGGGAGGCGTGAAGAATGAACGTGCGCTACCGGCTCCACGCAAGGGTGGGGCAACGATTGAAGCTCTCATACCTGGGGCATTAGGTAAAGGGGCAAGGCCGGATGGGGCTAATCCGAGAGCTGACGCAGAAAGAGTGGGGCTCGCTGCAGGGCATCGGGCTTGCCTACGTCGAGCAGCTGCAAGTCGCTTTGCACGATGCCGCGAAACTTGAGTTGGGCACACTGACTGATGTAGAAATCCATGATGCTGAACCGCTCGGGCCAGGATTGCAGCAACGCATTGAGCCTCGGAGCTACGACGTGGATGCCTGAAAAGGCATATTTGTGGCAGGGGGAAGGGTCAAGATGGGGGTGGGGCGAGCGTATTTCACCCGTCTGCACGTTGGTCCAGCCTTGGAGTTCCATTTGGTCAGAAAAAAGCAGGTAGCGACTGGTCTGCCTCTCACTCACCAGCAGCACGGCATCGGCATTCCCCTGACAGGCAGCGCAGAGGGGCTGCAAACGGGCGTTGCTCAGGATGTCCACATTATGGATGAGCAGCGGCTGGGAGTCATCCTGAGAGAGGATGAGCGGCATGGCCTTGCGCAGACCTCCGCCCGTGTTGAGCAGGGCTTCGGACTCATCGCTGATGATCAGCCGCAGGCCAATGGTGGGCTCCACTTGGCGAAGATGGGCCTTGAGCAGGTCGGCAAAATGGTGAACGTTGACCACCACTTCCGTGAATCCCTCGCGCTTGAGTTTCAGCAGTATGTGGTCAATGAGCGGACGATCGTCTACCGGAACCAGTGCTTTGGGCTGATGGGACGTGAACTGCTGGAGACGGGTGCCTAAGCCGGCGGCAAAAATCATTGCTTTCATGAGAAACGGATTTAGGCTTGCAAAGTTAGAAAAAAGATATGAAGTTTTGTCGCATTGTGGCACTCAGCTATGAAATTAATTATTAACTTTGCACTAATCATTGCGCCACTATGACAGATCAGGACAACAGGATAGAACTCAAGGTTCAGGAAATCTCAAGAATAGAGTCGAAAGGCGAGCAATACATCGTTTTGCTCAAGGAACGCCGTGGACTCAGGCGCATGCCGCTGCCGGTCTCAAAGCACGAGGTGGAGGAACTCTTGAAGGTGATGAACCTGGAGCCGTCGCGCCATGGGGTGTGGGCACAGGTCTTCAAGGAACTCACAGGCGGACTGGACATCATTCTGGAGGATGCTGTCATTACAGAGGTGATCCACGGACACTACGTGGCGGAGCTGCATTTCCTGCAATATGGTTTGACGACCACCGTAAGGATCAATGCCATTCAGGCCCTGATACTTACGCTTTCGCAGCGCAGCCCTTTCTACATAGACAAGCAGCTGATGGAAAAGCAATATGTCAGACTTGATGACGTTCATAAGGTTTCGCTGCCGCTGAATACGCTCTCCATCCAAATGCTTGAAGACGCCCTGCAGACGGCCATCAAGGAGGAACGCTACGAACTGGCTTCGCACCTGCGAGACGAGCTAAAACGAAGAAAATGAAAGAGACACGCTATTTCTATGTCCCTGACATAAAAATAAGCAACGAGCTTCCGCCCGAGGAGGCTCACCATGCCATGCGCGTATTGCGACTGAGGGAGGGTGACGAAATACTCATCACCGACGGCAAGGGACACCTATATGAGGCCCGTTTGGCAGCGGTTTCGGCGCGTTCGTGCCAGTTTGCAGTGGACCGAGAGTGGCAGGAAGTCCGAACATGGCAAGGAGGGCTCCACGTTGCCATGGCGCCTACCAAAAACGCCGACCGAACGGAGTGGGCCGTGGAGAAAATGACGGAAATCGGCATTGACCACATCTCGTTCATGGAGTGTGACTACTCCGAACGACGCAAGATGAACCTCGACAGACTCAGCAAGATACTCGTTTCGGCCGTAAAACAGAGCCACAAGGCCTACGTGCCCCAGATGGACGACATGTGCTCCTTCAGCCGGTTCATTGCCAAGGATGATGCGCAAGAGAAGTTTATTGCGCATTGCTATGACGATGAGCGCCTGTGCATAGGCGGAAAGCCGTTCTTGCTCGACGCGCTGAAAGATGCTGCTCACGACGTAACCGTATTGATAGGCCCGGAGGGAGATTTCAGCGTGGCCGAGGTGGAACAGGCCATTCAGGCCGGCTATCAACCCATAGCACTGGGCAAAAGCCGTCTGCGAACAGAAACGGCAGCCCTTGCTGCACTTCACATCATGAACATACATCACAGAACATAATTCATGCAACAACTTACCTTATTATATAAAGCATGGGCAGGGGTGGATCCCCTGAAACTGGAAAAGATTCCCGGAGCCGGTAGCAATCGCCAGTATTATCGGATCTATTCTCCGGACGAATCGCAACCCAGCGTGATTGGCGTTTACGACGCATCGGCCGAAGAAAGCGAAGCCTTCGTCTACCTGGCTCGCCATTTTTCGAAACGCAAGTTGCCCGTACCGCAAATCTTAAAGGTGGCCCAGAGTCATCAACGCTATCTTCAGACCGATTTAGGGCCCACTTCGCTCTACGATGCCCTGAGCGAAGGCCGTAAGGCCGGCGGCCGCTATAATCTGCAGGAACAGCAGCTCCTGAAGCGCACCATACAGAAACTGCCGGAGTTTCAGATCCGGGGAGCGCATGGCCTGGACTTTAGGAAGTGCTATCCTCAGCCCGAATTTGACCGTAATAGCGTGCTGTTCGATCTGAACTACTTTAAATATTGCTTCCTGAAACCCCTTGACATAGATTTCAATGAGCTGAAGCTGGAGGCCAGTTTCCAATTGCTGGCCAAGGACCTGACGGTAGACTTCGGGCAAACGTTTATGTATAGAGATTTTCAGGCTCGAAACGTGATGCTTTCGTCCGATGAGCAACCCTACTTCATAGATTTTCAGGGAGGAAGACGCGGTCCGATAGAATATGATGTGGTCTCCTTCCTGTGGCAGGCATCGGCCAGATATCCACAGTCGCTTAGGGAGGAGCTGATTGAGGCATATCTGGAATCGCTCACCCGATATATGGAGGTAAATACCAATAAGTTCAGGTCGAACCTGAAAGTATTTGTGCTTTTCAGGCTGCTTCAGGTATTGGGTGCCTACGGATTCAGGGGATATTTTGAAAAGAAGCAATACTTCATTGACAGCATCCCTCCCGCCATCGAAAACCTACGCTCAGCCATTGCCGGTGACTGCTGTCCTTATCCCTACCTGCACGATCTGCTGCAACGCATAACGGAGCTGCCACAGTTTCAGGTAAAGGAAGAGATCAAGGAGCGCGAAGACGGCTATAAGACAGCTCCCGACACCGGTCCATACAAGCCCAATCCCATTGACGGAAAGCCAACTTTCTCTAAATACGAAGGCAAAGGCGAACTCTCAGTGAGAATTTACAGCTTTAGCTACCGCAAAGGCATTCCTGAAGACGAGAAAGGTAACGGTGGAGGCTACGTGTTTGACTGTCGGAGTACTCACAATCCCGGTCGCTACGAGCCCTACAAGAACCTGACGGGGCTGGATGGTCCCGTGATTCGCTTTCTGGAAAACGACGGTGAGATTCTGCGTTTTTTGGAACACGTATATTATCTGGCCGATGCTCACGTAGAGCGATATATAGAGCGAGGATTTACTGACTTGATGTTCTGTTTTGGATGTACCGGAGGACAGCACAGAAGCGTGTATTCGGCAGAGCATTTGGCACAGCATATTCATGAAAAGTATGGGTTGAAAGTGACAATTTGTCATCGAGAACAGCATATACAATACACACTTCAGGCGCAAAAGAAGTAGGACGCTGAAAAATTAGGTCAAAAAGTCTTTCAAATGCGCACAAATCGTTAATTTTGCATGCAGATCAGAATCATTCGTTAGCAATAAAATCATCAACATTCATCAAACCATGAGCGACAGACCATCATTCATGATATTCTCTGGAACAAAGTCCAGATATCTTGCTGAAAAAATATGTAAAAGTTTGGGACAGTCCTTAGGAAACCTGCTGATCACCCATTTCGCCGATGGAGAATTTGCAGTGTCCTACGAAGAATCGATACGCGGACGGGACGTTTTCCTCGTACAGTCCACATTCCCCAATTCAGACAATCTCATGGAGTTGTTGCTCATGATTGACGCCGCCAAGAGGGCTTCGGCCAGACAGATTGTGGCCGTGATACCCTACTTTGGGTGGGCGCGACAGGACAGAAAGGACAAACCCAGAGTGTCGATAGGCGCGAAGCTCGTGGCCGACCTGCTCAGCGTGGCTGGTCTCAACAGGCTGATGACGATGGACCTCCACGCAGACCAGGAGCAGGGATTTTTCAATGTTCCAGTAGACCACCTTTATGCCTCTACCATATTGCTTCCCTACATCAAGAGCTTGCAATTGGACAATCTGTGCATGGCAACACCCGACGTGGGTGGCTCAAAACGTGCAAATACCTATGCCAAGTATCTGAATTGCCCGTTGGTGCTCTGCAACAAGAGCCGAGAGAAGGCCAACGAAGTGGCAACAATGCAAATCATAGGTGACGTACGCGGAAAGAATGTAGTAATTGTTGACGACATGGTGGACACCGCCGGAACCATCACGAAAGCTGCAAAGATCATGAAGGAAAATGGCGCGTTGAGCGTAAGGGCCGTGGCCACCCATTGTGTGATGTCGGATCCGGCAACGGAAAGAATAGAGAATTCCGTGTTGGAAGAGATGGTTTTCACAGATTCCATTCCTTATCTGAAGCAGAGCAGTAAGGTGAAGCAAATTTCTGTGGCCGATCTTTTTGCGGAAACGATACGCCGCGTAGAAAACAACGAGCCGATAAGCTCGCAATACATTATATAATTGCCGTAGGGCAATAAACCAAGAAGGGGCAGGGCCTCATTCCTCACTTTTCAGTCGGGATGGGGCCTTGTCGTTTGCTAATCGGAAAAGAAAGAAAATTTCCGGTTCGCTGAGTACCTGACGGAACTCCGTGGTGTACTTCAACTTGACGCGCACCTCTTGGGCCTCCGAACGCCAGTGAGCATGAAGGAGTTCGTGAGCCTGGGCATCGGTGAGCTGGTGGTTGTCAATTTCTTTCTTATACTTTTTCTTGATAATATCATAGATGTCCTTGGCTTCATGCAGCTCTTTCAGGTAGGCAAAGAAGAGGGGCGTGAGCTTCTCGGCAGAAGGCTTATCCATTTTCATGTTCTTCACTACGTGGGCCAGCCGCCACTTGTCTTTAGTAGTCTGAGCCTTTGGCTGAACAGAGGAAAAGGCCACCAGGAGGAACAATATGCAACATTTTGTTTTCATCGCTTATATTACTAACAGGGTTAATCATGAAATGAGAGTTGGCCTATAAGCCGGGTTCTGTCCTCTCCGAAGAGAGTGCTTGTCATTTATCTACACCATGCGTCACCACATGGTTCTATCGTTCTACCCTCCGGCGTGTGAAAAACTCGGGCGAGCCACCCTCAACGTCGGTATACATGAACTTTCAACGTCCTAACGCACGGCTCAGACATCACTGCCTGACCGGTGAGCTCTTACCTCACCTTCTCACCCTTTCCTCTGGTCTATACATAGACGGGAGGTGGTTATTTTCTTCTACGTTATGAGGCCCTCGCGGACATCTTCCCGTTAGGAAGCGGACTGCTCTGCGTTGCCCGGACTTTCCTCTCGCTTCTTGTGGAAGCCAGCGACAAACCAGCCAACTCTCATCCTTGTACATGCAAAATTACAACATTTATTCAGCTTATCTGCCATTAATTTATTACTTTTGAACCTGAATTTCTAATTGTAAACCATTGATGAAAACATTTTCTTATTCCATGCGCCTCATGTGGGCCATGTTGATCTCTGCAGCGGTACTCGTTCCGGCTAAAGGGCAGACGGACGGCTCTTATGTGCCTACGGAGGAAAACCTTCAGAACCGTAAACAGTTTGAGGTCGATCGTTTTGGCATATTCATCCATTGGGGCATCTATGCCTCGTATGCCCAGGGGGAGTGGTATCTGAATAACGCCAGTCTGAACAAAGACGAATATGCTCAGGCCGCGCGGTGCTTCTACCCCATTAAGTTTAATGCCTCTGAGTGGGTGAAGGCCATCAAGGATTCGGGGGCCAAATATATCTGTATCACCTCGCGTCATCACGACGGCTTCTCTATGTTCAAAACGCAGGCCTCGCCCTACAATATTGTAGACGGTACGCCCTTTGGTAGAGATATTCTCAAGGAACTGGCCGATGCATGCCAGGCCGAAGGCATTAGCCTGCACTTTTATTACTCCATCCTGGACTGGATACGAGAGGACTATCCCATCGGACGCACCGGAAAAGGAACAGGACGCAAGGGTGACCAGCAAGATTATAATTCTTATCTGAACTTCATGAAAGGGCAGGTTAAAGAGCTTTTAGAGAACTATGGAAATATCCGTGCCTTGTGGTTTGATGGATATTGGGATCATGACAAGGATCAACCTGCATTCGACTGGAAGATGCCGGAATTTTATCGTTATATACATTCCATATCGCCTGCCTGCCTGATAGGTAACAACCATCATATTTCACCTTTGGCAGGAGAGGATTTCCAGATGTTTGAGCGCGATCTTCCTGGTGAAAACAAGGCAGGAATGTCAGGACAAGAGATTAGTCGGCTTCCCTTAGAAATGTGCCAGACCATGAACGACATGTGGGGATATAAAGTGGCGGACCTTAACTACAAGTCGGTAAAGGATCTTGTTCAACTGCTTGTGCGTGCCGCAGGAAAGGGTTCAAACCTGCTTCTGAATATTGGTCCCCGTCCTACGGGCGAACTACCAGAGCTTTCCATAGACAGACTAAAGGGCATTGGGGAATGGATGAAGCAATATGGCGAAACCATCTACGGAACGCAGGCTGGAGAGATGCCTGAGCAGGAGTGGGGAATTTCTACGAGAAAGGGTGACCGTCTGTTCCTTCATATCTTCTCCTATCAGGGAACGACGCTAAATGTGCCCATTGACCAGAAAGTGAAGCAAGCCGTGCTGTATGCTACACAGGAAAAGCTGAAGTTTAAGAAGGAAAAGGATGGAACGATTACCATTACCCTTCCTCAGGAATCTTCCGGTATAGATTACGTCATTGAACTGACGACGAAATAAATCCTCGTCCTGAAAAAGTAATGCGCGAATAGGCTGGGATGTCTGTTCGCGCATTGCTGTTATGTGGGAGAGGGGACGTTGCTACTTCCTTACGGCCTTTTCGGCTTCGTCGAAGAGTTGATGAACACGATCTATGGTTAACCGACGAAACTTTCCTGTGTCCTTGCGGAGCTTTTTACCATCTTTTGAGATGGCGACGCGGTCGGTAATCCATTTTTCAGCCTTAATATTGCGTTCCTCTTCGTAATTGTAGACAAAGTCCTGAAGACGCATTCTGTATTTTCCTTCATCGTAGTAGAACATGATACGATACGTCATTTGTGCCTCGTCTTTGTTCCACTTCGTATTACTGAAACTTAATATTTCGGCCTGATTGCTTACCAAGATCCCTTCCTCCTTGTTGTCCATCGTAATCTTAGCGTAATGGTCAAACGCTTCGTTCGTCTGTGCTATCAGCTGGTTGGTAAAACCGAGTAGTGCATCGTGAATCTGGCTCTTGGATTTCCCGTCAACGGTTACTTCCTTCTCAAACACCACGAGGCCTTCTTCTACCTTTACTTTTCCTTTACCGTATTTCTTCATGTCGTACTTCTTGGCTGCAAAGGAAACACACGGAATCAAGATGAGCATTAAGATACTGATCAGTTTTTTCATATTCTTCTTGTTTTATTATTTGTTGCAAAAGTAAACAATTTATTTTTTCTGAGAGTGATTGGTCGTTCGAAATCATGCCAGCAGTTCCGAATTGAACTGAAATGGGAGCAGATGGGCTATGCTCCGGACGATGAGCACCTGTTTGGTGCCATACATCAGCAGACTGATATTCTTTTGCTGTCTCTGCTCGGCCTCAAGCAGTGCCTGTCGGCATAGACCACATGGCGGAAGGGGCATTTGCGTAAAGTTTCCTTTTGTTTCGGCGGCTATGGCCATCGCGTTGATGGACTTTTGGGGAAAGTTGGCCTGAACGTAGTGGAGCAAGGCGCGCTCGGCACATGTTCCGCAGGGGTAGGAGGCATTCTCTTGGTTGTTTCCTGTATAGATGTCACCAGTGCTAAGGCGCAGGGCACTCCCCACGTGAAAAGCAGAGTAGGGGGCGTAGCTCTGAGCGGTAGCACTCTTTGCAGCTTCCACCAATGCCCTATCTTCGGCCGAGAGTTCTTCAATATCCCACAGCTCGTAGGGTATGATCTGATTGTTCTTTCGCATGATGTCCGATTTGTTTGCAAAGGTAATGTAACTTTACCAAATCTCAAAACAAAAAGTTTCAGAAAAACGAAGAACTGCACGCCCGTTGTTCCTCTACAATGAAATTCAGGGCATGCAGTTCTGTTGCTGAGTCTCAGGAGGGGTCAGAATCTGATGCTTCCTCCCACCATCCACCACAGTCCGGGCTGTCGTACGGCTCCGAGGTCGTAATACTTGTGATTGGTCAGATTCTCAAACGAGGCATACAGATCGTAGTTTGGCTTTTTCCAGTCTAATTTCAATGATAGCAGGGCATACGGGTGGTAGTCGTGCAAAACGGCATTGCCTCCCCCGTCGTAGTCCAGCCAATGGCCCATTCGTTTCTGCCATCTCAGATACCATGCTGCACTGAGGTCTTTCCAGATGTGGTGACTGAGCTGGCCCACCATCTTGTGGCGCAAATAGTCTAACGCATAGTTGGATTGGAAAATCACTTGGTGGTCGTGCCGCTGCTGGTTGTTGTAAGTATAGCCTGCCGAAATGCTTTGCAGGGGTTGCGCCTCGCCCAGCAGTTGTTTAAGGTCAAGGCCCAGCTGTGTCTGTAACTCATAGTTGTCTATCTTGAAGTTTGTGGAGTGATAGATGTCGTTACTCGTAAACATTACCCAGTCAATCATGTCCGTACCGTACCGATAGATGCCGCTTACGGAGGCAGTCAGTGCTCCCTTCGTCCAGTCCGTTCCCAGCTTGAAGGTAGAGGCCTTCTCGGGTCTCAGTCCCACGTTGCCTTCCTGTGTGGGACTCTTGTAGTATAGGTCAGTAAAGGTGGGCAATCGCATGGACATGTTCCAAGCACCAAAAATTTTCAGTCCGTCGGTAGGTCTGTAACTCATGTCTATTCCGGGGTAGAAGCTGAATCTGTCGTTGATGGCCGTGTTTCGGTTTCCCATCACTCCTGCAGAAAGGCTAAACCTGTTTAGAATCACATTGTGCTCTGCAAAAAAGCTCACATTTGTGCGGTTGTCGCGATGGTTATAGTAGATGTTCTGCTGACCTTCCACTTTTACATACTGTTCCTCCGACAGCGGACGACCAAGGTTTGATGAGAGGATGGCCTCCTGCCTGATTTCTCCTCCTACAGCCGTTCGTCCCAGCTGCCAGTTGCTGTAGGCAGTGAGCCCTGCGGTAAATACATCGTTGCGGTGAAAGTTTTCGCCCGTATGTGTGTTGTGAATGAGCTGGAAGTGGTCGAACGTTCTGACCCATGAAAGCGTTGGTGCCAGATGTATGCGACCGTTGGTAACGGCTTTTACCGAAGCCATCCATCTGCTTCCTGCTTCCCATTGGTTAGGGTAGCGTGCGCTGTAGAATGTGTTGGCTCCGTAGCGCTGGGAACTGAATCCACCTTGCCACGTGAGCTTCATTTCCGGCGTAATGTAGTGGCCCAGATAATAGGCTCGGTATTTATGGAATGCGCTGTTGTCCGTTCCCCCGTCACTGCGTATGTAGTCGGCACTCACTCGGTTCAGATAATACTGCGTTGCCATGTTCAGGAATGCACCGCCTCCGAAGGTGCCATGCGAGCCTCCCTCTGCGTGAGCGCCCCCTACGTTCTTGTTTTCCGTACGGGTAATAATGTTAATGGCTCCGTTGAGTGCTTGGCTTCCAAATGTTCGTGCTGAGGCGCCATCATATACTTCGATTCTTTCAATATCTGCGATGGCTACAGGAAAATCGGCTGAAAGATGGCCTGTCTGTGGGTTGTTAAGGCTGATGCCATTTAGAAGGATGCTGATCTGGTCAAAGGTGCTGCCGCCTATGCTGATGTCGGTCTGTATTCCGAATCCCCCTCTCTGACGGACATCTACACCAATGCATAGCTTGAGCAAATCGTTCACGCTTTGAACTTTCGCCGCTTCTATCTCCTTGCGCGTAATGACGTGCACTTTGTTGGCCGTCTCTGTGAGTGTCACCGGAACGCGCTGACCGGTCACCTCCGCCTTGTCAAGTGTAACTTCAGGCATTTTCTGGCTGGCGATCTGCAGGGAGTCTTGGCGCGATGCTACGCTGCTGTTATGGGCAAAGGTGAGCATACTTACGGCAAGACAGCCAATGCGGATCTCCTTCTTTATGCTACGGAATGCAGCATAATTCTTCCTTGCGAAATGCTTGAAGGTTACCACCCGAGGCTTCTCGTTTTGGTAGTGTAACATAATAATGAATTTTATTTGATGATTAATCAGCGGCAAAGTTACTGCTTTTTCGCGTTGCTCACGCACGAGTGGGTCTCTTCCTCTATGCTTTGCTGCTGCTTTTCCCTCTGTACCCTTTGCTTATCCCCTGAATTGTCATCCCTTTGTGGCATTCGCCCGTCTCTATGCTTTGCCATCCCTGTATCTCAGTCATCGTATTCAATCTTCAATTCTTCACTCACGTTGAAATCTTCGTGGAAACCGTCATCATAAACATACACCAATCGAAAGCCTTTGTAGGTTGAAGGCACTTTCAGTGTGTCCAACAGATGCCACTTGGGTTTGCCGAAGTCGTAAGAATTTCTGTCAAGGACAATCCTATTTGACACATAGTCAAACGTGTAGTAGCCGCCCCTATGCACTGGTCGCCTGGCTTCAGCAGTTCCTTATGCTGACCCACCATTCCCATTCTGAAATGGCCGTCCATTGTGATGATAAACTTGGGTAATGTCATGCG
>JAFUHF010000023.1 GCA_017468985.1 Bacteroidaceae bacterium
CACGTGTAAATCTGCCTCCACCATACTTGTGGTGCTCAATTAGCACGTGTAAATCTGCCTCAACCATACTTGTGGTGTCCAATTAGCACGTGTAAATCTGCCTTCACCATACTTGTGGTGTCCAATTAGCACGTGTAAATCTGCCTCCACCATACTTGTGGTGCTCAATTAGCACGTGTAAATCTGCCTCCACCATACTTGTGGTGTCCAATTAGCACGTGTAAATCTGCCTCCACCATACTTGTGGTGCCCAATTAGCACGTGTAAATCTGCCTTCACTATACTTGTGGTGTCAGAATCACACGTGTAAATCTGCCTATACGATACCCCGTGAAGACGATTGGAACGTGGATAAATGATGCATCTATCACGATTGCAATTGAGAACCGAAGAAAGACTTTAGGTCGAAGTCCTTCTGAATTATCTCACTCCGAGAGGGGTATAAGGATTCTTTTTCCGAAGGTATAGCCCGAAGCAGAAAGGCCGGCCTTCACGATGTAGGACAAACGGGGATGAACCTTCTCAGCTGAGTTGTGGGCATGGAAGATCATCTGGAGCTGCCCCTCCTTGTCGGTAAAGAAGCTATGGTGGCCCGTACCCACGAGGCCGCCTTCATGCTGAAAAATGGGGTTCGACGACGATTTGGTCCATTCGCCCATGATACTTGTCGCCGTGGCGAGACCTATGCCGTAGTGCTGACTCTGATAGTCGTTGGCTGAATAGGTGAGATAGTACACTCCATCCTGCTTCATAACGAATGGCCCCTCGTTTACACGACTGCCAGGAAAATTGGGGTCCATTTCCCAATCTTGACTCACGCCCAAGAGGCGATGCAGGGTTTCGTACTTGAGACTTGTAAGTCCTTCTTCGAGTTGGACCACCCAAACCTCATTGCCATTATTGAAATTTACAAAGAACAGATAGACCTTGCCATCATCGTCAATAAACAATGAGGTATCAATACTACCTGTTGCCAGCAAAGGGCTGTCGCCCACCTGACGGAATGGTCCTAATGGAGAATCGGACGTGGCCACATAGATGTGCTCATTGGCAGAATAGTACATATAATACTTCCCGTTCAGATGATAAACCTCAGGTGCCCAGAACCAGCGTGACTCAGTGGTGTTACTCCTCGAGAGTGCCAGTCCTGCATTTTTCCAGTGCAGCATATCGGTAGAAGTAAATACTTCTATGCCGTCATCAGAATGGGTGCCATAGGCATAGTACGTATCGCCCTCAAGAAGCACGTAGGGATCGGCCAGAGGGAGCCTGCTCTGCGTTTTTACCTTCTTACAGCCTGCCGGAGTATATACGGCCCTCCCTAACAAGGGAAACATGATCAGGGCCATGGCTAGAACAAACAGTTTCATTGTTTAATGGTTTTTATCACTATCATCTTATTCATCCAGAACTTTTGCAAAAAGCTGCCTGTCCACGAGGATGGCATCCTTCATCGTCAGGCTAAAAGGACCGGCTTTTAGCACCTTGAAACGAAGCACGAACAAGTCGGTCGATCCGCTGAGCATGGGTTTACGGCCTACGTTAACAAACGTGGGATAAAGTGCTTTCTGCCCATTAGAATGCAAACGGTCGTTGGTAAAGTTATCCATCTCCCCTACAGCCAAGGGCTCGGTGCCCACATATTCATAAGCCGCAGGTGAATAAGGCAGGGCAAAACTCAGGGCATTGACATTCTTAAATCCCAATGCGCGCACTGTAATGCTGGCTACGTCACCCACGGCATATCTGGCCTTGTCGGGCTGGAGGAAGATGTGTCCCTCTACGGGTTCCGCCTGCTGCGGACCTTCACTTTGGCCGATCATTACGGCTACGTTTGATATGTCGTAAACGTCGATGAGACCATTGCCGTTGATGTCGCCCTTGCTGACATAGCCTTCGAAGTCCTTATCACCCTGGCGCAGGCCGGTGTAGTTCATATAGGACGTAAGGTCGTTCTCATCAAGTACATTGTCATTATTGATGTCGCCCGGGATGTAGAAGGGCGTACCTTCCTGACGGAAAATGTAGAGTTCCTGGCCTGAGCCAAAATCGCCGTAGGCCTTCTCTACGTGTAACCGGATGTATCGCGCCGTGGGATGGGTGGGGAAACTGAAGGTTTTCTTCTTCATGTCGCGCGTCCAACGGATCTCTCCGGCCGGGGTCCACGTGGTCTTGTCCATACTGTAGGCCACATCGCCCACCGTAATCATGCCGTTCACGCCGATTTGGCGAGGCAGGTATTCCATGCGGTCGAGCGTATTGACACTGTGAAGGTCGATGACGATGTCGAACGGAGTGGCCTTGGTCTGCCACTTGGTGTGCCACATGGTGTTTTCGTCTAAATCAAAGAGCTTTCGGAGACCACCTCCAGGCTGTGCCTCGGCGGTGCAGGTGGCGGTAATGCCACGGATGGCAAATTCGAGTGGATTGACATTGGTCTTGGACGTGAGCTCTGCCCACTCAGAGTGACCGGATTTGTTGACGGCGCGCACCTTGAAGACATAGTCCGTTTCGGGCTGCAGGTCTTCGAAGAGCAGGTGCGTCTGGCGGATGCCGCTGTAGAGCATGCCTTCAGATTGTATCTCATAAAAGTCGGTCCGGGGCACGGCTTCCCAACTGGGAGTGAGCGAATAGGCCTTGCGGTCCTCTTCTGCCACTTGTGGCCGCGGTGCCTGGAGCGAACCTTCCTGACGGAGCAAGCCATTCGGTATGTTGAACTCATATCCTTTCACCGTTACCTCGGTTTGCTTGGCCGTGATGTCATAGCCGTCCATGCGGACGTAGACCACGGGGCATGCCTTGAGCTTCACCTCGGCAGCCGGTGTGCCAGGCGTGCTGTAGTTGTTCATATTGGTATCCTCTGTATAGAGATAGGCATTTTTGTGTTTGCGAAACTCTTCCATGGTCTGCGTCTCCGTGAGTTTCACCTTTTTGCCGCCCAGCTTGGCCGTTACGCTCTTAGGTCGTTTCGACACATTGAAGGTGAGCGTCAAGGCACGCGTCTTTTCCATGCCTTCGTAGTGGCCCATGGTCTTGTCTATCGTGATACGTGCCACCCCACCCTGAAGGCTGGAATGGATGTGGGTGGTGGCGGTGTCGCCATGCAGATAGGCGTCGGTCTTGCCGTCATCCTCGTATTCCGTGAAGTCCGTCTCGCCGTAGGGGAAACATTCGTAGGAGCGAATGCCGCGACGTATCTGGTTAGGATTGTTGTGGGCATAGGTTACGGGAATGATGGCTCCGGCCTTGACGAAAAGTGGAAGTTTCCAGATGGGAGCATCGTAGTTATTGAAGATGCATCCGCCTTCGTATTGCTTGCCGGTGAACATGTCGTACCATAAGCCGCGAGGCAGGTAGATGCCGTTACGGATGTCGTTACCCTGCTCGTCAGCCTCGGTGTCCTGATAGACGGGGGCCACGAGCAGCCATGGGCCGAACATGAACTGATATTGCGTTTGCTTACCGAGCGTATAAGCATTGGGCTCTTCGAGGAACATGGCCCTGATCATGGGCTCACCCGAAACAGCCTGGTGGGCCACGGTATAGATATAAGGCATCAGAATGGAACGTATCTTCAGGTAGTTTCGGTTGATGCTCGTAGCCGGTTCGCCCATGGCGTGGGGATACTTCTCGTTGGATCCCCATCCATCCATGTTGAGCTGCATGGGTGTGAAGGTCTTCCACTGGAAGTCGCGTACGTTGACCGGCATGTTCTTGCCACCGAAGATGCCGTCCATATCGCTGCAGATGTTGGGCATACCGCTCAATCCGGCCCCGATGTAGGTGGGAATGTGGAAGCGGATGTACTCCCACTTGCCGCCTGTCTGGTCTCCTGTCCATACACCACCATAGCGCTGCGTGCCGGCCCACCCGTCGAGTGTAATGATGAAGGGACGCGCTCCGCCGCCCAACTTGGGCATGAGCTGAGCTACTTCGCTGATGCCATTGAGGCCGAACGAATAGCCAGCACCTACCCACGCCACGTCGGTCTTGAGCACGCGTACTCCGGCACAGCCAATCTCTTTCTCAATGTCGCGCTGAAGCAATGGCTTGATGCTATCAATGGGATGGAGGTCGCTCTGGGTCCATAGGCCTATCTCCACACCCTTGGAACGGGCGTAGTCGCCAAACGATTTCAGGTTTTCGATGTTACCATCGAGCGTCTGTTCCTGGCCGTAGCCAGCACCGTAACCGTCGTTGGGCAGAATCCATCCGAGCGGCATGTCGTGTTTGGCATAGCGGTCGATGACAGCACGTGCTGAGAACTGATAATTGTCCTTTTCGCCATTGAGTGATTCCTGCACGCCACCACCATCAGCCTTCTGGCTCTCCACGTAACGTTTGCCATCCTCGAAGAGAATGCCACCATCACCCTCGGAGGGTTTCCAGTAGTCGCGGTTGTAGGCATTGAGATGGCCTTCGTAGAAACCAAACTTGGGAAGCAACACGGGCTCTCCCGTGAGCTGATAGTAGGCATAGAGCGGCTGCAAACCGGAGCCTACCATGACGAAGAGGTCGAGATAGTCTTCGTTGTGTTCCAGCACCACGCTTCCCTTCTTCGTAGCTCCGAAATCATACTGTCCAGGCCGGAAGGTGTGGAACATCATGCCATAACCCTCCGTTGACCAGAAGAACGGGCAAGGTGAAGCCACGCCACCGTCCGTCCAGCTGTTTTGGTTCACGATTTTGATGATCTGTCCCTTATGGGAAAAACGACCGTTCTGGACTCCACCGCCATAGAAGTATCCCTGTCCCTCAGCGCAGGTAAACGTTACTTTTCCACTTTCAATCTTTACAGGAGCCGTTTCGCGGACTACCACCTTGCCTGATTTACGGTCAATGACCTGCATCAGACCATCGGATTTGGAAAAGCTGAGGTTGATATGCTTGGTCTGCATCTCCACCCTCGACGCACTCACGGCATCGGCATCAAACGACAGTTCAGACACCGGCCTGCGCGGATGGTCTACCAAGATCTTTGCCTCGGGCTGAGCCTGAGGATCGTGAATGGGTCGTCCCTTAGGATCTTGATAGATGCGAAACACATCATCGCCATAGAAATCCACCACTCGCCTCTGTCCATCAGCCAAAGTGATGGTGATGCAGGTGGGAGAGGTGCGTTCAGCCTTAGTGATGACAAACTGTGCATGAGCTTTTTCGGCATGAGTCAAAGAGAGAGTCAGCAATAAAAGCGTCAGTAGAGATTTGTAGTGTTTCATACAGGGAGAAAATGGTCGTTATTAACTTATGATTTAGAGCAGCAATTCGAGTTGCTGGAAGTCATCAATGATGAAATGTGCTCCGGCATCTTGCAACTCTTGCAAGGAACCGTTGCCATAGGTTACGCCGCACGTTCTGACTCCGGCGTCACGCCCCATAAGGATGTCGTAAGCCGTATCGCCCACCACGAGGGCATCGGCTGCGGCAATATGCAGATCGGAAAGAATCTTCATCACCATGTCGGGCGCAGGTTTGGCATTCTCCACCTCCGCAGGGCTCACGATGGCTTGAAAGAGATCAAGAAGTCCCATGTTGCTCAACAGATGTCGCACGGACTGACTCTTCCGGCTACTTGCGATGGTCAGCAAAAAGCCTGCTGCATGAAGCAGGCGGAGCGTAGTTTCCACATTAGGAAAAGGCACTACGGCTCCAGGCACATTGTTTTTGGGAAACAACTCGTCGGTATACAACTTGGCACAGACGTCGGCCAACGCATGATTACCTTTCGTCAGACGCACGAAACACTTGGGCAGGGGTAAACCGATAGTGGCAGCACATTCCGATTCGGAAGGCACAGGTTGCCCCAAGCGCATCAACGTTTCCTGCATGGTAGAAACGATCAGGCGACGTGAGTCAGCCAGCGTACCGTCAAAGTCTAATATCAACAGTTTCATGCGTCCAGGACAATCTGGAGACAGACTATGCTTTTCTGCCTTGAAGATATTTCAGGAACCACGCCAATGCCACGATCAGCACCACCGCGCCCAACGAATAACCCAACGTCAGGTTGAGCCCCAGAGCTTGCTTCGATACCAGCAGGAAGGTTGCTGATACTGTGGTCATCAATAAGGCTGGCAGCAACGTTATGATGTATGGCTTACGCTGCTGAACGAGATACACCGTAAGCGTCCAGAGCGTGAATACGGCCAGTGTCTGGTTGGCCCAGCCAAAGTATTTCCATATCACATTGAAACCATTGGGGTTCTCTATCTGCCACAAGAGCAGGGCTATGGATGCCGCAAAGAGTGGGATGCAGATGTAAAGCCGTTTGCGGATGCTACGCTGCTCCAAATGAACAAAGTCGGCAATGATGAGACGGGCTGATCGGAAGGCCGTGTCGCCACTCGTGATTGGGGCAGCCACCACACCGAGCATGGCCAGTATGCCCCCCACGATGCCCAACCAATCGTTGCACACCAGCGTAACTACGGCCGGCGCACTGGTGCTGAATCCTTTTTCTGGCGAAAGCACGGCCATTCCTGCGGTAGGCTCGCCATAGAAGAAATACATGGAAACCGTTGCCCAAATCAGAGCCACGATGCCCTCAGTGATCATCGCTCCATAAAAGATGGGGCGTCCTGAACGCTCGCTCTTCATGCAACGGGCCATGAGCGGACTTTGTGTGGCATGGAAACCACTGATGGCTCCGCAGGCTATCGTAATAAACAGACAGGGCCAGATAGGTTCGCTATCATGTCCTGAAAGAATGGCTCGATTGCCCAGCCCATCCCAAAGTTCAGGAAGAGAAGGCCACTTCAGCAACAGGCAGACCAGCAATCCGGCAGCCATAAACAGAAGTGAAAAAGCAAAAAGTGGATAGACCTTGCCTATGATCTTGTCAATGGGCAGCATGGTGGCAATGATGTAGTAAACGAAAATCAGGATGATCCACATCGTACCACTTCCCCAGATGCCCTTCAATATCTCTGCAGGGCTGTACACAAACACCGCTCCCACCATGACAAGAAGCAGTATGCTGAAGACGAGCATCACGCGTTTCGTGGTATTTCCAAGATAGGCCCCTACCAGTTCGGGCAATCCTGCCCCACCATGACGCAACGAAAGCATACCGCTCAAATAGTCGTGAACCGCACCGGCAAAAATGCAACCCAGCACAATCCACAGATAGGCCGAAGGGCCGAACTTAGCACCCATGATGGCACCAAAGATGGGGCCCGTACCTGCAATGTTCAGGAACTGAATCATAAAAATCTTCCATCCGGGTATCACGATGAAGTCCACACCATCGGCTCGCTCCACCGCAGGCGTCACCCTGTCGTCAGGACCGAATATGCGTTCCACCATCTTGCCATAGATAAAGTAGCCTAAAACCAAGACCACCAAAGATACAATAAAGGTTATCATGATATTTCTTCTGTCTTTTCGGGTATATACTAACGGAATGCGAAATTAATAATTCTATACCAAAAAACCTCCGATAAGGCGCATCTTTTTCACTATCGTTATATCAGCCACTCTTATGGCTGATGATGACGGGCGGATTCGCATGCCACGCTATTATGGATCTCTTGCCCATGTTTTGGGGAGAAGGCATTGCGATGGTCAGTGCCTGATTTCTTGCGTAATTTCAGATAAAACACTTACGTTCGACAGAAAATAAACAAGCAAGCATACTTGTTCTGTTCTCATTTAATTCGTAATTTTGCACCGCAGAAGCCAAGGACACAGTAACGTGTGGCGGACCAGAGAGCCGCGTAAGTCCAGTTATGAACAGAAAGGCTTCACTATACGCACATATTATAAATGTTCATAACGCAAACAGCAAAGAAATGAAGAAAGTCTCCAACATGGTGACGTCGACCATACTGTCGATGTCCCTTCTCACAGTGATGGCCGGTGCGGCCATAGCTCCGGCCTTGGGTATCATCCGCAGCCACTTCGCATCGTCGCCCGATCTGCTGGTGCAGCTCATCGTCAGTCTACCGGCACTGTTCATCATCGTTACCAACCTGTTCTTCTTGTCCATAAGCCGACGGCTGCGCACTCGGGCTATCGCCCTGACGGGGCTTACGCTCTATGTGCTGGCCGGTGCCGGCTGCTTCTTCGTCTCCAATATTTGGATACTACTCCTCTTGCGCGCGCTGCTCGGTGTCAGCGTAGGGCTCATCATGCCACTCTCCACGGGCCTCCTTGCGTTCTACTTTCCTCCCGAGCAGCAGGCGCGGCTCATGGGCCTCTCAGCAGCCATGAACCAGATGGGTGGAGTCGTGGCCACGTTGCTTGCCGGACTATTGGCTACCGTGGAGTGGAACTATACGTTCCTTGTCTATCTGCTCGGTCTCGGCGCCTTACTCATGGTGCTCAGATGGCTTCCCAACGAACAACTCGGCAGTTCCAACAAGCGCGGCCGTCCCTTCGAACCGCGCCAATTACTGAAGTTCCATCCGTCGGTGATCGGAATGCTGTTGCTGATGATCATCTTCTTTGTATTCCCAACAAACTTCGCCATCATTACGGGGCGTCGAACTACGCTTTCGGGCGAAGCCATCACACTTATCATGGTGGGGCTTGACCTCGTGGCCTTCTTCGCTGGATTGGTGTTTGGTCGGCTGATGGGCTGCATGAGTCGCGGCATGAAGTATATGGCTCCGCTGGGCTTTCTTGCCGGCTATGTGTTCTACGTTTACGGAACATCTACGATGCCCATCCTGATAGGTTCCTGCCTCATCGGACTGGCCAACGGCGTTGGTGTGCCCTATCTGCTCACCATCGCCTCCATCAAGGGCGGTAAGAATGCCGCTACTACAGTGATGCCTCTGCTCTCTGCTGCGCTCTATCTGGGTCAGTTTGTTTCTCCCATTCTCGTCATGCCCCTGTCAAATGGTATCTTCGGCCAGACCGACGTTGCCGCACCATACAAAGTTGCCGTCATCTTCTGCCTCGCTTTCTTCATCCAAGTGTGGCTGACGCGCCACTTCCAAAGCCTGCCGCCGGAGCATAATGAGGACGAAAGTAGGATGAAGAAGGCACGCGAAGAATATGCAAAGGGCGAAGCTATTTCATGCGCTACTCCAGAAGAAATGCAACGCTGCTTTGACAGTCTCTGACGACTGTATTACCGTACTTGTTGTTCAAGCAGATCTACAAAACAAGAGGCGCATAAAGTCCAACAGTTGGTGTTACTCTTCGACTACACCCCTTTCATGAACCGCTCGCGGTCTATGACGAAGCGAGTGTGGGTGGCTTTGCCGATAAGTTGGCCGTCGGCGGTCTGAGCTGTGATGGTGAAAGTAATTTTGCGGCCGTCGTGGGCTGTGACCCGTGCGGTGGCGCTGACGGTG
This sequence comes from Bacteroidaceae bacterium, assembly GCA_017468985.1. Classification (GTDB taxonomy): domain Bacteria; phylum Bacteroidota; class Bacteroidia; order Bacteroidales; family Bacteroidaceae; genus UBA6382. The sequence goes on from JAFUHF010000023.1 coordinate 9,303, forward strand.
ATGCCGACTGGCGTGGGGCGCAGATGGATAGCATCGATGTGTCCACCTACGGTGGTCTCGTTCGGCGCGAGAGCTGGGGCCACGGCTTCCATCGCAGCGTTCTCCATCAGCGCAAGCATTGACGGGGTGGAAAGCACGAACAGGTCGCCGCTGCCGACGGCCTGGGCCGTGTGTGCCTCGGTCACGACGAGGCTGCTCGTATGGGTCATTCCTTCGGTTTGCATTGTCATGAGTATGTTGATGTTTGGGGATGTTTTTTCAGCGTCGGTTCATGCCGTTGCGCCGGTTGCCTTCGTACGCTTCTTCCACGTTCGCCAGCTGATGGCTTTCTGTCCGCACCTTGGGCAGAAGTTTCCTGTGCACTCGTATTCACAATTATTGCAGCGGTGCATCTCTTCGTTCATGGTGTAGCTGAACGGGGTTTCCTGCCACTCCCTGAATCGCCTGTATTTTTCTTTGATGTCGAGTTTCATCATCTTCTTTCTTCTGTCTTGGCCATTTAAACCATGGACCTTGATGACTACATTTATGCAAAATTACAATAATTCATTGAATTAAAATATGCAATATGCCCATAAAACCTCTGACTTGCACACCGAACTCTAAAAGTTATCGCTAACCGAACAAAAGTCTCAACGCACCATTTTGCGCTTTGAGGGTTTCGTCGTAAATTTGCAACCCAAAAGATTTTCGGATGAATCAGAAACACCTGCACGTGCTCTACCATCTGATGGCCATCATGGTGATCATGATATGGGGCGTTACCTTTGTCAATACGAAGGTGCTGCTTGGTCACGGCATGGATGCTGCAGAGATCTTTGTTCTTCGTTTCGTTATGGGCTATGCCCTGATTTGGATGATGAACGATGGAGGCCAGACGTTGCCTAATGGAAGAAGACTGCGGCGCAAACTCTTTGCTGACTCATGGCGCGATGAAGGCATATTGGTACTTATTTCCATTACGGGTGGCAGCCTCTACTTCATGATGGAGAACCTGGCTGTGAAGTATTCATTGACCAATAACGTTTCGTTCATCGTATGTACAGCTCCGCTATGGACCATTATGCTGGGCATGGCCGTGTTTCGCGATGTTAAGGCCACACCCCGGCTCCTCTCTGGCTCAGCAGCGGCCCTCTTAGGGATGGCCCTGATCATCTTCAACGGACAGTTTGTGATGCACCTCAACCCCTTGGGTGATATGCTGGCACTCGCCGCCGCACTCAATTGGGCCGTCTACAGTTTGCTCATGCGCAACATTGCTAAGCGATATAGCGCAGTGTTTGTCACCCGTAAACTTTTCTTCTACAGTCTGCTCACCATCCTACCCTACTTTGCTTTCTATCCATGGCAGTTCCCACTCAGCCGGCTCAGCGAAGCGACTGTTATGGGTAATTTGCTTTTTCTCGGTGTACTGGCATCGTTCGTGGGCTACGCCCTGTGGAGTCTTTCCATCAAGAAGATTGGAGCCATCAGTGCCTCTAACTACGTTTACCTCAATCCTATTGCCACCGTGGTGGCCAGTGCCATATTCCTAAACGAGCCCATGACACTCATGGCCTATGCCGGACTGGCTCTTATCCTACTGGGAGTTTACTTTGCCAACACGCATACTTCTGAATAATTCCACATATTTCTATCTGTAGAGTTTCCCCTCGGCCATATTCACGAGTCATTCTAACTGACTCCATTTTTTCAGGATGATATTATCGTTGAATTTTCACAATTCAGTCGCAGACATGCCAATTAGCACGTGTAAAAACCATGATTCGGTCACGGACATGTCAATTAGCACGTGTAAAAAGCATGATTCGGTCGCAGACAGGCAAATTTACACGTGTAAAAACCATGATTCGGTCACGGACATGCCAATTAACACGTTCCAATATAATGGTTCAGCACTCGTCAGGCATTTTCCACGTGGAAACCGGAAGAACGGTAGGCAGGATGGGGTTAATTCAACGTGACTTTCAGTTGAGCAGGAAACGCATAGGAAGGATCACCGCGCTGCCAAAGCGTGCGACGCAGCGTCTGGGCTGAGCGATGCAGTCGTCCCTTGAAAATGGTTTTTCCTTTGTATTCTACGCGTATGGGGTTGTCAAGATTCACCATCCGGTCGTTGAGCGAGAGGGTAAGGTTGGAATAGTCGCACTGACTGATGCGAATAATGTTTAGCGGCTTTCCATCAGCCGATTTTACGATGTCGGCACGCACGGTCATGCCCTTCTTCTGTTCATCGTCCGGGGCCGTGAGCCAATAGAAATGGCTGCGCATGGCATCGCCCTGCACCCATACTACGCGATCGGGGTATGGATTGCGACGGAACCTGGCCATCCACTCTACTGCCCGGGCATCCTCAAGATTCATCCAGTGGCCCTTCCCTTCGAGGATGTGCCCCTCGTGTACGTATCCACCGGCATCAGCATGCTGCAAGGAGTCCATCTCAAGGATCCGCTCGGCGCACCGCTTGTTGCGCTCATAGGCAGCATCTTGCGCTCCGCACCATATCATGAACGGCGTATTTCTGAGTCCCAACAGAGAAACGTCGCCTGGATGTCCGGCCATCATGGATGCTGCAGCCCATGAGTCAGCCATGCGCGGAGCCAATCGCCACACGCCATCGCCACCGGCTGAATAGCCCATCAAGTACACCTTGTCGTGATTCACTCCCATACAAGCCACGGCCATATGAATGATGCGCTGATAGAAAAGGTCGCTTTCCGTAATGAAGTGCATATTCCAGGCGTTGACCAATGCACGTGGGCAGAGGTAGACGCTGCTGTCGGGATGATAGAGTCGCCACTGGTTACGCCACTGACTGTCGTTGACTTCAGGTGAAGCACCACCGCCTCCGTGAAGTGAGATGTAGAGCGAATATCCATCGGCCGGAGCTTCGCCGTAGACGCTCCAATGTAGGGGCATCGTGAGGGTGTCAATTTGCAGGACCTGGCTACTGAAGGCGTCGTTCATAGCCACGCGGACGGAATCGAGCCACGCCTGACGCAGCTCTTCCGCGCACTTTGCAGCTTCGGCCGCCGACAGCGTGGCGTTCTTTTTAGCCTCGACGTCGTGAACCGATGCCGCCAGCAACAGCAGGAAGAACAGAATGTGATGGGGTTTCATTGGAGATCATCTTATGTAAGTGATACGAAAAACCTATGCAATGCTCTCATGAGCATTGCATAGGTTCTGGTTTTTATAACGTGTCGTTATTCCTCCACCGTTTTCTCGGCCTGACGGAAGTTAGGCAGGTCTTCTTCGATGAAGCTCTTCACGTAAACGCTCTTACCAACTACGTCTTCCTCAGCCAAGCGCACGTATACATTAGCCGATTTCTGGAACAGATGGGGTGCGCGCGTAGCGTCGTCGAGTATCAGCAGCGACATGATGATCTCAGCCGTCATGTCATAGAGGCGACGGGCGAGGAAATCCTGCACTTCCTGATTGGCAGCTTCCTTCACATAGTTCACGCTCTGCTCATAGAGCTCCGTCATGGTCTGCACGCGATGCTTCAACGGGCGCAGCTCTTCGGCCACGTCGGCTTCGAGCATTTCCTTGATAACGCTCAGGTAAGTACCATTCGTGATGTAACGGATGGCTGCAACCACCTGGAGCTGCGTCGTTCCTTCATAGATGGAGAAGATGCGTGCGTCGCGATATAGACGCTGGCTCTTGTACTCCATGATGAAGCCAGATCCGCCGTGGATGGAAATGGCGTCATAGGCATTCTGAGTGGCATATTCGGAGTTCATTCCCTTTGCCAACGGCGTGAAGGCATCGGCCAGACGGGTGTACTTCTTCAGTTCAGCACGTTCGTCAGCGTCGAGCTTGCGGTCACGTTGTATGTCCTCAAGGGCTTTGTAGATGTCAACGTAACGGGCTGTCTGGTAAAGCAGTGAACGACCGGCATCGAGCTTGGCTTTCATGCGGCTGAGCATGTCATAAACGGCTGGAAATTCTATGATTTTCTGTCCGAACTGCTGGCGTTCCTGTGCATACTTCAAGCCTTCGTTGTATGCTTCCTGCTCTACACCGACACTCTGAGCTGCTATGCCAAGACGAGCACCGTTCATCAGGGCCATGACGTACTTGATGAGGCCCAGACGCATGCTACCGCAGAGTTCTGCCTTTGCGTTTTTGTAGGTTAGCTCACAAGTGGGCGAACCGTGGATGCCGAGCTTGTGCTCAATATGGCGAACGTTTACGCCACCCTGTCGCTTGTCGTAGATGAACATGCTGAGGCCGCGACCGTCCTTCGTGCCTTCCTCTGAACGAG
>JAFUHF010000024.1 GCA_017468985.1 Bacteroidaceae bacterium
ATCCAGTACTACAGGCAGACGGTCATTGCCTCCAACAAGAGGGCAAGGACCATTGCCAGGAAGCAGAAGGAAGACCTTCCGACTCCCGGGGAGCAGGACAATGCTGCCACCGACGGGCAAACGGAGGCTTCTGTGGAAAATGTGAACCATCAAACCGAGATGGCTGTTAATGAATAGTTGAACCCGTCCATGGGCCGTGAGGGACTGAGAAGGATCAGATTATTAAAAATAGAGAAGTGAGTTTTTACTTAAAAAGTCCAGCCTTACAAACGAAAGGCATTTCCCATGAAGTTGCACAAACAAAGACCGAAGTGGTTTGTCACACAATGCAAAAAACCACGTATCTTTGCATTATCAAACATTAAAACATTACGATGATGACAAAATTCATCAAGCATTATGCACTCGAGATTTACACTGTTCTGGCCATGTCTTTTATTATATGGACGGCCATGCAGGGAGAGTTGACGATGGTTCAGAAGCTGGTCGTTGTTGACGCATTCCTATTCATTTTGCACGAATGGGAAGAGGGACACTATCCAGGCGGATTCCTCAAACTGATTACGGAGATGGTTCAGATAGATCCGAGTGATGACATCAAACGTGCCAGTCGTATTCCTGCAGGCATCCTGTTGCTCCTGCTGAGCATCGTTCCGTTTGTCTTTCACGATGTGCCGATGATTACAATGATTGTGGCCACCTTCGGTATTATAGAGGGAGTGGTTCATACAATGGGCATCCGGCTGTTTCACATGAAGTCGTTTTATACCCCTGGGGCTGTCACAGCCTGGCTGGAACTGGTGGTCAGCGGACTGATGATCGCTTACTTGATCACAAATCATCTTGGGCAGTGGCAGGACTATGTGTTTGGCCCCATCATCATGTTTCTCTGTTTTGGACTACTGCAAAAGACCATGACCTTAATGGTTGGCATCAACTACAGCGATATGCCGAAGATGGTAAAGAAACAATGGAACCGGAAACCATAGAGGAATCTGTCAAGTAAAGTTCAGTTTTCCATATAATCCCAAAAGAACCTCTCTCGGGCACTGTATATGGGGAATAGATTGTATCTTTGCGCTTAAAACACTTTAATGCACATAAAACAATATTTATAAATTCAATAATCATTTACTGTTCTGCTTGCGCTCTTTGCCATGCTGACGGCAACGTGGGCGCAGGATGATGCCGTAAAGTATGGCAAGTGCAGGTGACCAGTGCCAATGCTACAGCCATCTATAACCTGCAAGGCCAGCGCGTGGAGCGTCCGACTAAGGGCATCTACATTCAAGGTAGACGCAAGGTGGCAGTAAAGTGATGTGCTTACTCGTAAGCGTGATCTGATTTCATGCTGCCCGAAATTCTGGTAAAGGAATTTCGGGCAGTGTTTGTTTTCTTTGATTTCTTCCCTTGTTCGAAAAAAGCGCGTAAAACCTTGGTGGAAAAGAAAAGTTTTTCTACCTTTGCACTCGCAAACCCAAAAGGAGCATTGCCGGCGCGGTAGCTCAGCTGGTTAGAGCGCATGATTCATAATCATGAGGTCCCCAGTTCAATCCTGGGCCGCGCTACAGGGGTGTGAAGATGTCCGTCATTCGTGATGGACATTTTCTATGTTATGGAATGACGGAGCAAAAACTTATGGTGAGAATGGGTTGCGGTTCAGGGAGAATTTTGTAACTTCGCGTGGGAATGACAAGTGTCATTCAGAATAAGATAACATTCGCGCAGCAGCTATGCTCACAACCATTCTGAAACAAATAGGGCGTTACCGAACGGCTACGTGGCTCACTCCGGCCATGACCTCGATGGAGGTGGTGATGGACGTGTTGATTCCCTACGTTACGGCGCGCCTGATTGATGAAGGCATCAATGCCGGTAATCTGGAAAAGGTGTATCTTAACGGTGCGCTGATGGTGGGCATGGCCGGACTGAGCCTGCTCTTTGGTATTCTGGCCGGACGCTTTGCTGCCGAGGCATCGGCAGGCTTTGCAGCCAATCTGCGTGATGCGATGTTCAGGAATATTCAGCGATTCTCGTTTTCCGACATCGATAAATATTCCACTTCTGGATTGGTAACGCGCATGACGACCGACGTGAGCAACTTGCAAGGAGCCTTCCAAATGTTGCTCCGCGTTACGGTGCGTTCGCCCTTCCGACTGGTGCTGAGCATTGTGATGTGCTTATTGATAGATGCACGACTCAGTCTGATTTTTGTCTTTGCGCTGGTGATTCTTGCTTCGGCGATGGGGTATATCATCAGTCATGTGGCCAAGACATTTAGTAAGGTGTTTCAGCAATATGATGCCCTGAATGCCAGAGTTCACGATAATGTAAGTGCCATTCGCGTGGTGAAGGCCTTTGTGCGCGAAGACTATGAGCGTAAGCGCTTCGACAAAGCTGCAGAGGGCCTATATCGCTTGTTTGTGAGGGCAGAGACTCTGATGGCTTTCAACCATCCGGTGATGAATCTCGTAGTATATGGCTGTATTATTTCTTTGTCGTGGTTTGGTGCGCACTATATCGTGGCCAGAACGCTGACCACGGGTGAGCTGACTTCGCTGTTTACCTATGTGATGAGCATTCTCATGTCGCTCATGATGCTGAGCATGGTGTTTGTGCAACTCACGATGAGTGCAGCCAGTGCTTCGCGCATAGCAGAGGTGATAGAGGAGGAACCAGACATTGTGAATCCTAAGCATCCCGTGATGGAGGTGAAGAACGGACAGGTGGAGTTCAACCACGTGCGTTTTGCCTACAAAGGAGGCAGCGGAGAGTATGCTTTGAATAATGTACAGCTGAGCATCAAGTCGGGAGAAACGGTTGGAGTGATTGGCGGTACGGGTAGCGGAAAATCCACCTTGGTCAATCTGATCAGCCGGCTTTACGATGTATCAAAGGGGACGGTATATGTGGGTGGCGTGGATGTGCGGAATTACGACTTGGAAACGTTGCGCAATGCCGTTGCTGTGGTACTGCAGCAGAATACGTTGTTTTCGGGTACGGTGAGGGACAATCTGTTGTGGGGAAATCCACAAGCTACGGACGAGCAGTGCCGGCAGGCATGTCGCGATGCCCAGGCCGATGAGTTTATCAGCCGAATGCCCGAGGAATATGATACATGGATAGAGCAGGGGGGAATGAACCTCAGCGGAGGCCAGCGACAGCGGCTGTGCATCGCTCGTGCACTGATGAAAAATCCAAAGGTGTTGGTGCTTGATGATTCCACCAGCGCATGCGATACGGCTACCGATGCCAGAATACGCGAAGCGTTTAGCAGAGCTCTGCCGGGTACTACGAAAATAATCATCTCAGGACGCATACTGAGTGTGAAGGACTGCGACCGCATCATCGTGATGGATGGTGGAAAGGTGGTGGGATATGATACGCACACCGACTTGCTGAGAACCAACAGAATATATCAGGAGATTTATGCCATACAGCACGAGGGTGGTGGCGATTTTGACCAGCCTCGAACCGGTCTTACGGGAAAGGAGGCCCGAAGAAAGAAATGAATCTGGGAGGGATGATGGGCCGCGGAGGAAGAGGGCGGACAATCTATATAGACGATGGTAAGACCCGAACGGAGCGTAAGGCTACACTGTTGCGCCTAACGCGCTACGTGTTGAGAAACTATAAGGTGTCGTTCCTCGTGGTAGCCATGTGCATTCTGGTGACATCGGTTACCACGCTTGCGTCAACGCTGTTTACCCGAACGCTGATAGACCAGTACATCGTGCCACTCACCCAGGCTGATAATCCCGAATATGCATCGCTGGCGCAAACACTCTTTAAATTGGGATTAATATTGCTGCTGGGCGTGATATGTTCGTATGCGCACAGCCGTATCATGATCAATGTAAGCCAAGGAACGATGTTGCGCTTGCGCAAAGCATTGTTCAGCCACATGGAGCAATTGCCAGTGAAGTATTTTGATACTCATGTGCATGGCGACATTATGAGCACCTATACCAACGACGTTGACACGTTGCGTCAAATGATTGGTCAAAGTCTGCCGCAAGCATTCAATTCTGTAATAACGCTGGTGGTAACGTTTACAAGCATGGTGGTGCTCAGTGTGCCGCTGACGCTGGTTTCTTTGTTGATGGCCGTGGTGATGATGGTAGTGACCGGAAGGCTGAGTCGCAGGTCGCGTACCCACTTCAAGGCACAGCAACAAAGCATGGCCGGCCTGAACGGCTATGTGGAAGAGATGCTGACGGGTCAGAGAGTGGTGAAAGTGTTCTGCCATGAGCAGCAGGCCATTGAGCGGTTTGAACAACTGAACGAACTTTTCCGCACATCGGCTACAAAGGCCAACAAGATAGCCAACGTGGTGATGCCGGTAAATGGAAACTTAGGAAATTTGAGCTATGTATTGATTGCCGTAGTGGGGGCTTGGATGGCGCTGTCAGGCGGAATCTCCATAGGCGGCATGCATTGTACCATTACGTTAGGTACGATTGTTTCCTTCCTGACGCTGAACAAAAACTTCTGCCAACCTATCAGCCACGTTAGTCAACAGATCAACAGCATTATTGCCGCTTTGGCAGGTGCAGAACGTGTGTTTGCCCTGTTGGATGAGGAACCAGAACAAGATAGTGGCACCGTTACCCTGATCCAGCCATCGTCATCGGACGGACCCTATTGGCAATGGCAGGAGGAGAACGGCCAGCGGAGAAGAGTGGAAGGTGGTGTGGAACTTGAAGAAGTGGATTTCGGCTATATCAAGGAGAAACAAGTGTTGTTTAACATTTGTCTGCAAGCAAGGCCTGGACAGAAGATAGCCTTCGTGGGAGGAACGGGGGCTGGAAAGACCACGATTACTAACCTGATCAACCGCTTTTATGACATCCAGCATGGCCGCATTCTTTACGATGGCATTGGCGTAGACCGTATCTGTAAGTCTCATTTGCGCAGAAGTCTGGGCATGGTGCTTCAGGACACTCATCTGTTTACGGGTAGCGTGATGGACAACATACGATATGGCCGTCTGGATGCTTCAGACCAGGAATGCATAGAAGCTGCCAAGCTGGTTGGGGCCGATGACTTCATTCGCAGACTGGCCGATGGCTATCAAACCCAGCTGAACAGCGACGGAGGCAATCTGAGTCAGGGCGAGAGGCAGTTGCTGAACATTGCCCGTGCAGCTGTGGCCGATCCTCCTGTGCTGATTCTGGACGAGGCGACATCAAGCATAGATACACGTACGGAAATATTGGTAGGTCAAGGCATGGACTCACTGATGAAGGGCAGAACCACTTTTGTCATAGCTCACAGGTTGAGCACAGTCAGAGGGGCAGATCTTATAGTGGTGTTGGAGCAGGGACACATCATAGAACAGGGAACGCATCAGGAACTGATGGATCTGAAAGGAAAATATTTTCAGTTGTTCACAGGAAATGGCTTGTAACATAGAATGGTGACAAAGAAACAGGACAGATTCGTATGATGACAGAAGAATTATGGGTATTGGCCGGGTTATTGTTGGGACTGTTGATAGGCTGGCTCATAGGATGGCGTCGACTGGGCATGGCAGAGGAACAACAGAAAATGTTGGTTGAAGACAACTCCCGTCTCTCACGCAGCGAGCAAGAACTTCGCCATTCCTTGGAAGAACAGAAAGAGCAGATTGCTGTCCTCAGAGCCCAGAATGAGCAGTTGAAACAAAATGAAGCATTCCGTATGGATGCACATCAGCGCGAACTCGACATTCTGCAGAAGCGTCATGAAGAGGCTGTGGCTGCATTGAATCAGCGATTCTCAGAAACGGTGGGTAAGGTGACGGCTCAGATGGAAACGGCCACCCAGCAGATGCTCCGACAACGTCAGGAAGAATTCTCGAAGAAGAGCCAGTCGGACTTGGGACAGATCGTAAACCCACTCCGGGAAACCATTGACCGCATGCGTCAGGCCATGACTCAGAATGTGCAGCAACAAACGGAGATGAGCGGTGTACTCAAGGCCAACATAGAACAGATGATACGTCAGAGCGAGGCTTCCAGAAATACGACGGAAGAATTAGTAAGGGTGTTCAGACATGGTTCAAAGGTGCAAGGCGATTGGGGAGAATGGGTACTCGACGAACTGCTTACATCGCAAGGGCTGAAACGAGGCATTCATTATGATACGCAGGCCACCGTGCGTGATGCCAAAGGACAGGTGGTAAAAACCTCAGAGGGACGTTCCTTGCGCCCAGACGTGATACTCCATGTGGACGAACGGCGCGAAATCATCATTGACTCCAAGGTGTCGCTTACAGCTTTCTTTGACTATGTAAATGCCCAAAGCGATGCAGCAAGGTCCGTGGCACTCAGTGCGCATCTGAACAGCTTGAAGACGCATGTCAAAGAATTGTCCACTAAAGATTATGCCTCGTATGTGATGCCGCCAAAGGTATGCATAGATTATGTAATCATGTTTGTTCCGCACAATGGTGCTTTGCTTACGGCGCTTAATGCAGATCCTAAACTCTGGCGCTGGGCCATGGATCAGAATGTGTTCATTGCCGATGAGCAGACTCTCTTTGCGGCTTTACGCATTATCAACATGACGTGGACGCACCATACTCAGGCATTGCAGCATCAGCAAGTTTACGAGCTGGCCGAAGAGATGTTGGAGCGCGTAGGGCTTTTTATAGAGAAGTTTGAGGCAATTGGAAAGGCTTTGGATGTAGCGCAGAAAGCATACGAACAAGGTCATAAGAAGCTACTTCCTCAAGGTCCAAGCATTCTTCAGACCGCTCATAAATTGACGCGATTAGGTGCCAAAGCCAATCCGCGCCATCCATTGTCTTTGTATGGCGAGCCGTTAGATGAAACCATGGAAGAAGAAAACTGAGTATTCTTTCGGTGTAATAATTTAAATGAAAGGCCTCCAGAAAAGGAGGCCTTTCATCTAAATATTGAGATTGCTCATAGACTGAATTATAAATTCAGACTATGGCTTATTGGCATTAATTGTTCTCAGGTCTGAGCTGACGAACTACAGCACCTGTACGCCACATTTCGCTTTCGCGCAGAGCGGTGAGCTCGGCATTGAGTTTCTCGCGGTAGTCAGGCTTAGAATTGCTGTCAATACTGATCTGGGCTTCGTTACCGGTGGCTACGCTTTCATAGAGCTTTTCCATTACGGGCTTGATGGCATCATGGAAGGGGCCCATCCAGTCGAGGGCACCGCGCTGAGCCGTTGTAGAGCAGTTGGCATACATCCAGTCCATACCATTCTTACCCACCATGGGGAGCAATGACTGCGTGAATTCCTCTACGGTTTCGTTGAATGCTTCAGAAGGAGAGTGGCCATGTTCGCGCAATGTTTCATACTGTGCCAGGAACAATCCCTGTACTGCACCCATCAGTGCGCCGCGTTCTCCCGTAAGGTCGGAATAAACTTCGCGCTTGAAGTCTGTCTTGAAGAGGTAACCGGAGCCTACTCCAATGCCGAGGGCGAGAGTGCGCTCTGTGGCACGGCCGGTGGCATCCTGGAATACGGCATACGAGCTGTTGAGGCCGCGACCTTCGAGGAAGAGGGTACGCAGAGAGGTGCCGGAGCCCTTAGGAGCTACCATGATAACGACAATGTCGGCAGGAGGAACGATGCCGGTACGTTCCTTATAGGTAATGGCAAAGCCATGAGAGAAGTAGAGTGCATCGCCGGCGTGGAGGTGCTTCTTGATATTGGGCCACTGGTCGATTTGGGCTGCATCGCTCAGGAGCATGCAGATGATGGTACCCTTTTCGGCTGCTTCTTCAATGGAGAAGAGCGTTTCGCCGGGAACCCATCCGTCGGCTACGGCTTTGTCGTAGGTCTTGCCCGGGCGTTGTCCAACGATTACTCTGAATCCGTTATCGCGCAGGTTGCAAGCCTGACCGGGGCCCTGGATGCCATAACCAATGACGGCAATGGTTTCGTCTTTCAATACTTCGCGTGCTTTTTCCAAAGGGAATTCTTCACGGGTAGCCACTTCTTCAATGGTTCCACCAAAATTAATTTGTGCCATTTTGTTTAGGATTTATTGATTTGATTAATTTTTATGATGTTCTGTTGCTGAAGGTAAGTGCGCTGTGACACACTACCTGGCCTTTGGGATGCTGCTCACTGCCTACATTCTTGCGGATAGTGACGTGATAGTCGTTGGCAGAGAGCGGATCAATATAGAAACTCAGCATTTCGTCGGCATAGGTCTCGCAGTTGTAGGTGATTTCCATTCGCGATACTTGCTGAGCGGCAAATCGTTCTTTTGGGAACAGGTCAAGGAGGTATTCTATGTAGCGAATGCTGTTGACATGGCCATTCTGGTCAATGTCGGAATAGTGCGGTTCACGTGTGGCGATGGGTTGTTCTGACTGCTGTTTTATGCGGCTGAATGAAGGAGCAGAATAGGGACGTTCCAGGTCAATGTAGGGGTCAAAGGTTTTTCCAAACAATTCTTGTAGCATTTGGGGCTCGCGTGTAGTACCGTCGATCATTGCCCAAATGGTGAACACTCTGCCGATCACCTGCTGTTGCGCATTCATGACATCGAAGCAGCGATCGGTGAAATAGTAATAGTAGCGCCTGATCCAGGTGGCAATGGAGTATTCCTCGTCCAGATAGGGCCATTGTTCCATTTCAATGATCATGCGTGAAAGCACCCACAGATATTGATGGCCGTTGCGCTGCATGCTGTCGAATTGCCGTGCTCCGGCGTGGCGTTCGGCACACGACAAGATGTGTTTTCCCAGCACTCCCCAGCTCAGATGTCCGGTAAAGTCATCGTCGAAGGGAGCAACGCTGAATGGATAGGTGTCAATCTTCTGGAGGGCCATGATGTGAAAATGCTATTTCGATGCCAGGAAGCGTTTCTTGCGTTCGACTAAATATTCATCAAGCAGTTCACGCGTATCTTTCGTAATGGCAATGGCTCCTGAACGCACATATTGCAGCACGCAGTCCCATTCCATGAGCTGATGGAAGAGGGACAGAATCTCATTGGTCATGCCCTCAATGGTAACGATGGCGTAGGTGGGATTTACCTCCACAATCTTTCCTGCGTGCAGGCGGATGAGTCTTGATATTTCGCCATGCTCAAGTATCTTGGGAGTACTGAGTTTAAACAATGCTACTTCCTGAATATAGATTTCGGTGCTTGTAAAGAAGTTGGAGCGTACCACACCGATTTTCTTTTCAATCTGCTTGTTGACCTTCTTGATGGTGCATTCGTCAGACCAGCATGTGATGGTGTAGCGATGGAGCCCCTCAATGCTGGAGGCCGAAACGTTGAGGCTTTCAATGTTGATCTGTCGGCGAGTGAATACGGACGTGATTTCGTTGAGCAGTCCGGCAACGTTTTCTGAGAATATGATCAGCGTATATAATGTTTTGCCTTCTTCGGTGGTCATGGCTTCAGTGATTTTATATGTCTAATATCATGTCGTCTACATCATTGCCCGGACAGCACATGGGGAGCACATTGTCTTCTTCCATCACTGCCACTTCGAGCAGATAGGGGCCATTGGTATCCAACATTTGCTGTATGGCAACATCCAGACCTTTACGCTCTGTCACTAAACGGTAAGGAATATGATAGGCTTCGGCTATCTTGCTGTAGTCTGGACTCAGCATGTGTGTGAAGGAATAGCGACGTTGGAAAAAGAGTTCCTGCCATTGGCGTACATTTCCTAAGAAATTATTGTTGAGCAAAACAATCTTGACGGGACATTGGTTTTCCATAATGGTTCCCAGTTCTTCAATGGTCATTTGGAAGCCTCCGTCGCCTACAAAAAGACATACCGTGCGTTCGGGCGCACCGAAGGTGGCTCCCACGGCTGCCGGAAGACCGAAGCCCATGGTTCCCATGCCACCGGAGGTAACGATACTGCGGTTAAGGGTGAATCGGGAATAACGGGCGGCCATCATCTGGTTTTGGCCTACGTCAGTCACGATGATGGCTTTTTCGTGGGCATGGGTCGATACTTTGTTGACCACTTCACCCATCTTGATAGGGCCGTCGGAAGGATGTACCTCAGGCTCAATCACTATGCGATTTTCCTTTTCAAGATGATCATTGAAGCTTTCTCTCCAATGCTTATGCTGATTGGGCTTTACCAATGCGGATACTTGGGCTACCGTTTCCTTACAGTTACCCAATACGGCAACGTCAACGCTTACGTTCTTGTTGATCTCCGCAGGGTCAATGTCAAAATGAATTTTCTTGGCTTGACAGGCATAGGTGCTGATGTTGCCCGTAATGCGGTCGTCGAAGCGCATTCCGATGGCAATGAGCAGGTCGCATTCCTGCGTCTTCACGTTGGAGGCCAAACTGCCATGCATGCCCAGCATGCCAACATTGAGCGGATGAGCTGATGGCAGACACGAAAGTCCCAACAACGTGCATCCAGCCGGCAGGTCTGCCTTCTCAATCAGCTGCCTTACTTCTTCCTGTGCTCCTCCCAGTTCTACGCCTTGACCGATCAGCACCAAGGGCTTCTTGGCTGCATTGATCAGCTCAGCCGCTTCTGTAATGCTTTGGGGTGATGTGGGCGGAACGGCTTCGTAGCTGCGCAGGAAACCAATCTTGCTATCTTTGTAGATGGCTGTTTCGTTTTGGGCATTCTTCGTAAAGTCGAGCACTACCGGGCCGGGCCTGCCACTTTGGGCAATGTAGAAAGCCTTCTTGATGGCCGGGGCCACATCTTCGGCACTGCGAATCTGGTAGGCCCATTTCGTGATGGGCTGTGTGACGTTTACGATGTCGCATTCCTGAAAGGCGTCGGTGCCCAGCATTTTTGCTCCCACCTGTCCGGCAATGACAACTACGGGGGTGCTGTCGAGCATGGCATCAGCTATACCCGTAACGGTATTGGTAGCTCCTGGGCCGCTGGTCACCAAGCATACGCCCACTTTGCCACTGACTCGTGCATAGCCTTCAGCAGAGTGAATGGCTCCTTGCTCGTGGCGCACCAGAATGTGGTGAAGCCGATCTCTGTAGTCGTAGAGTGCATCGAATACGGGCATGATGGCTCCTCCTGGATAACCAAACAGCGTGGTTACACCTTCAGCCAGCAGGCTTTTCATTAAGATTTCTGCACCCGTAAGTTTTGTCGTTGTCATGACAGATATGGTTCTTTCTTTGCTTTATTGATGTACTTCCTCTTGATGGGGAGGATTTTTATCCGTATTTAGTCTATGATTCTCACTCCTCCCTTGTCGGCCGAGGCCACCATTGAGGCATAAACGCGTAGGGCTTTCGACACTTCGCGCTTCCGCTTGAGCGGCTGCATTGGACGTGCCTGAAGCTCAGCGTTGCTGAGCTTTACATTGATGCTCCTGCTGGGCAGGTCTATTATGATAATGTCGCCATCAACGATTTTTCCAATGTTTCCGCCCGATGCGGCTTCGGGTGAGATGTGGCCAATGCTCAGGCCGCTGGTGCCTCCGCTGAAGCGCCCGTCGGTGATGAGGGCACATTCCTTGCCAAGGTGGCGGCTCTTGATGTAGGAAGTGGGGTAGAGCATTTCCTGCATGCCGGGGCCTCCCTTGGGGCCTTCATGCGTAATGACTACCACGTCGCCGCTCTCAACTTTGCCTCCCAGAATGCCCTCACAGGCGTCTTCCTGAGAGTCGAACACCTTGGCAGGTCCTTCAAAATGCCAGATGCTCTGGTCCACACCTGCCGTCTTCACCACGCAGCCATCCTGTGCAATGTTGCCAAACAATACGGCCAGTCCGCCATCTTTGGTGTAGGCATGGTCAAGGTCGCGTATGCATCCGCCGGTGCGGTCGGTGTCCAGAGTGTCGTAGTGTGTAGTCTGCGAGCCCATCTTGATGGTGAACTTGCCGGCAGGGGCACTGCTGTAGATGCGCTTGGCTTCTTCGTCAAGTTGGGGCTTGGTGATGCTGTAGCGTTCAATGTCTTTACCCAATGTCGCACCATCCACGCGCTTGGTGTTCAGATGGAGCAGGCCACCCTTGCTCAGCTCGCCCAAAATGTTGAGGATTCCTCCGGCTCGGTTACATTCCTGTACGGAATATTTTTGCGTGTTGGGTGACAGTTTGCACAGGCAGGGCACTTTGCGGCTCAAACTGTCAATATCGGTCATCTTGAAGTCCACTCCTCCCTCGTTGGCCACGGCCAGCAGGTGGAGGATGGTGTTGGTGCTGCCTCCCATGGCAATGTCGAGGGCCATGGCATTCAGAAACGCTTCGCGTGTGGCAATGCTGCGAGGCAATACGTCTTCGTTACCGTCGTCATAATAAGCATAGGCATTCTTCACAATGGTACGTGCCGCTTCCCTGAGCAGTTCCACGCGGTTCACGTGAGAGGCCAGAATCGTTCCATTACCCGGCAGTGAGAGGCCGATGGCTTCGGTCAGTGAATTCATGGAGTTGGCTGTAAACATGCCACTGCAACATCCGCATCCCGGGCAGGCCGCATGTTCTATCTTTTGCAGGTCTTCATCGCTTACGCTTTGGTCACCTCCGGCAATCATGGCTGTAATGAGGTCGGCATTCTGACCGTTCCATCGTCCTGCCTCCATGGGGCCGCCACTGACGAATACGGTGGGAATGTTCAGCCGCATGGCTGCTATCAGCATGCCAGGCGTAACTTTGTCGCAATTGCTGATACACACCAGAGCGTCGGCTTTGTGGGCATTTACCATGTATTCCACGCTGTCGGCTATCAGGTCGCGGCTGGGCAGTGAATAGAGCATGCCGTTGTGCCCCATGGCAATGCCGTCGTCAATGGCAATGGTATTGAATTCTGCGGCAAAGCATCCTAATTTTTCAATTTCTTCCTTCACAATTTGTCCGGCCTCGTGCAGATGGGTATGTCCGGGAACAAACTGAGTGAACGAATTGGCTATGGCGATGATGGGTTTTCCAAATTGCTCTCGCTTCATGCCAGCAGCTACCCATAAGGCACGGGCACCAGCCATGAGCCGCCCCTCGGTGCATACGGAACTGCGTAAGCTGTTTTTTCTTTTCTCCATTTATGATGAATATAGTTGTTTCAAAGTGTGGCTGTTGCCTTAGGGCGGTGAGGGGACGTAAAGCCTGAACCTCTACTTCTTGAACCTGCAAAATTACATCAAATATGATGGAATTGCAAGCCTTTCAGTGACAAAATCCTACTTTTTAAGGCCTCAGAATGAAATATTGTTCAAAAACTTGGGTCAAATGTCAACCTAACGTGCGAAAAACAGTACTTTTGCAAGCAAGAATCAAAATTTAATGCAATAATGAAGCGGTTAGCTATTGTTTGTGTGCTCTGGTGGGCATCGTGTGCGCTCTTTGCGCAGCAACTTTTCGTAGGTAGTTACAACATCCGTAACCAGAATCGTTATGACAATGAGCGTGGTAACGCCTGGACGGTGCGCGGCAAGGTGGTTTGTGATCAGATCCGCTTTGAACAGCCCGACATCTTTGGTGCTCAGGAAGTGCTGGTAGGGCAACTTAGGGATATGCTTTCCATGCTCCCGGGATATGACTATGTGGGTGTGGGTAGGGACGACGGCAAAGAAGCTGGCGAATTTGAGCCCGTTTTCTACAATACGCAAACGCTGAAACTGCTCCGCAGTGGCAACTTCTGGCTCAACGAAACGCCCGACATCCCCAAACTCGGATGGGATGCTGCCTGCATCCGCGTGTGTTCATGGGGACAGTTCAAGCAGCGCCATTCGCGTTTTAAGTTCTATTATTTCAATCTTCACATGGACCACATCGGCATAGTTGCGCGTCGCGAAGCTGCGAAGCTCATCGTGCAGAAGATTAGAGAAATCGCCAAAGGGGCACCGGTGATAGTGACGGGTGATTTCAACGTTGATCAGACAAATGAAATCTATCAGACCTTCACCCAATCGGGAATTCTGGCCGATGCCTACGTGGTGGCTCAGCACCGCTTTGCTGAGAATGGCACATTCAATTCTTTCAATCCATTGCTCAAAACCAGCAGCCGCATTGACCACATCTTCCTTTCACCCAACTTCCGGGTGAGCAATTATGGTGTGTTGACCGACGGTTATTGGACGGAAAGCGAGCTGTCTTCCTCCACTACCCAGAAGGGCGATGCCGCTCCGCAGGAAATCAGCTTTCAGAAATACACCCATCGTACACCCTCCGACCATTATCCCGTGTTGGCCAGAATCAGATATGTAAAGTAGTGGTTTTTATCTCTTCACCACCTTCTTTCCGTTCTTGATCACCACGCCCTTGGTGTGTTCATCCGCTCGTCGGCCCTGCAGGTCGTAGGTGGGGCTTTCTTTACCGGCATCCTGCCTGATAGTCTTCACATCCACGATGCCCAATGACTCGTCTTCCACAATCTTTTTGAATAGCCACCCAATGGCTGCTTCATGCCGCTCCTTGCTCCCCACCGGCACATGCAGCGTGGCATACGCCGTGGTTTCTGACGAGAAGCACAGTTCGTCAATCTCCTGAGGATTGGGTGATGCCGTGTAGATGTGTTTCAATTCCTGATAATATCCGAATGCTCCCGGACCAATCCAGGAAATGTCTACAATCTCTATGGGTTCCGGTACGTGCAGTTCTGACAGACCTGACCGATTTGGGTTGAAGAATTCAGGCAGGGGTTAAGCGAAGCGCAACCCCTGTGTATGCAGTCACCCCACCATATCAACGCTAGAGGCGTTGCAGATCATGGTAAGCGAATTGTTTAATTCATAGTTCTCAATTCACAAGGCTCAATGCATAATTAAGGTTCGTCATTCTGCAATACATGGGTTTTATTCATTGTGCATTGTGAATTGAACATTGTGTATTGCTTTGTACCGTGTTTACGGACAGGCCTGTGCAAGTGCCATTTGGCAATACCCGTAGTGTCAGAATAGCACGTGTCATTTTCATGATTCGGTCGCAGACTCCCCAAATAGCACATGTCATTTTCATGATTCGGTCGCAGACTCCCCAAATAGCACGTGTCATTGTCATGATTCCGTTGCGGACGCCCAAAATAGCACGTGTCATTTTCATGATTCCGTTGCGGCCCTCCAAAATAGCACGTGTATTTTTCATGATTCGGCTACGGAGACCCCAAAAAGCACGTGTAAATCTGCCTATGCGATACTCGTGAAGACGATTGGAACGTGTATTCCGAACAAGAAAAATATCGGATATGTCAGACGTTATTTCCTATGATATGAATAAGATTCGTATGTGGTGAAAATAATGGAGTGGACAAGCTAAACCATTTTAAGTACGGCTCCGATGTCCGTCCAGACGGGCTAGGCTGTGCGGATGGGCAGTGTTTGCGTGGCCTTTGCGAGTAAGGTCATACTCAGTATGGAGAAAAGAAGGAAACCTCCCATCCAGTACCATAACTGCAGGCCTTCGACGGTCTTGGCGCGTCCAAGGCAAAAGGTGAATCCCACTTCACAAAGTTCGGCAAGGATTAAAATGATCCAATTTATGAAAAATAACAGGTTTGCCTGTTTGAGGGTTGCAAGACTATCTCGGCGACTCCTTCTGAGGCAGTGCAAGTTAGTCGTTGTGGCTGAGTTGATGAAGTGGATGATATACGAAAATCGCACGATACTCTGAACACGGTGGACGTTCCGAGAGTATTGTGCGAAGTGTTTGACTGATATTGCGTGAGGATTTAAAAATCTGTGCTTGCGCGGTTGATAAGATAATGGTCGAGTATCACCATGGCGGCCATGGCTTCAACGATGGGTACGGCACGCGGAAGTACACAGGGATCGTGACGCCCGTGAGCAGAGAAGGTGGTCTCGCTTCCATCCGTAGTAACGGTGGGCTGGGGGCGAAGCAATGTGGCAACGGGTTTGAAGGCTACGCGGAAATAAATCTCATGACCATTGGAGATGCCTCCCTGAATGCCACCACTATTGTTGCTGAGGGTGGTGACGTTTCCAGCTTCATCAAGGCCGAAAGCATCGTTTTGCTTGCTGCCTCGCTGGGTTGACCCCAGAAATCCTTGACCGTAGTCGAAACCCTTGGCGGCATTAATGCTCATCATGGCTGCTGCCAGCGAGGCTCCAAGTCTGCCAAAGACGGGCTCGCCCAGTCCGACGGGCAAGCCGGTGATGACACCGGTGATGGTACCTCCGATGGTGTCGCCTTCGGCTTTAACCCGACGAATGAGTTCTTCCATTTGCAGGGCTATGTCCGGATCGGGACAGCGTACGGGGTTGGTTTCGGTGAGATTCAGATTGTATTGCCCACGATAGGGTTCGAGAGCGATGCTGCCCACCTGAGAAGTATAGGCATGGATGGCAATGCCGCGTCTTGACAACGCCATTTTGGCAAAGGCACCCCCTACACAGCGGCTTAGGGTTTCGCGTGCCGAAGAACGTCCTCCGCCGCGATGGTCGCGGAGGCCATATTTCTGCTGATAGGTGAAGTCGGCATGCGAAGGGCGGTAGAGATGGCGCAGTGATTCGTAATCGGACGAATGCTGATCACTGTTGTGCACAATGAAACCTATGGGGCAACCTGTGGTGACTCCTTCGAAGATGCCAGAGAGCAGTTCCACCTGATCGGCTTCGGCGCGAGCTGTGGTAAGAGCACTTTGGCCCGGTCGGCGGCGTGCCATTTCCTGCTGGAGCATGGGGAGGTCAACGGGAATGCCTGAAGGCATGCCATCGATTACTCCACCAACGGCTGGGCCATGGCTTTCGCCAAAAGTGGTAAGGCGGAAAAGGGTGCCGAATGTGTTCATGAGAGAATATGCTTATTCGTGGCAATGATGGCAGTGCCCTTCGTGGCCTTCATGATGATGGCCGCAGCAGTCGCAGCCTTCGTCTTCACCACTCATCTTGTTGATGAAGGATTCGATCTCCTTGGTGGTGGCAGGGCGGTTGCTGATGACCTGACCGCGGAAGGTGAGGGGCTTACCGGCAAGAGGATGGTTGAGATCTATCACTACTACGTCATCTTTTACTTCCTGCACAATGCCATCGAAGTGATTACCGTCTTCATTGGCTAACGGGATGACGTTTCCGGGATAGATACGGGTTTCGTCGAATTTTCCGTTGACGTTGAAGAGATCCTTGGGCAGACTGATGACGTGTTCCTTGGTGTATTCTCCATAGGCTTCTTCTACGGGGATGGTGAACTCGAATCGGTCGTTCTGCTGATATTGCTGAATGCGCTGCTCAAAGCTGTCGAGTGCAAAGCCTAAGCCTGAGATGAAGGCAAAGGGGGTGGCCGTTGACGTTTTTTCTACGAGTTCCAGATTACCGCTTTCGTTGGGGGCAAACAATTCGTAGTCTACTTGGATGAAGTTGTTTTGTTTAGGTTCCATTTTTATGAATTCGAAAATATGATGAAGAAGATTGGGAGTGATATGCCAAACTATCTCAGGAAATAAGATCAATGTCCTTATTGCTTCGCATGTTACTCCGAGCTTCTTGCTTCCTGAAAAGAACTTTCGGTTATACTAACCCTTTGCCGTGGCAGTTCTTGAATTTCTTGCCACTTCCGCATGGACACGGATCGTTGCGCTCGGGCATCTTTTCCTTGATGATGGGGGCCTGTGGGCCCTGAGTACGCGTGTCGCGATGGGCGGCAGCCTGCTGGGCCGGATCGGCAAGGTCGGAACGCGACTCCTGATACTGCTGGTGTGGTGCGCGGTGCTCTA
Source organism: Bacteroidaceae bacterium (assembly GCA_017468985.1). Lineage (GTDB taxonomy): Bacteria > Bacteroidota > Bacteroidia > Bacteroidales > Bacteroidaceae > UBA6382. The sequence continues at coordinate 17,594 of JAFUHF010000024.1, forward strand.
CGGGTGCCTGACGCACTTCGGAGGGTTCCTGCATGGGGATTTGAGCGCGCATCAGAATGCTGGTGGTGCGATTGTAGATTTTGGCAATCATGCGGTCGAAGAGTTGCACGCTTTCGAGCTTAAAGATGACCAGAGGATCCTTTTGTTCGTAGCTGGCATTCTGAACGGAATGACGCAAATCGTCGAGTTCGCGGAGATTTTCCTTCCATTCATCATCGATGATGTGGAGCAGGATGGTTTTTTCGAACTGCTTTACCAAGGATTTACACTCCGTTTCGCAACATTCCTTGAGGTTGCACGTGATGTTGTAGATGCGCTTGCCATCAGTGATGGGAACAGCTATGTTTTCGTAGCGGTCGCCTTCGTTTTCGTAGACTTGCTTGATAACGGGCAGGGCAACTTCGCTCATGTGGTCGGTGCGGCGGCGGAAGTTGTCCATAGCAGCTGCAAAGGCTCGTTCGTGGAGCTCTTCGCGCTTGGTGTCGCCCTCGAATTCTTCCTGAGTGAAGGGGGGCTCCATGGCGAGAATCTTGAGAAATTCTTCTTTGCAGCCAATCCAATCGTGTTTTTCGATGATGTCAACGCAGCGATCCCAAATCATGTTGCTGATGTCCATGCCAATGCGTTCACCCATAAGGGCGTGGCGACGCTTTTCATAAATCACGGTGCGCTGCTTGTTCATCACGTCATCGTATTCCAGCAGATGCTTACGAATGCCGAAGTTGTTTTCCTCCACTTTCTTCTGAGCGCGCTCAATGGAGCTGTTGATAATGGGTGATTCGATCACTTCACCTTCCTTGACGCCAAAGCGGTCCATTACCTTGGCAATGCGCTCGCTGGCGAAAAGACGCATCAGATTGTCTTCCAGACTGACGAAGAAAACGCTCGATCCGGGGTCGCCCTGACGTCCGCTTCGGCCTCGAAGCTGGCGGTCAACGCGACGACTCTCGTGGCGCTCCGTACCAATGATGGCCAAACCGCCAGCGGCCTTGACTTCGTCGGAAAGCTTGATGTCGGTACCACGACCGGCCATGTTGGTGGCAATGGTGACGGTGCTTGACTGACCGGCTTTGGCCACAATGTCGGCTTCCTTCTGGTGAAGTTTAGCATTGAGCACATTGTGGGGAATCTTGCGCATCTGAAGCATGCGGCTCAGGGTTTCAGAAATCTCGACACTCGTGGTACCCACCAGTACGGGGCGGCCTGCATTGACCATTTTCTCGATTTCGTCAATGACGGCATTATATTTTTCGCGTTTGGTTTTGTAAACGCGGTCGTTCATGTCCTTACGAATCACGGGACGGTTTGTGGGAATCTCAACTACGTCCAATTTATAGATGTTCCAAAGTTCACCAGCTTCGGTGATGGCGGTACCCGTCATACCTGCAAGCTTGTGGTACATGCGGAAGTAGTTCTGAAGCGTGATGGTGGCGAACGTTTGGGTGGCGGCTTCTACTTTTACATGTTCTTTTGCCTCAACGGCCTGATGGAGACCGTCGCTCCAGCGGCGTCCCTCCATGATACGACCGGTTTGCTCGTCAACGATCTTTACTTCGCCGTCAATGACTACATATTCATCATCTTTATTGAACATGGTGTAGGCCTTGAGCAATTGCAGAATGGTGTGTACGCGCTCGCTCTTTACGGCATAGTCTTGGAGGAAGGCGTCTTTCTTCTCCAAGCGTTCCTCATCTGACAGAGTGGTGTCACCTTCCAGCGCAGAGAGTTCGGTGGTAATGTCAGGCAGGACGAAAAGGGTGGGGTTGCTCACCTGTTTGGCCAACCATTCATTGCCCTTATCAGTGAGGTCTACGCTCTTCAGCTTTTCGTCTACTACGAAATAGAGGGGATCCGTGGCCTCGGGCATGCGCTTGTTGTTGTTCTCCATATAGATTTCTTCCGTATGGAGAAGTCCCGTCTTGATTCCAGGCTCAGAAAGATACTTGATGAGGGCCTTGTTCTTAGGAAGAGCCTTATGGCTGCGGAACAGTTCCAGGAAGCCTTGTTGCTGCTTTTCCTTGTCGTCGCTGCTAATGAGCTGTTTGGCTTCAGAGAGGTAGTTGGTGGCCAATTTGCGCTGCACCTCATAAAGGCGTTCAATCAAGGGCTGGTATTCCTCGAACATCTGGTCGTCGCCTTTGGGTACGGGGCCGCTGATGATGAGCGGTGTACGGGCATCGTCGATGAGCACGGAGTCGACCTCGTCCACGATGGCATAATTGTGGGCGCGCTGCACCAAGTCTTGCGGACTGATGGCCATATTGTCGCGCAGATAGTCGAAACCGAACTCATTGTTGGTTCCAAAGGTGATGTCGGCCTGATAGGCGCGGCGACGGGCTTCGCTATTGGGCTGGTGCTTGTCGATGCAGTCTACGCTCAGGCCGTTAAACATGTAGAGCGGCCCCATCCATTCGGAGTCGCGCTTGGCCAAATAGTCGTTGACTGTGACTACGTGAACGCCATTGCCCGTAAGGGCATTGAGAAACACGGGTAGTGTGGCAACGAGCGTCTTACCTTCACCCGTGGCCATTTCGGCAATCTTTCCCTTGTGGAGCACCACGCCGCCAAACAGCTGTACGTCGTAGTGAATCATGTTCCACACAGTGTCATTTCCTCCAGCAATCCAGTGGTTATGATAGATGGCCTTGTCGCCGTCAATGTCGACGAAGTCGTGGGTGGCAGCCAATTCGCGATCAAAGTCATTGGCCGTAACGACAATGTCCTCATTTTCAGCAAAGCGACGTGCCGTACTCTTCATGATGGCAAAAACGTCGTACATGACCTTCGACAACTCTTCCTCGAAGCGTTCCTGTACTTCTTTTTCGAGTTTGTCAATATGGTTGAAGAGGTCTTCACGTTCTTCGAAGGGAAGGGTTTCTACTTTTTCCTTCAATTGGTTGATTTCTGCGCGCAGATCGTCAGCGGAGTGCTGTACTTGGTGCTGAATCTCCTTTGTCTTGGCGCGGAGGGCGTCGTTGTCTAAGGTATCGATCACCCCATAGGCTTTTTTTATCTTTTCCACGTGAGGTTGAATCTCCTTCATGTCACGTGTGGATTTATTTCCGAATAGTTTGCTTAAGAATTTATTGATATCCATGATTTGATTATTTTCTTGATGAATGTATGATGAGTGGTGTCAGGGAATTTTCAGTTGCTGAATCCCGTCAGTGATGCCGTGGTACAGGCATTGGGGGCCCTGATACGCATCACCTGCGACAGTGTGGGGGCAATATAGTCGGTGGTAATGGGAGTGTCGATGTTTTCGGCCTTAATGTCGGTACCAAAGAAGATAATGGGGAATGGCACGTAGGATTCGCGCACCATTTGGTCGTCCTGAGAGTCTTCGTTCATGAGGTGCCAGCCTGGGGCAACCTGAATCATGATGTCGCCGGAGCACTTAGGATTATAACTGTTTCGGATGCGGCTGATACCGGGCGTCCATGCTCCAAGAAGCAATCGCTGCGAGGTGTAGACGTCTTTTACGCCTGCTGATTGCAGCAATAATTCTTGGCATCGCTCCATGACCTCGGCCAGGCTGAGCTGCTTTTCCTCAAGGAGCTTGTGGTTAAGATATAATTCGTCTCCAAAGAAGGCTTCTATGTATTGTCCTTGTCCATAGATGGCCATGAGATACATGTTGAGCAGGCCGGCGGTGCGATTGATGTAGAAGGTACCGGTCGGTACGCGATATTTGGCCAAGTCGGCCGTTTCCGTGTCGGCATATCCAGTGGAAGTTACTACAAACAAGGCGTTTCCTGTGCCTACTTTGCCTTCTACAGCCCTGATAAGTTCTCCCAAAGCCTTGTCTAATCGGGCATAGATATCTTGCATCTCCATCGGGAAGTCGCTTACGGGTTTATGCTCGTAGTTTCCGGCATAGTAGGTGATGGAGAGATAGTCTGTAATATCGTCGTTGCCAATACCCGAGGTGTTGAGGCATTCGGTAACGAACTTGGTGACATATTCGTTTACGAGACCGCTCGTGGTGAAGGCAGCAAAGCGATGGTCGCCCTTGAATTTATAACTGAAGGGTTTTTTCATGCCTCCCGATATGAAATAGCTGAAATTTCCGCTCAAATCCGACAGTGGTTTCCACTCCGTGGTGCTCAAGTAGCTGTCTAAATCATTCTTTTTGTCGGCTACGGACACCCAAGAAGGGAATGGACCATAATAAGAGGTTCCGCACCACCTTCCTGTGAGCGGATTGATCCAGAATGCTCCATCGGCTGCGTGTCCGGCCCCCATAATGGCTGCATCGCGGAACGGAGAGATGGCATAGACGATGGCTTTGCCTTCCGTGGCTACTTTCAACTCGTCGCCAACGGTGGAGACGCCCAAAAATTTGGGGGAAGACTTATCGCCGGTCAATACTCCGTCATAGGCATCATCGTCGGCGCAAAATACGGGTCGCAGCGTCTTACGGTCGAGCCATGTGTCTGAAACAATGCCGTGATCGTAGGGAACGGCACCAGTTTGCACTGTAGCCATGCATGCGGCACGGTTTAGCCTACTCTGTGGGTATTCTGCATGAGCATAAATGCGTCCCTCCTTCATCAAGCGACGGAAACCATCTTGTCCGTAGACGGGAAGGAAGGCATTCATGTAGTCTGTGCGCAGTCGGTCAATCGTAATGTTGACCACTACCTTCGGAACGGGTTTTAATTCCTGCGCGTTGGCAGTGGCAAGGGCCATCATGGCCAATAGTGGGGGGATGATGTAGTGTATTTTCTTCTTCATCTGCTATTTTTTGACTTGAACTGCCGATAGCTTGCGATCGTATTTGCTTCGCTCCTTAACAACAAACACAGTGCCAAGACATAAGTCTCAGGACTGACATATTGCTTGATAATGGTGAAGCTAAGCAGGAAAAACAAGGTTATCCATACCAATGCTATGGTGTGGTAAAGGCATGGACGGCCTTTCCGCTCGGCCTTAATGGTCCAATACAGGAAAATGAGCGGCAGTGGGTTAAACAGAAGTATCAATGCGTTAGAAGCCACGGTGGGGTGTTGCGAGAACAGAAACATAAAGGTGATGATACACCCCATGATGCCCTGAGTGGAAAGCAAAATGAGGTCGAATATCCACGACATTTTTCTTCTCTTTCGGTCCCACATGTTGAGCACGACCATAATGAGGAACAAGATCCAAACGCAGGCAAATGGGCTCAATGGAAGACCTTTTTTGAATGGAATCTGTCCTGTGACATTCCCTTCAACAATCGTGCGCTTCTCCGTAATGAGTGGGGAAAGGGTGCCATCTTCTCGTTTGATCTGTGCATGGTTCAGATGTTGCTCCAATATTTCCGGAGCGAATTCCTGAGTGATGCGGTCGGCCTTGAGGTCTGCCGGTGCGCCGATGAGCAGGTCTTGTCCGAAGGTAGACCACTTGTAAGGGGCGGAATAGGCATGTATGATGTCTCGAAGGCTGAGTTGGGGAATGTGATCGTTGTCGTAGATGACTTCACCCTCTATGCATTGTTCGATTTTGTCGCGAATGCGTGTAGCACAGTTGTCGTAGAAGAAGTTATAGCGATAGGTCCATCCCCTTTCCATGCATTCGGTCATGATGGAACCTCCGAGCCGGATAATCTCCTCCTGAGAGAGATTTAGTTTGGCTGCTCTCACGGCTGAGCCGCGTTGCTGATACTCCTCAACAAAGTGTTCCAGACTGGTGTGGCCTACGGTATAGTCTGTTTCGCCCAAAATGAACCTCCAGGTGAAGTTAGGTGTACGGAAATCAAACAATCCGTAGTTAAATACTAGGTCTCCTGAATGTTTGCTCTGTATGAGTAGGGCCGTGTGACCGTAGTATTGCCAAACTTCAGTTCCTGGAGAGCAGGTGAGGAGCAGGGCTTCGAGTGAGTCAGTGGCGAGGTGCTCCGTGCTTTCTGTAAGTGAACGATTCTCTTGTGCCCTCATCCATATGGGGAGGCACATGATGAAAATAAGCAGTCGAAAAGCCTTGAACATTAACCCAATGTGTATGTCTCACTAATAACATGCAAAGTTACACATATTTTGCCACATCTGTCGTTAGGTCGTAGTATTTTCTTCGGGCCAATGGCAGATGTATGGCATTGATACGGGCTAACTTTTGTGTCCGTATTACGCAGATGGAATGGATGCTTTGCTATGCCTTGTGAGGCAGAACGTTTTTTTTCTTCGTTTGGGAATAAGTGGAGTGACTCAAGGCTTATTTGGGCCAACCTACAGGGTTGTTGAGCATGAGGACTTGGTTTTCGTTTAGTCCAAAGGCCTTAGTGAGTGTCTCTTTTTCCATCGAAGCTCTTGGAACAGTGGCCAGGCCTAATGCGGTGCATGCCAAACAGATGTTTTCGGACACGAAGCCGGCATCCATGGCGCCAAATTCTGCACGTGGGCTTCTGAACTTGTTTAGGTCGCTCACCAAAACGATGCATATGGGTGCCTGCTTGGCGAAATCCTGACGTCCGGCCACGGCAGGACGTAAGTCTTCTGCCGATACGAAATCCAATTGGTTTTCGTCAGGGTTATAACAATATGCTCCGTTTTTCATGCATACGTAGAGCGTGATATCTTGTGCGTTAATGGCACTTGGAGCAGTAATCCGCTTCTCGTCGGGGCGGTTATAGCCACATGCAGTCCAAAGGAGGGTGCTTAGCGTTTGCAGAGAGATTTCTTTACTGGAATATTCGCGTACAGACTTACGTTTCTGCAAAGCTTCCATCAAACTCATCTTGGATGCTTTCAGTGGATTCGGTGCAGGAAGTTTTACGGGCTGCTGCGCTATGGCGGTGCAACCAATGGCCATCATTAGGGCCATAACAAGATACTTTTTCATGGATTGTGAAGGATATTTTCTGCAAAAGTAATGATTTCTTTCCAAATGACCTAATCTTAGGCCTCCGTAGTCTCTGAGTGGACGAAATGCAGCTTGGCATTGCCCATGATGATAAAAAATAATGAGGAAGGCGCACAAGGCTAACCTTCCTCATAGGCATGAAAGGGAAACGTATTTACTATTCTTTTTTATTCTTATGTTGCTCTTCCTGACGATTTTTGTTTACGAACATCTTTTTCAGCATGAAACGGTCGAAACTGATGTCAGCTTGCAGCAACTGCAGTAGCTTTTGAGCCGAAATTGAGGTGAGCATTTTGTGCTGATACTCTGATTGGATCTCAATTTTCTGCACATTCAGCTCCTTGATTTTCTTCAGGATCGTTTTGCTTGAAGATTCGGATAAGTCATCGTTTTTTCCCTGGTCTAATAGGTGTTGTATTTGATGATCTATTTTCCGTTGTTCATCTTTCATCTTGTGTAATAGTGGGCAGACTGCGCTTGCTTCACTTGCACTGAGTTTTGCCCTCTTGGTGATGAACTCATCTTCCTTCTTCATGTATTCCTCTGGTGAGAACGCTGGGCGATTCTCTTTTCCACTGTTATTGAACTGTCGTTTGTCAGCCCATTGCTTCTGAGGAACTTTATCATCTGTCGCGCATTTGTTGCAATCGGCTTTTGCAGCCATTGACAATTGTATTAGCGCAACGACGCTGAAGATTACCCATCTTTTCATTATCACACTGTTTTTTAGAAGTTGTCAGTTGCCAATGAATATACGTCGTTACCATTTACCATGGTGAAATCGCAAACGTCATCAACAAACTGAGCAGCCTGCTCGTCAGTGATTGCAGCATACACGTCATCGCTATGGGTGTAGTAGTGCTGCTGATACTTGAAAACCTTTATCCCGAAGGCCAGTCCGCAAATAGTAGCTGCTAAATACAGATAAGGCTTTACTCGGGTGAACAGCGTAACCTTTTCTTTTCTCTTGGCAACAAATCCCTGAGTCAATCTGTCTTTTTTTATGTCTTCGTCAGAGATCCTTTCCATCATTTTTGCAGGAAAATTCTCGAAGTAGTTCTCCGGAACCCTGAATGGTGATTTCATTGCTTTCGATGTCAGATCTATGTGTCGCATATTCATTAGCTTCATTTGTTAGATGAGGTAGGGATTAAAAGGTTTAATCATGTTCATCAAAAAATTTCTGAATTTTTTCAACAGCGAAGTGATATGAGGCCTTAAGTGCTCCTACACTGGTGTTTAGCACTTCGCTTATTTCCTCATATTTCATCTCTTGAAAGTATTTCATGCTGAAAACGAGTCGCTGTTTCTCCGGGAGGCTCTGTAAGGCCTGTTGCAATTGGCGGTCGGTTTCGTCGCCGTCAAAATAGGGATCACTTTCCAGTTCATTGGCTATGCTGGCCTCAGGATCGTCAATATTGATGGTCAGTTTCTTTTTCTGGAGGAACGTAAGGCTTTCGTTTACGGCTATGCGGTAGAGCCAGGTGGAAAGTTTGGCATCGCCCCGAAAATTGTCAATGTTGGTCCACGCTTTGATGAAAGTGTTTTGCAATACGTCATTGGTGTCGTCGTGATCTATCACAATGTGGCGTATCTGCCAATAGAGTTGGGAGGTATATTTCCTCACCATCTGCTCGAAGGCAGTCCTTCGGGTAGATTGCTGGGTGAGTTGCTGCGATATGATGCTGTCGTCTGGTGTTTTCATGCTTAATTCTGGTTCAGATGCTTCCAGATGGCATCATCATAATGATATACATCTGTATAATAGGTGACGTTACGGTCTCCTGAGGTGGGATAGCAAGTATAGTAGATGAGGGAAACGGGAATTTCTTCCTTAAAGTTGCATCTGCTAAGTGCGCCTTCGTCTTTTTCCTTCCATTTCTTTCCTTGGTCGGTCTGTGGGGGCAAATCAAGGGCTAAGCGGATCCTGTCGATATATTCTTCGTCCTTTTCTTCCAATAAAAAGACTGCCAGCTCAAAGGGACGTTCTAATCTGACACATCCGTGGCTCAGTAGTCTTGACGTACGACGAAAAGCGGCTGGATTGTTCGTGTCGTGCAGATAGATGGCCGAATTATTGGGCAAACGGAAGATCATGCGTCCCAGAGAGTTCCCTTCACCCTTTTTTTGACGCACCGTATACCGCCCACTGGCGAGCATACGTTCTGTGAGGTGCTCTCCGGATTCCACGATTTCGCCATTTTGCTTGTCAATGATCTCATAGCGCCGCTGTTCAAAGTATTCTTCGTCTCCTGCGTGGCTTGCTACTTCGCGTTTGACAATACTAAGCGGTATTATCCAGTAGGGATTCAGCTCAAGGTGAGTAATGTGGCTGGTTAGGAGTGGCGTTTTGTGGGCTGAGCTTCCTATGCATACTTTCATGCTTAGCGTGTCACCTTTGGAGTTGGTGGCTTGCAGTTGCTGCGACGGCAAGTTAACCACGACTTCTTTGCGCTCTTTTTTTTGCTTTTGGCGCCAGCGGCTGCGTTCCAGGTTTACGAAGGCTTTCTTACGCTTTTCGGTGGTGAGCCCAGGCTGTTGCAGTTCCTTATATAATATATGGTATAGCTCCGATGTGGGGAGTATACTTTCCCTGAAGGACTGCATCTGACCGTTTTGCTGGCTTTGGCGCGCTTGGGTAATGAAGGCTTCGTCAATCATGTCGATGGGGATGTCAAACAGCAGTTTGTAGGGGCTGTTTTCGTCATCGGCTTCCTGATGCTCCAAGCGGTTATAGATTTTCTTGGGATTAATGTAGCCAAAGCGTTCTCCGCGACAATAGCGCATGTAGCTTTTCGTGAGATAGTATTCCAAGGAGCCCAAGGTCTGGCTGATGGTTTGTCTGCCGCTGTAGTCTCCTGTTTGCAGTTGGCGGAGGTTTTTCTCTATCTTGTCCATCCGGAATTTTCCTGAGGGTATGCCGCCCTTCTGGGCTTCCTGTAGCCAACTTATAAGTGTGTCGGTACGCGCGTCGATTCCCCAATGGTCAATCCATAGATACGAACCATGCTCGGCGTAATATCTGTTGGTCATAATGTCGATGTAATCGGTATCGCGCTCTGCTGTTCTTATGGAATCAATCACCGCATTCACTCGTCGGGGAGAAATGATGTAGTCTGCGTTTCTGAATTTTGCCAAATCGTCGTATGTAATGTCCTTAAAAGGGTGTTCCTCATGCTTTTCACTGCAACTACTCAGTGTCAATATCATAATGAAAAGCACTTCGAAAAGTCTTCTCATAAAAACACGTACGAATTTGGCCTTATGCCATGGTGTTTATCGGAGAGCTATCTTGCGAGCTATGTCGCCCACCTTCAGGATGTAGATTCCTTTCGGCAGATTCAGGCTGAATGTTTTGTCTTCGCTGTCTATGCGGTATGATGCCACCTGCGAACCTGTCAGGCTGTATACTTGAAGCGTTTGTTTGGCCGCATTGACTATTCTAACATTAGAACCTGTAACATAAAATCTCACTTCGTTCACTTCGGCGGACAATTCTGCCGTAGTTTCTGCGCTCGCAGCACTCTGTCCCACTGCTGGAGCAAAGGCTATCGTCAGGGCAAACCCTGCTATGATGATACGCTTTGATAACTTCATGTTATAACATTCTTTGTCTGCAAAATTAAAAACAAATTTCGTTATGAGCAAATTTTTCTCAGGAAAAAACAATTTTTCTGCGTCTTTTTAGTTGTGGGTGTGGTTCGTTATGGCTTTGTAGTACGGGTGAGGATATGTTGTTGGGCTGAATGGAAACGTTTTTGAACCTAAATGTATAGTTGTTGGATAGAATATAACGTTATTTATAAAACCATACAAGTTTGATTTTATATTTATATTAATATTAGATAATCATATTTGTATGGTTTTATGTTTTTGTTTGTTTTATATAATGGAGTAAATATGGTCATACATTTAAGGCTTGATTATAAAGCCATTTTCGAGCTATTATGTAATTTCGGTTTGAAATTCACAATAGCTCGTAATGGGAAGGGGATTGTTGCCTTGATTTGGGCAATCGGTGAGGTTGTAGGCTTGTTTTGCAGCTTCGTTTAGCCTTGAGAAGCTATTCTATCTGGAAAAGATAGTTGCCTTGCGTGAGTTCAACGATGGTGTAGCCGTCTTTTTGGCCTTTGAGCGTTATCCCGTTGCCGTCGGTGAGGGACTTTCCGGATTCTCTGACGCTACCCGTGGTGGGTAAGAATGCCGTGGCATGACTGCCAACCGGAATGCTCAGGCTGATGGTTGTTTCACCACTCGTTTTAGCGATACAGGAACTGATGGGACCGTAAGGCGACTGATATTGGTAGTCCACTCTGTCGAGTCCTTCCGTCAGATACGGGCGTATCACTACATGGCGGAATCCAGGCTCTTTTTCGTCTGCATTCACTCCGGCCAAATGGCGGTAGAACCACGTGAGGCCGCTGCCGAACATGGGGTGATTATGGGAGTTCCCTCCGTCCCATTGTTCCCACGTGGTGGTAGCCCCTTGGGCTATCCAATGGCCAAAGCTGGGGAAGTCGCGCTTGTTGATGGCCGTATAGGCTACGTCGTGAAGCCCATTGTCGGACAGGGTTTCAAAAAAATACTTCGTGGCCAGAAAGCCCGTGTTGATGTGACCGTCATGGGTTTCCATTATCTCTTTTCTGAGGCTCTTGCGCACGGCTGGCAGTCGCTCTTCGGGTACGCCCATTACGAGGGCGTAGATATTGCTGCCAAAGTCTCCATAGGTCTGGCCCTGAGGATCGTAATACTTCTGATGGAAGGCGGCCTTTACGCGGCTGGCTAAATCTTCATACTGGGCGGCCTCTTTGGAATGTCCCAAGGCAAGGGCAGTGCGTGCGGTGTACGTGGTACATAGCCATAGGTAGAAAGTGTGCACCAAGTCGTCCTTCGGCCCACCATATGGGGGACACCAGTCGCCTAAGTTGAACCAATAGTTTGGCTCTTGCTTGCCCACGTTTGCGCGTTTCTGGAACATGGTGCCGTCGGGGTGTACCCATGACAACATGTAGCCTACCAGTTTCTTCATGGGCTCATAGCAGTCTTGAAGCATCCTCAGATCACCGTAGTGGACGTAATATTCCCATGGCATGGTGCAAAGGGCAGCTCCCCAGGCCACTCCGCCTCCACAGCCAGGCTGCCAGGGTGCGCTGTTGGGCTCGTAACCGCTTATCTTGTCCTGCGCATCGCGCATGTCGCGTATCCATTTCTGATAGAAAGCTGCGGCATCGAAGTTATGCATTACGGTAGCGCATGCTGCCTCTCCGTCGCCAGTGTAAGGCAAACGTTCGCGGTGGGGGCAGTCACTGGCTATGCAGCCATGCATATTGTCGAGCTGGCTGCGCCTCCATATGTTGTTGATGGTGTTAATGAGTTCGTTGGAGGTGCTAAACTGGCAGGCGTAAGCCAAGTCGGTGTTGACGGCCTCGGCCTGCAATTGTGCGGTTGAGAGATTTTTGACTCCAGTCACGATAGCCTTACTGAAGGCGAACCAAGTAAATCGTGGAGCATAGCTCTCCTTACCTTCTCCTTTATATATATAGTGCTGGCTGCCTTGCGGCGATTCGCTGACGTAGTTTACGTGGAGCGTATCGCCTCGCTGCCCCTCCACGTCGATGAATCTGATCCATCCTGAGATTTCCTTACCGAAGTATATTTCGTATTTATCTTCGCCCAGCGCTTTCAGACTCTTTGGGGAAAGAATTTCGGTTATTTTGTCGGTGGGGGAAGTCTGGGCGGTGAGCTGGCCTTCCGGCCCGGCCACCACCTCTGCCCTTTGCCATCCCGATTCGTTACATTCGGGATCGGCCCAGCCGTTTAGTTCGGCACGAGCGTCATATGTCTCGCCCTGATAAATGCCGCCGTATTTTATGGCCGATGGATGCGTCAACCAACTGCCGTCGGTGGTGATAAGGTCGTGTCGTCCGTCATCGTAAGTAATCTCAATCTGGCAAATGAGGCACGGATGGCCATAGCGTCCGGCAATGTGCTTGTCTGGCTCGTAGAATCCGTTCCCGAGCATCACGCCTACGGCATTTTTGCCTTGACGTAGCTCTTGGGTAACATCGTAGGCCATATAGAGTACGCGATAGGCCGTAGAGTGATCTTCCAAGGCTAATGAAGCCTTCTCCAGACCCTCGCGGTGAGTGTAGTTGCTCAAATTAGGCACTAAGTAATCCTCCCCAATGCGCTGGCCGTTGACATAGAGCTCAAAAAAGCCTAAACCGCAGATGAAAGCCTTAGCCTTGCTTATTTTCCGGCTTAGCTCGAACGATTTGCGCAAAAGAGGGGCTCCGCCGTCGTTTTGGTTAGAGGCGATCCACTTTGCTTGCCATTCGGAGGCCTTCAGGAGTCCCATTCCCCACTGATTAGGTATGCTCCAGGCCGAGGCTTTGTCGTTTACGTCCCAAGTACGCACGCGCCAGTAGTAATCCTTTCCCGATTGGAGCGCAGGACCTCCGTAGGGCACCAATGAGGAGGCTTCAGAGGCAATTTTGCCTGAATCCCAAACGTCGTAGCGTCCTGCTTTCAGGTTTTTGAGCGTTGAGGCCACTCCAATTTGGTAGGCTGTTTGCTTTTGGCCTCTGATTTTGGCCTTCTTCGTTTCGTTGATCCACGACATGCGCGGATTTTGCACATCCACCACGCTGGGATTCTCCATGTGCTCAATGCGCAGGTTAGTGACTGTAAGCTGAGCCCAACTCATGGGCATGGCGAAACTGCATGCAGCGAGCAGTGCTATTTTCTTTATTTGTATCTTCATACAGATGCTGATAATGGTGATTATACAGCTACAAAATTACTAATTTCCTGCAATTTTATTGTAACTGAGGCCTTCATTTCTGCATAATTCGTAAATTTGCAATACACAATAGCGTCTGGCACGGCTGGTGGCCGTTGGCTGGACAAATGTGTGGTAAGAATTTTTTATCAGTCTAAGATATAATGAAGAAATTTCTTCTGACCCTTGCCGGTATGGTGGCATCAGGCCTCTGCATGGCTGCAAGTGAGACGGGAACTCACAAGGTGAGTTTCCTGAGTAAATATGAAGTAGCCGGTAGCAAGCTGGCCGTGAAGGACATTAACCCTTCAGTGCCGCGCAACTGGGACGGTTATGGTTTTCTGGTGCTGGAATATCGCATCTCCACCGCCCAGCGGTTCCACGTGGGGCTGACTACAGACCATGGAGGTTACAACGAGCTTCGCATCATGTGCTACGTGCCCGGCGCATGGAACCGTTTGGCCATTCCACTGCGTTTTTTCACCCAACGGCCGGGCGCAGCCGTGGATATGGCTGCCACTTACAATCGGCCACGTCAGACGGGCTGGATTAATCTTGGAGGCCATCGTTGTCCATTGACGGGAGTGGATTCCATAGGTTTCAGGATGCAGCGGCCCATTGGTGATCAGGAATTAGAGATTAGAAACCTCTTCCTGAGTCGTCATGACCCCGGTGATCTCTATATGGGGAGCCATCCGGCAGTGGACGAGTTCGGCCAAAGCCTTTTGGTAGACTACCCAGAGAAGGTAAGCTCGCTCGAAGAGTTGCGCCGCGCTTGGCAGGCTGAGGATGCCGATACTACTTCGATGGCGGCCTACAACTATGCTCGTTACGGTGGTTATAAGCAAAAAAGGCTCAAAGGAACAGGCTTTTTCCGTACTCAAAAGGTTGATGGACGCTGGTGGTTGGTCGATCCGGATGGTTTTCTGTTTCTTTCAGTCGGGGTGGATTGCATTCATCCCGATAATGGCGGCAGTGTGCGTAATCTGGGGCTGCGAGGCGGAATGCTGAAGGAATTGCCTTCCATGGAAGTGATGGAGGCCACCAATATGCTTGATCGCCGCTCGGGGGAACCACGTGTGTCGTTTGGAATATGGAATTTGTACCGTCGGTATGGTGATTGCTACCGCAGGGAGATGTATCAGAACCTCGTGCGTCGCATGGAGCGCTGGGGCATCAATACGATAGCCAACTGGTCATCCGATGAGCTTAAACGAATGGGGAAAAAGGCCTATCTGCACCAGCTTTACGGCTTGGGAATCGCTTCCGACCTCATGGGCTTGGCCGATGTGTATGATCCACAGTTCAAGTCGCAACTGCACGATGACCTGATGCGCCAAACGGAAAGTTATCGTGACGATCCATGGCTGATAGGCTACTTTTTTGGCAACGAGCCGGCATGGCAGAATAGGGAAGAAGCCCTTGTGCAGATGATTCTTGACGGATCAGATCGGCCTATTAAAAATGCGGCGCAAAACTATCTGAAGGAGCATGGCGATGACGGGAAACAGCGTAAGGCTTTCGTGCGCGAAACATTCCGACTCTTTCTGATGCAGGCCGTTGAGGCACTGCGAGAGCACGATCCCCACCATTTGAATCTGGGAATGCGTTTTGGTGACCCCAATGGGCTGGATGAAGACTTTTTAAAAATGTGTGGTCAGGCATTCGATGTGTTTAGCTTCAATTGTTACGCTGAAGCACCTTCATCAACCGTGCTCGACAGAGTTCAGCAGCTGACAGACCGTCCTGTCATGATTGGTGAATATCATTTTGGTACCATTGACCGAGGCTATGGCCAGTCATTATGGCAAACAGAGAATCAGCGAGACCGTGGCGTGGCCTATCGCTATTATACTGAGCAGGCCTATGCTCATCCTTCCGTAGTGGGGACGGCCTATTTCCAATGGTCGGATCAGCCGTTGCTCGGGCGAATGGATGGAGAGAACTATAACTGCGGCTTAGTGGACGTAACCGACCGTCCTTATCGCGAACAGACCGAAGCCATGAAGGAAACGGCACGCAGGTTATATTCCATCCACAGCGGCAAGGCCGAACCCGTGGCCCAACGTGCTCCACGGTTGTTGGGCCATGGTGGAGTGAAAGATAGATGGAACGAGTAGAAACGTCTGTTGGAACCTATTGCTGCAAAGTTTGTTCATAGACCGACCAAAGGTCGCTGAACAACTGTTCGTCGCTGAATCGTAGTGCATACGCTTTTCCTTTCTCTACCATTTCGTCCCTCCGATGGTCGTTGAAGAAGGTTTCGTTTATGGCAGAGGCCAATTGCATTTCGTCGTCAGGGTCAACGTAAATGGAATCGGGGCCACCGGCCTCCTCCAAGCATGACCCTGTGCATCCAATGGCCGGCGTGCCTGAGCTTAAGGCTTCGAGCAATGGGATGCCGAACCCCTCACAGCGCGAAGGGTATACAAAGAGCGTGGCCAATTGATAAAGAGCCGGTAGGTGAATGAAAGGTACATTGTGGAACATTACGAGGCGGTGTTCCAGACGGTTTTCTTTGAGAAATTCCTCCACCTTGATGGTATAAGGCGTGCGTCGGCCCACGGCTACCACCTTAATGGTCGGGTCTACGTGGCGTAAAGCCCGTGCTAAGAGTAAAAGGTTCTTTCGTTCTTCAATAGTACCCACATATAAGATGAATGGATCCTGCAGTCCGTAGATTTGCCTTACTTCTTGTTTTAAATCTTCCTCTACGGGTTTGCTAAAGGCTGGATCGCAGCCTTGATATACCACACTGATGCGTTCTGTGGGTATTGCGTAATATTTGATGATCTCCTGTTTCGTGAATTCACTGACGGCAATGATCCGGTCGGCATTCCGGCAGGCTCGATGGAACTTAAAGTCGTAGATGGTGCGATCAATGGTGTGATAACCTTGTGGAAAGCGTCGGAAAAGCAGGTCGTGGATGGTAACGATTTTCTTCAACCCCTTAGCTCGACCAATGTTGAGGGGCAATTCACCCGACAATCCGTGGTAGAGGTTAACTCCGTCGGCCCGAAACAGATGGGTAATACCAAAACTGCGCCATAGGGAAGGAAAAGTCCGATAAAGAGGGGAGGACGGAAACCTTGTTTGGAGTTGATCGGATGGTGGTAAACGGTTTAAGTAGGTCGTTTTCTCAGGATGAGGGATATAGAGCAGTAGAGATTCTTCTGGCGCGAATCTTGCAAGCAGGGATATAAGGAAACGGCTGTAGTTGCCGAGGCCTGTACCATTTTGTGCCGCCCTTTTGGCATCGAATGCGATGGTCATGAAGCTGATTTGAAAGGTAAAAAATGATAACGATTCCAGTCAAGGCTCTTTTTGCAAGAAGCAGTTGAGCATGGAGGACAGCTGTTGCCAAACGGCATCAATGGTGATGAGTTGCATCCGTTCCTGATATGTCATTTTCTGCTGTTCAGCCTTCGATACGAATTCGTCGGGCGATATGCCTTGATAGTTCGCTGAGTTTCCCGGCAACCAGAAATGTTTATCAATGTTGGGCGGATATATGGCGAAGGAAGGAACGCCCATGGCCTGACTGATGTGACGTGGTCCGCCCTCATTGCCAAAAAAGAACTGGCTTAGGCTGCACAGGCAGACCAAATCGCGCAGCGTAGGGGCTTCAACGTTCATGAATAGGTTGCAGGGTTGTCCCAATGCATCGTAATAGGACTGGCAAAGGGCCTTTTCGGCATTTCCTCCATAGTTCATGATGAACTGTGCATTGGAATAATGCGTGATGAGGCGCGAGAGGACCTCCTGCATGCGTTCCTTAGGCCATGCCTTGCCTTCAATACGAGTGGCTACGGCCAGAAGCACGATGGGGCGACTGAACGTAATACCTTTAGATGTTAAATAGTTTGCGTAAGTCTGTCTCTCTTCTTCGCTGACGTAGAGAGGAAAGTGTTCGTCGCGTATCAGGTTTCCTTCTTGGCCTAACGGTTCCATCAGTGCCAGATTAGATTGCACGCGGTTAGTCTGTGGAGATTCAGGGATGCGGAAGTTGTGAATGAAATGGTTGTACCACTTATGGCGGCCAATTCGATAAGCTGAGTGGAGAGAGAAAAGGGCAAAGGGAAGCGTCTTTGGCGTGGAGCGCATGTCGATAATTACATCATACGGGGTCTGGTGCATGATGGCCCAAACCTTTTTGAGGTAAGTCATTCCCTTATTTTCACGGTCGCTGAAGGGAATCACCTTGTCAATGTCGGGATGATTTCGATAGAGGGGAGCGATATGCTTATTGATGACGAAGTGGATTTTTGCCTGGGGAAAACTCTGCCGCAGGCTGTGACAAAGTGCCATGGAAAGCACGGAATCACCTACGCGGCGGAATCGAATGATGAGAATATGCTGGATCATGAATGTTTTTTAAGTTTGGGGGAGTGAAGGGTCAGTCCCAAAAGAGCGTTCGGCTGTCATCGGGGTGAACTTGAATACGAATGCGCATTGTTTCTTTGGGAAGGAGTTCCTCAATGAGTTCGGGCCACTCTATGAGACATAGCTGACCACTATAGAAGTAGTCCTCATATCCCAAGTCGTAGACTTCGTTCAGGTTGCGTATGCGATAAAAGTCGAAATGGTAGATACATTCATGAGTCTTAGGTAGCGCATACTCGTTTATGATGGCAAAAGAGGGTGACGTTACGGTGTCTTTCACCCCAAGAACTTCGCAAAGGGAGCGGATGAAGGTGGTTTTACCGGCTCCCATTGAGCCATAGAAAGCCAGTATGCGCCGTTCCTGAATATGTTGGGCAAACAGCCGTGCTGCTTCGGTAAGGAAAGAGGTATTGGGTATTTGTAGTTGCATGGTGAAGATGAAGAACAGAAGATTTTATTCCTTGGGTTGAAGTTTGATGAGGGGAATGATCATTTCCTCCATCGAAATGCCGCCGTGTTGGAAAGAACCACGGTAATAACTTACATAATAGTTGTAATTGTTGGGGTAGGCAAAGAAACGATCACCGGCGGTGAGCACGTAGGCACTGCTAAGATTGGGTGAGGGAAGTCCCACGCGTGGAGGGGTGCGCAACTCAATGACTTCTTTTTGCTTATAGGCAAGGTTCTTGCCTACTTTGTAGCGCAAGTTGGTGTTGGTTTGCCGATCTCCCACGATTCGCACCGGATTCCACACTTGAATGCTGCCGTGATCCGTAGTGATGAGCAAAGTATATCCGCTGTGGGCTATTTCGCGAAAAAGTTGGCTAATGGCAGTGTGACGGAACCAACTGAGCGTAATACTACGGAATGCTTCCTCATTACCAACCAGCTCATGTACCAATTGATGCTCATTTTTTGCATGGGAAAGGATGTCGATGAAGTTAATCACCAAAACATTGAGTTCGTTGTGAAGCAGATTGTTGAATTGGCCCAAAAGTCGGCTTGCAGCTTCCGAGTCATTGAGTTTATAATAGGCTGCTGTTTCTTTTCTTCTAAACCGTTGCATCTGCATTTGTATGAGTTCGCTTTCGTTGAGGTTTTTACCCTCTTCTTCCTCTTCGCTGGTCCAAAGGTGGGGATACATCTGCTGAATTTGCAGTGGCATGAGGCCTGCGCAGATGGCGTTACGCGCATATTGCGTTACGGTGGGAAGAATGCTGTAGTAAAGTTCTTCGTCAATGGTGAAAAGATCTGTCAGTTCACCCATGATGGCCCTCCATTGGTCGTAACGGAAGTTGTCGATCACCAGTAGGAACACTTTTTCGCCTTTGTCAAGCAGTGGGAATACGCGTTTCTTGAAAATATCGGGGCTGAGCAACGGACGGTCGGCCGATGTACCTTCAATCCAACTTTCGTAGTTCTGTCGGATAAATTTGGCGAATGTATTGTTGGCTTCTTGTTTTTGCATTTGCAGCATTTCGTGCATTTGACTTCCCACTTCCGAAAGTTGCAGTTCCCAGTATACAAGTCTTTTGTATACTTCTACCCAGTCCTGCCACGATAGGGAGTCGCTGATCTGCATGCCAATCTGGCCGAAGGCCTGTCGGTAATTGTCCTGCGTGGTGGCCGTTACGATTTCTTGCTTATGAATGTTTTTTTTCAGCGTCAGGAGTATTTGGTGAGGGTTTACGGGCTTAATGAGGTAGTCAGCAATCTTAGCTCCGATGGCTTGGTTCATTATGTCTTCCTCTTCACTCTTGGTCACCATGACGATGGGCACCGTAGGCTGTACTTCCTTGATGTGCTGAAGTGTTTCGAGTCCGCTGAGGCCGGGCATGTTCTCATCAAGCAGAATGAGGTCGAATTGCTGCTCGCTGCAAAGGTCAATGGCATCGGGGCCATTGGTGGCTTTGGTGACTTGATACCCCTTGGTTTCCAAGAAGAGAATCTGGGCGCGCAACATTTCTATCTCGTCGTCTACCCAGAGCAGTTTTCCGTTAGTCATAGGCTGTTGATGTGTTATATGGTGTGGAATGCATTTTTATTATTCTGAAAGAGGCATCGCGAAGTGTGCATACTAATACCATTCGCCTCCATCTTCGTCAATCAATTCTTCTTCGGAGCCTTCTTCGTCCTCTTCTTCCTTGTCGGGTACGTCCTGGAATTCATCCCAAATGAAGTTTTCTGTGGGTTGGTCAATCTTCAGGTCTTCCTTCACCTTGCTTGGCACAAAGTGTTGCTGATAAAATTCCAAGTATTCCTCCATGGTGTATTTCAGCCCAATGAGTTGCAGGTTGTGCTTAGAAATGAGAATGGGCGTTACGTGCTCTAACTGTTTGCGGCATGCAGAGTCAGTGAACAATTGCTGCTGATAGCGGTGAACTTCGTCGAAATTGTTGAATCCACCGATGATCATCTGGTTGCGTCCGGCCGTGGCGAGTATTTCTATATCAAAATTACGCAGATCGAAGTTGGTGAAGTTGAATCTGGACACTTCGTAGAGTAATGGACCTTCTGCCACGGAGTCTTTGGCATATGAAAGGATGATAAGATAGTCCGTGAAGCGGTCGGCTTCAAGCGTGTCTGATTTCATGATGGAATCAGCTTCGGTGTTGATCTGTCCACGAGCTTCCCAAAGCGATGCCAGATCAAATTGGCCTTCTGCAGGCACTTTCCCCATCTCAAGGTTCTTCACAATGCCACTTGCCAGTTCGCTAATTCTGTCTGACGAATGTTCGGTGACAATCTGACGAAGTTCGGCGGCAAAACCTACAATGTTATTCTTGCGAAGTTGGTTCATGGCATCGAGGAACATGAACTTTGCCCGGTTTTCTCCGTAGGGATACTTGTCTAACGAAATGGCGCAGTTGCGAGCTATGGTTTCGTAGTCTCCTTTGCGGTAGGCTTCGTAGGTTTTAGAATAAAGAGAGTCTTCAATGTGCTTTCCATACTTGGCCTGTTCTTCAAAATCAGGAGCCGTAATGGTGGCGGTGAATTTGCTGTCAGGATATTTCTCCGCCAGCTGGTTACGATAGATATTGGCCGTTTCTCGGCTGCCCCAATGCAGTTCGAGCAGGAAGAGCTGATAGAGCAATTCGTCCATGGGCTCGAAGTCGGGGAAGCTATTGTAAAGTCGTGAGAGTGTCTTATTGGCAAGAGGATAATTGTCAAGCTGATCCTTCTCAATGACGCCTGCTTTGAATAGTGCTTCACTCAATTTCTGGTTGGAGGCGGTCAGTTGTTCTTCTGTGAATGGCAATTGCGCCAAGTAGTATGCTCTTGAGAGTGGATTGTCACTGGCCAGGCTGTCAGTCTCTTCCTCATTTGCTCCATTGCGCTTTCTTCCTTTCTTCTTTCCTTTTTGAGTCTCCTTTTCTTGTGCTTTCTGGGCATCAATGGAGTCTTGTTTGCTGTAGTCTACGCTTTCGTCCTCCTCTGGGGCTACAATGCTCTTGTTAGCACGCCGCCAGTCATCCTCATTTTCGCGATTTCCCCATAGTTTCCTGAATTGTTGTTCTCCCTGGCTGATGGTTTGCGGATTATAGAAGTACCATGTGGCTCCTGCATTGGCAATGTTGGGGCCGAGGTTCTGTGCATTGCCTGCCAGCCCATTCCTTTTCTGTGCTCTGAGGAGCGAATCGGTCTTTGCTCGTTTTTCTTCTTTCTGTTTCTGCTTTACATAGGCAATTACTTTGTCTATAATGGCATTCCGCTCCTGCTCTGGCATGCGGACCATATTCTGCAAACTATCCTGTTCGAAGATCTCGTTGGTGGGTGGAACGAGTTGTGTCAGAACTTTGTTTCGGGCTGCAATCTCGTCATAGCGTTCATGCTCCTTATCGATGAGCGAGATGGCCTCATTATAGCACTTCTGAGCTAAATTGAAACGCTCTCTTGCCCAGTAGATGTCGCCCAAACTCATGAGCAGAATGCCTTTGGCTGGTCCTTTTCGTGTGGCTTTTTGGCGTCCTGTTTCGTATGCCTCTATGGCCTTGGCTGTGTCGGGTGTGGCCATGTATACATTACCTATGGCATAATATATTTGGTCCAGGTAGTCCTTATTGTTGGGTTGTCTGGCCATACGTTTGAGTTTTGTCAGTTTCTTTTGCCCTGTTCCTTGTGGCATCACTTCCGTTTGCATAATCTGTGCATTGAAACGCGTTTCATAAGGCGGACTTTGACGCAGACATTTCTGGAAGGCGTCGTAGGCTTCCTGGTTCATATCCAAGTGTTGGTATATTTGTCCTAACAGAAAGCTTCCTCGGGCCTTTGGGATACCATGTGGGAGATTCTCTACTTCTTGCTTCAGGTAGGGTAAGGCTTCTTGCCAGTTTTTTTGCTTGAGCAGCAGGTTGGTCATGGCGGTATTGTAGACCTTGCGAGATGCTCTCGGTATGCTGTCTCGGCGCACCTTGCGCAGCAACTCTTCGGCATCGTAATACCATTCCAGCTCGGTGTAGCAAAGAGCTAAAAGAGCCCTGGCTACGTTGGCCACCTGTGGCTGGTCTCGATAGAGCCGTTCAGTGTAGGCAAAGGTGGATGCGGCTTCAATGAATTCGCCCTTCTCTAATTGTGCTTTGCCCATAAGCAACCATGCATTTTTCAAGAACGGGTTGAACTCTTTCCTGTTTCTGAAGGCTTTTTCTTCGGGTGTCATGCGCTTGCCTCGCTTTATCTCGGGTTTGTTCTTGATGGAGTAAAGCTTAATGGCTTTTTCACATTTCGTCACAGTTGTTTCAAAGTTGCCGCTGCCTAAACTTTGTGAGGCCTTGTTTCCCACCATGAGGAGAGGTAGAAAGTCGGTGTAGTTGTCTTTGTTCCCTTCTACCTTGATCCTCATTCCGTCAAGATAGGCCTGATGTCCATTGAAATAGGTGTTATACCGTGTCTTAAATGCCTTCCACCATCGCGTTTGCGAGGTGTTCTTCTGGGTGGCACATGCCCCCATCAGCATCAGTAGCATCAATAGCAGTATATATCGGATGAGTTTCACTTATTATCGGCTTTACCTATTTATATAAACATGCTTTTATTCCTTTTATTGTGCGTAGTATGAGGTAATTTGCTGTGGATAGCAGAATGATGGAAGCTCCGCTGGGCACATTGTAGAAATAGGATATCATCAGTCCTCCCAGACAGCACAATATAGCTATCGTGGCAGACAGAATGGCCATTGTGGAGAAATGTCGGGTGAACAGCCCTGCCGTAATCTGCGGAATAGACATCAGTGAGATCACCATTACTACTCCTGCCACCCTTAGACAGGCCACTACGGACAAACAGATAATCGTCATGATGAGCAACTCAATGCGAACTACGGGAAGTTGTTGCGAAAGAGCAAACTCACGGTCGAATGCGATGGAAACGATGGGGTGGAGCAATAAGGTAAAAACCAAAATCGTGATGGCGGTAAGCACGCTGAGAAACAGTAGGTCGCCGGTGTTGATGAGTAGAATATTGCCAAACAGATAGTTGGAAAGGCTGGGTAAGAATGAAGGAGAAAGGTAGGCACATAGTATTCCGATGCTCATGCCAAAAGCCCATAGCATGGCAATGGCTGAATCTTCGCGAATTTCTGATCGCTGACTCAGGGTCTGCACGCTGTAACCCGTAAACAGTGAAAAGATGGCTGCCCCAGTGATAGGGGGAAGTCCTAGCAGGGCGCACAGCCCGATTCCACCCAGTGAAGCATGGGCTATTCCTCCAGAAATAAACACCATGCGGCGTGCTACGATGTAGGAACCCACCAGACCGCATACTATTCCTGTAAGCAGACAGCCGATGAGTGCATTTTGGAAGAAAGCATATTGCAGGAGTTCTTTCATGGTGAGTGTTCAATTATGGTTGCTGCATGAGAATCACGGCTTCATCCTTAAGCGATGAAGGCAGGTGAATGTGTCTGAGTTCCAGGCTGCGTAACCAGTCTGCCACTTCTTCAGACCTTAGTGTGGTCAGAACTTCGCTGAAGGCTGCAATCTGCGCTTCATCGTATGCTTCTGGAGAAATCCCTCTGTATTGATCAAGATGTTCGTCTTCGAAATATTCTATCTGGGTCTTAACTGCTCTTTTCAGTGTTTCATCATCGCAGAAGCAACTTATGCCACAACTTTCCGTCTGGCAGTCGCTTGAAGGAGCATCTGTAACGTCCTCCATGCTGTGTCCGTGCTCTTTCTTTATTCTGAGTAGCAGGATGCCTATACCAAACAGGAGTATCAGAGTGATGAGCCAAATCATAGCGTGGAAATGGTAAATCCTGCTGTTTTCAGATCTTCCCAGTATTTGGGATAAGATTTCGTCACTACTTCTGGATGGTTAATGCTGATGCCTGAGTGGCGCAGTGCGGTGGGGGCAAACGACATGGCCATGCGATGGTCATCGTAGGTCTCTATTATGATATCATCCTGTGGCTTGTGCATGGTGCCGTCCCACGATAAAGTGTCATCGTCCGATATGTCAATGTTTATTCCCAGTTTCCCGAGTTCTGTTTGGAGGGCAAGGAGGCGGTCAGTTTCCTTTATTCGTAGTGTATGGAGACCTGTTAATCTGAAAGGACGGCCCAGCATGGCACAAGTCACGGCTATGGTTTGTGCCAAGTCTGGCTGTTTCTCCATTGGTAAGTCCATTTGTTCCTGTTGGACTTCACCTTTTCTCAAAATGATCATGCCATCCTTGTAATCGGTTCTTACGCCGAGTGGAAGAAACATTTCTTTTACGAATGCGTCGCCCTGTGAACTTTCGTTGAACAGCCCTGGAAGTCTGACCTCGGCATTCTGGTCATTGCTGAGGGCTATCATTTCGTACCAATATGATGCAGCACTCCAATCATTTTCTATAAGGAATGGTTTTGGTGAATAACCTTGTGGGGCTACTTCTAAGGTCTGTTCATTTTTCCATTCTGCTATGGCTCCAAATTCCTTCATAAGTTGGAGGGTCATGTCAATGTAGGGTCGTGACGTAATTTTACCTGTGAGTCGGAGCCGGAGACCTTTTTTTAGGATGGGGGCTATCATGAGCAGGGCGGAGGTATACTGTGAACTGATGTTGCCTGCCATGGTAATCTCGCCTCCTTCCAGCACCCTGCCTTCTATCCGTAGTGGGGGGTAGCCTTCAGTTTTTTCATAGGCAATGATTGCACCTATTTTTTTCAACGCATCCACCAGCTCATTGATGGGCCGCTGTTGCATCCGTGCACTACCAGTCAGTATGGTTGTGCCCGGAGTAGCTGCAAAATAGGCGGTGAGGAAACGCATAGCAGTACCTGCTGCACCGATGTTGGTTACCGCTTGCGGAGCTCTCAGGGCTTTGATCATGGCAACTGTATCGTCACAATCAGAAATGTTCTGCGGCAATACGGTGCTGTTTGCCAGTCGGTTGATAATGAGCAACCGGTTGCTGATGCTCTTTGAGGAAGGTAGTGTGATGGTGGCCCTTAACCTTTGGGGAGGGCATATCGTGCAGTACATGTAGCTTTATTCTGAAATTTATGGGACAAAATTACGGAGAAAATTTGGATAATTAAAAAAGAAGCCGTACTTTTGCACCCGAATTCCAAAGCGTGTTTACCGCGTTAAAGAATTTCGGGGTGTAGCTCAGCCCGGTTAGAGTACGCGTCTGGGGGGCGTGTGGTCGCTGGTTCGAATCCAGTCACCCCGACATTTAGTCACTGAAGTCTTTGATTCTTGAGTCAAACGAATTCAGTGACTTTTTGTATGCGTATGATGACGGTATATTCTATTCTGATTTCTATGGGCGATGATCAGGATGAGCCTATCTTGATGGCATGAGCCTGAATAATATATGATGGCTTCGTTATTTCTGCTCGTTTTATTATCCGAGTGACGTGGGGTGACAAAGGCTGTTTGCATTTGTTCGTAATCTACGACGTTCACATCTCACTTCTTCGCTCCAAACCCATTATAGTCATAGGTGGGGCGCGAACGTCGCGTACTCATTGAGGGAAACCATATATCGCCCGACGTGATGCCACACGCAGTGATGGCTTCCGTAACGTATTCCAGTCGACCGAAGTTCGCATCGGCATTGTTGGTGCCAAAGGTAAACTTCAATCCTCTTTCTTTGGCTTGGCGTATGATGGAAAGACTTGGAATGCGGTAACGAGGACTAATTTCAAGTGCGATACCGTATTTTTGCAATACATTGAGCAAGCGGTCTACGCGTTCCGGTGTCCATAACTCATCGTATTCGTCCATCCAGTCCTCGGGGATGTAGGTGGCATTGGCATAGATGTCGGCCGGTTCGTTGGAGAGAATCAGCTCTATCTGACTGATGATTACGTCCATATATTGCTGCCGTGTACGTTCGTCAAGATGCAGTTCCTCTGGATGGTAGATGCGGCAGATCTTTCCTTTGTCCACAATGGTCATGGCATCGGTAAACAGATAGTCAAAAATGCCTAAGGCTTCTTGCGAGAACTGCGTGGACCACCTCCTGCCTTCGCCTTGCACACCGCAGAGGAAGGGTAGGGGTTTCACCTCTTCGTAGTAATCATACACTTCTTCATCGTTGGCCAGCATGCGGCCTACTCCGCCCTCACCGGCATTGGGGGCAACGCCGTAGTTGATGCCATAGTTCATCGACATGGCGTGTGCTTGCTCCTTGGTGAGGCCTCCTTTGAGGTGAACGTGATAGTCTATCACAGGGAAGTTTCGTTGCTGTAACCGTATGATGCTGTCAATCTGTTCGTCAATGGGTGGCAGCGTATCGTTGGGATTGGTCACCTTTGAGGAAAGTGGCTCCACTGTCAGGTTGCGGAACTTCACGGTTCCTGAATGTCCTTTCAGGAAGAATTGTCCGTGACTGAGCAGACGCTGGGCATAGGCTTCGGTGCGGTAGGGCTGCTCCGGCTCGGTGTAGCATACTACGTCAGTGCCGTTAATGCTGATGGCGATGTTCTTTCCGCGTACGGCCACCTGAAACTGAAACCATGTGGTGTCATTGGCTAAGGATCGGTAGAGGTTTCTTACGGCAGAGAGGCTTCCGCTCTTCCGCGTACC
Source organism: Bacteroidaceae bacterium (assembly GCA_017468985.1). GTDB lineage: Bacteria > Bacteroidota > Bacteroidia > Bacteroidales > Bacteroidaceae > UBA6382. The sequence continues at coordinate 44,615 of JAFUHF010000024.1, forward strand.
GTCAATGGGTCCGTTGCGGAAGAGTACTTCATAGCCCTTCTGTCCGTCGCTGTGGAAGAGCAAGGCTGCTTCGGCATCAATCGGAGTGTAGGCTTCTCCTGTCAGTATGAAATGGGTATAGTCCCCGTCGGCGTACAACTGCTCACCGGCACTGACGGTAATTTCCTGATTACTGATGATGCTGTCGTTGTTGTGCCAAGATGTCAATGTTTGCGTTTTCGGCCTCAGGCATGCCGAAAGGGCAAAAACTACAGCAATGCCTATGCTGATGATGCTTTTCCTCATACGGTTTTAAAAGTTAAAATATTTTTTTGCGTTATAGTAGCAGATGTCCTCCACCATCTGTTGTATTCTTTCCATGGCCTCTATGGGCAATTCTCCGCGCTCTATGTCTTGGCCTATCAGGTTGCACAGTATGCGACGGAAATATTCGTGGCGTGGATAGGAGAGGAACGATCGCGAGTCAGTGAGCATCCCTACGAAGCGGCTCAGCAACCCTTGTAGCGACAAAGTGTTGAGTTGCTTCTCAATGCCGTCTTTCTGGTCGCAGAACCACCAGCCGGCTCCCCACTGCATCTTGCCAGGTACGCTTCCTTCCTGGAAGTTGCCTATCATGGTGGCCACCATGTCGTTGGCACTGGGGTTGAGGTTGTAGACGATGGTCTTGGTCAACAGTCCTTCGTTGTTCAGGCGGTCAAGGAAGCGAGCCATGGGAATGGCGGTATTGAATTCGCCTATGGAGTCGCAGCCGGCATCCGGCCCATAGCTGCTGAGCAGTCGGCTGTTGAGGTTTCGAATGGGACCATAGTGGAATTGCTGCACCCAACCGGCTTCGGCATCCATCACGGCAAAGTCGTGGAGCATGGCCGAGCGGTATTTGTTGATTTCGGCTTCCGTCAGGGGCTCTCCACGGAGTCCTTTTTCAAAGATGGCGTTGATTTCTGCTTCTGTATAATCATCTGCAAAGAAGCGGTCTATGCCGTGGTCGGAAAGCTGGCAACCTCTTTCTGCAAAATACTGGTGGCGCAGACGTAGGGCTTCAATGAGTTGGCTGTAGTGGCTGATGCTGATGCCTGATGCCTCAGACAGTTTGTCAATGTAGGTTCTGAAGCTCTTTTGCTCTATGGCCATAGCTTTGTCAGGCCTCCAGGCCGGCAGCATTTGGATTTCAAAGCCGCTTTGCCGAGTTTGCTCGTGATATTCCAGTGAGTCCACGGGGTCGTCTGTGGTGCAAACTACCTCCACATGGTAGTGTCTCATCAGCCCACGGGCCGAAAAAGCAGGGTCTTGCAGTTTCTCGTTACATTCGTCATAGATTTCACGTGCCGTTTCAGGACTGAGCAGTTTCGTAATGCCAAAGGCGGTGCGCAGTTCCAGATGCGACCAGTGATAGAGGGGGTTGCGCAAGGCGTAGGGCAGCGTCTCTGCCCATTTCTGGAACTTTTCCCAGTCGGTGGCATCGCCAGTGATGAATTGTTCGTCCACACCATTGGCCCTCAGGGCTCTCCATTTGTAGTGGTCGCCGCTCAGCCATAGTTCAGTAATGGATCGAAACTTGTGGTCCTCTGCAACAAGGCGTGGGTCTAAGTGGCAGTGGTAATCAATGATGGGCAGGTTTTCTGCATGCTCATGATAGAGCTCTTGGGCCGTCTTGCTGTGGAGCAAGAAGTCCTTGTCCATGAATGTTTTCATTTTTCTGAAGCCTTTTGAGCGATACGGAGTACTTCGCTACATTTTTCGGTAATGTATTTCCAGTTGTTTTCCCTTACTACATCTTTCGGAAACAGCTTGGACCCCATTCCTACGCAGTAGGCACCGGCTTTAAGCCATCCGGTGATGTTTTCTTCGGTGGGTTCCACTCCTCCCGTTACCATGATTTTGGTCCACGGCATGGGGGCAAGTAGTGCTTTTACGAATTTTGTACCCAATACTTCGCCCGGAAAGGCTTTCACGAGGTCACACCCTACTTCTTGTGCCTGTCCTACTTCGCTGATTGTGCCACATCCGGGGGTGTAGGGCACGTTGCGGCGGTTGCATACCTTGGCAATGTCGGGATTAAAGAGCGGTCCTACGATGAAGTTGGCCCCCAGCTGCATGTAAAGGACTGCCGTCGGAGCGTCTACCACCGATCCTGCTCCCATTATCAGTTCGGGCATTTGCTCCCTGGCTTCTGTGATGACGGCCCTGAACACTTCGTGGGCCCTGTCGCCGCGGTTGGTAAATTCAAATACGCGGATGCCCCCCTCATAGCAGGCTTTTACCACGCTGAGGGCGGTTGTTGCATCCTGATGATAAAACACGGGAACCACTTTGGTCTTCCCTATCTGTTCCAATACGCTGAGTTTGTCAAATTGTGCCATGGTTTATGCGTAAAGCGTTTTAGCAATGCCTAATTCTAATCCGCGGAGCTCTGCCAGTCCTTTCAGGCGGCCAATGCAGGAATATCCAGGGTTGGTTTTCTTCTTCAAGTCGTCAATCATTTGGTGTCCGTGGTCTGGACGCACGGCGATGGATTCTCCTCGTTGCTGTTCTACTTCCAGTAGGGCTTTCATCATGCCATACATGTCTACGTCGCCCTCCAGATGGTTGGCTTCGTGAAAGTTGCCTGCCTCGTCACGTTGCGTACTGCGCAGATGCACAAAGTGGATGCGATCGGCAAACTGCTTCATCATCCCTACGAGGTCATTATCCTTGCTTACGCCTAACGAACCCGTACACAGACACAATCCGTTGGCCATGTTCGGTACGGCATCGATGAGTTTCTGGAAGTCGGCGGCATTGCTCATGATTCGTGGCAGTCCCAAAATTTTCATAGGAGGATCGTCGGGATGGATCACGAGGCGGATGCCGGCCTCTTCGGCTGCCGGCGTGATGGCTTTCAGGAAGTAGATCAGGTTTGCTCTCAGTTGGTCTTCCGTGATGTCGTGGTATCTTTCCAGCTCTTTGCGGAATTGCTCTATGGTGAAGCTCTCTTCCGAACCAGGCAGCCCTGCAATCATGTTACGGGTGAGCTGTTCGCGCTCCTGGGGCGTCATTTGCTCATAGCGTTGTTTGGCTATGACCTTTTCTTCAGTGCTGTATTCCGCTTCTGCTCCTTCGCGTTTCAGGATGTAAAGGTCGAAGGCCATGTAAGCCGCTTTCTCAAAACGCAAGGCACGACTGCCGTCGGGTAGAAGATAGCCCAAATCGGTTCTCGTCCAGTCGAGCACGGGCATAAAGTTGTAGGTCACCACCTTGATGCCGCACTGTCCCAGATGGCGCAGGCTTTCCTTGTAGTTATCTATGTATTGTTCGAAGTTTCCGCTTTGGGTCTTGATGTGCTCATGCACGGGCACGCTTTCCACCACCGTCCACGTCAGTCCGGCAGCTTCCACTTCCTTTTTTCGTTTCATTATTTCTTCCGTGGTCCATACTTCACCGTTGGGAATGTGGTGCAGGGCAGTTACCACTCCGGTAGCTCCGGCCTGACGGATGTCACTGAGGCTTACGGGGTCGTTGGGACCATACCAGCGGAAGGTTTGTTCGCAAAGTATCATGATGCAGTTGTTTTAAGGGGGAGGAAAAATAGATTGGCTTGATGGAACTCAGATGGTAAACACGTTGAATCCACCGTCAACGATGGCTACCGTTCCTGTTACGAATCGTGACGCCTCACTGATTAGGTAGTGAATGGTTCCGCAGAGTTCTTCGGGTTCTCCCATTCTGCCCATCGGGGTTTGGCGGATGATGTCCTTCCCTCTTTCGGTCCACGAGCCGTCGGGTTGGGTCAGGAGCGTTCTGTTCTGCTCTGTCAGGAAGAATCCTGGAGCGATGGCGTTCACGCGAATGGCCGGGGTGAACTTCTTGGCGACTTCAGTGGCCAGAAAGGCGGTATAGTTCGTAATGCCGGCTTTTGCTATGCCGTAGCCTGCCACTCTCGTAAGGGGACGGAAGGCCGACATGGATGAGAAGTTCACAATAGCTCCTTTTCCCTGCTCCACCATGGGTTTGAGAAACACTTGCGTGGGTAGCAGTGTGCCCGTAAGGTTCAGTTCCTGCACGCGCTGAAAATCTTCCGTGCTGAGGTCGAATATGGTGCCGTCAGGGCTTATCGTTGCTCCTGGCATGTTGCCTCCGGCAGCGTTCAGCAGGCTGTCAATGCGTCCGTAGGCGGTGAGTATGTCGCGCAGGTTGCCTTCCAATGCGATGCGGTTGAGCACGTCGGTTTGCAGAAACAGGGCTTCGCCGCCCGTAGCTTTGATGCTTTCTACGATGCTATTTCCCATTTCTGCTTTTCTGCCTAAAATCACCACTTTTGCACCTTCTCCGGCCAAGTACTTGCTGATGGCGCGGCCCAGTATGCCGGTGCCGCCGGTGATGACAACTACCTGATTCTTGATGTCGAACAGTTTGCTCATGATCGTCCGGTTTTTGTTATGGTTCTGATGATTTATCGCTGCACTCTTCCCGAGGCGTCGCCTTGAGCTAATCTGTTGACCTCAGCTTCGGTTACCAGATTGAAGTCGCCGGGCAGTGTGTGCTTCAGGGCTGAGGCTGCTACGGCAAATTCCAAGGCTTCCTCCTGTCCCTTTCCGTTGACCAGCATGTGGATGAGTCCTCCGGCAAAGGCGTCACCTCCGCCCACACGGTCTACGATGGGCAGGATGTCGTAGCGGCGCGACTCGTAGAAGGTCGTTCCGTCGTAGATCATGGCTTTCCATCCGTTGTGTGAGGCAGAGTAGGATTCGCGCAGCGTAGAAACTACATACTTGAAGCCAAACTGAGCTTTCATCTCTTGGAAAATGCCTTTATATCCTTCGGCATCGGTTTGTCCTTGTTCTACCTTAGAGGTAGGCTTGAAACCGAGGCAGAGCTCTGCATCTTCTTCGTTGCCAATACATACGTCTACGTATTCCATCAGGGGGCGCATAATGCGTTGTGCCTTCTCTGGTGTCCACAGCTTCTTTCTGAAGTTCAGGTCACACGAAATGGTGAGCCCTTTCTCCTTTGCGGCCTTGCAGGCACTCTGCGTAAGTGCTGCGGCCTGGTCTGAAATGGCAGGGGTAATGCCGGTCCAGTGAAACCAGTCTTTTCCTTCCATGATCTGATCGAAGTCGAAGTCTTCTGCCGAGGCCTCGCTGATGGCGGAATGGGCGCGGTCGTAGATTACCTGGCTCGGACGCATGGCCGAACCTTTTTCCATGAAGTAGATGCCTATGCGTTCGCCGCCACGGCTGATGTAGTCGGTGTTTACGCCATATCTGCGAAGGGCGTTGACAGCGCCCTGAGCTATGTCGTTATGCGGTAGTTTGGTTACGAAGTAGCTGCGGTCTCCATAGTTGGATAAGCTGACGGCCACGTTGGCTTCTCCGCCTCCGTATTCCACGTCCAACTGTTGTGCTTGGATGAAGCGCTGGTTTCCTGCCGGCGATAGTCGCAGCATGATTTCGCCTAATGTGATGATCTGTTTCTTCACGGTTATTTCTTAATAGGTGTTGATGATGTTTTCTGTTGATACGTTATCCTACCAGTTGTTGCAACTGCTTTGGCGTGGCTTGAGGCAACAGCTGGTGCAAGTGTTGCATCATGCGGTCTCTTGATGTTTCGGGGCTGAGGCCTTGAACGGGAGTCATGATTTCGGAACCATACATGGCCTCCGGCGTGGTGTAGCGTGCTATTCCCCATCCGTAGGGCCGTCCCTGACGGTCGTGACGGTATTCAAAGTCAGCAATGATCACCATGCCGTTCATTTGTAGTTTGGTGAGGGCGGTTTCTATGCCTTCCTTCTGTTGATGGCTTCTTTGCCTTCGTCTATCTTCCTCGGCCACGGCTTTGCTCAGGCGGTTGTGCCGTGTGTGGGGAGGGCGTGGGGGAAGGTAGAGTTTTTTTAGCTGTGTTGAGAGCAGGGAGCCGTGGCTCATGATGATTTGCAGCAGTTCTGCTTCGTCCTTTGTGGCGTGGTAGTGGGCCCTGCGCCAGTGGAGCAGATGGGGAAGCCAGTCCAAACTGACGAAGCCGGCTTTGTTTTGGAATATCTTGCCGTAGGCACAGCTCCCAGCTGCTATGATGGGCCCTTTCCATTCCCATGGCCCGTCTACGTCAGGGCTGAACCACAGCTCCTCGGGCGTGAATTCTTCAATGGAGAATTGCTCGATGTCGTTCTTGAAGAAGGGTAGGAATCCCCATTTCAGGATGAGCCTTTCTAAGCTGTCGAAGTTGCCTGTGGAGGGCATGGCGGTCTGCTGCTTTCCTATCGGATGCTCACCTTGCGGCTGGAGCTGCTGTTCTGGGTATGGATTTTTAGTACATATACTCCAGGGGCAAGGCCTTTCAGGTTGAGGGTTTCTTCCTGACCGGCATGGATGTGTTCTGCACGTTGCGTCTTCACGAGTTGTCCTGCGGCGTTGTAGAGCATCACGTCTGCGTAGGTCTCCTGATTGTTGAACAGGATGTTCCATCGGCCTTCCTCTTTCTGGATCGTGATGGGTTGCTCCGTGTTTAGTTTGGTGTCGTGAATGTCGGTCATCAGCAGTGCCTTCTTCAGTCCGTCGTAGGCGTTGATCTTACCGTATCCCCACGTTTCGTTCCACGTGGCCTTGGTGTTGTTGTCTGAAATACTGGTCTCGCTGATAATCTGGTGAATGTCCTTGTAGGTCAGGCGAGGATTGGCTTCCAGCCAAAGGGCCACCACTCCTGCCACGGCAGGTGAGGCTTGCGATGTGCCTTGCATGATGCCGTAGTAGAAGGGAACGATGCCTAATGTCATTTTTTCTACGATGAGGTTATCGCTCGATCTGTACGACGGATCCTTCTTCTTGATGGCCGAAACGATACCCACGCCGGGAGCCGCTACGTCGGGTTTGAGCAGTTCAGGGTCTACCATCGGACCTACGGACGAGAAGGGCGCAATGGCACCTATGCCGCCACTGATATTCCCTCCGTAGCCATAGTTCTTTCCGTCTATGCTCTTCCAGCTCTTTCGGGTGATGTAGGCTCCTACTGTGACCAGACTGGCGGCATCGGCCGGTTCGCCAATGCTGATCTTGTTGTCATAGGGAGCCACGGGGATGTTGGCATTGCTCAGTGTGGAAAACACGGGGCCGTTGCCGTTCAGGAAGGCGTCAATGTGCTGACCCGGGGTGCCGTTGATGCGCAATACGAGTCTGTAGTCGGAGGCGGTCACGTTACGCAGGTTGGTAGTGATGGGCACCATGGCCAGGAAGGTGTTCTTGCCGTTGTTTTCATCAAGGCCCTGCTGGTAGTATTGTGTGCTTACGGGGTCGTCAATGCTGATGCCGTTGGTAATGCGTTCTCCAGTTTTGATGTTTTGGAAGTAGGGTGTTACACTGATTTCCTTTTCGTCATTGCAGAGAATGTAGACATAGGCATGGCTTTCGCTCTTGTGGTCAATCGACAGGAGGCAGCTGCTGTTCTGCTCGGTAAAGGTGTAGCTGGCATGCAGCTGCTCGTCGCCTTCGTTTCCGGCTGAGGTGATGAATATGCAGCCGGAGTCCGACAGCTCGTTGAGCATTTGGCAGAGGTCTTCCGTGCCGTCGTGCGGACAGAAGTTGGTGCCAAAGCTCATGTTGATCACGAAGGGTTCGTTCCTCCGTGCAGCTTCTTCCTTGATCAGAGCGCATGCATCCATGATGTCGGCGTCGTCAAAGTCTTCGCTGGCCACCATTACAATGTGGGCTTCTGGGGCCATGCCGTAGTAGTTTTCGCTGCCCATGTCGCGGCCTGCAGCAGCAATGCCGGCCACGTGAGTGCCGTGGGCTTCCGAAGTGCCGTCTTCCTTGGCCTTGATGATGTTGGCCGAACCGCGCAATGGCTCTGTCTGGTTGGAAGTGATCTTGTTCAGCACGCTGACTACGCGTGTGGAGTCTTCTGTGACGAGAAATGCTGGATGATTGTATTGAAATCCTTGGTCAATCACTCCCACGATCACTCCCTTACCGGTAAAGGGTGTTTCCATGTCAGTTCCCTGATGGGCATCGTCGGCATTTACCGCTGTACGCACCTTGTCAATGTGGAGCTTTCTCTTTTGTAGTCCCGTGATGCGCTTCACCGAAGTTTCTTCGGCCAGTTCTTCTATCTGGTCAGGCTGTATGTGGGCCGTGAAGATGGTGGGACTGATGACTTTATAGCTGATGCCCAGACTCTGGAGTTTCTTTTCCGTGAGTTTACCATCGTTGCTGCGCAGCACGAGCTCTACGGTTTCCTTGTCTTGATCCGAAGTGGTGCTCACCGATTTCGTGGCGCGGAGCCGCGTTTGGTGGTTGTGGAGATATTGGCGTACTTCTAAGCCCAGTTTCTTGTCCAGGGGCGATACGTTTGTGGTTTGTGCCTGCATGGTTCCTGAAAGGCACAGCAGTAGCGAAATGATAGCTATGGATTTCATTCTGACAATGATTTCATTAAATTAGTTTGCAAAGGTACTGTTTTTTTTGCGAATAGGAGGCTATTCGTTCTTTCTTTATGGCCATAGGCACTGATCGGGGCTTGCTTTTCGGTGGAATGTCGTTCAGGGGCGGTGGAGCCGTTGCTCCAGCTGCTGGCAGAATACTTCTGCTTTCTGTTTCATCGTTACGTAGGCATGACGTCCCTTGCGGTGGGCCTTGAAGGTGTTTGCTCCGCGTTCGTCCACCTCCGTCGTGCCGCGTGTAAGTTTATATCCGGCTTTCTTTTCGCCGCGGCAGGCCATCTCGGTAAGCATGGGGTCCCATGCGTAGCGTCCTTTGCTGCTTCCGTGAGCCACGAGGGCGCGGTAGGCCAGGTCC